>JAIXQE010000008.1 GCA_027485815.1 Opitutaceae bacterium
ATGCCCACGCAGGAGCAGACGAGGTTCCGGTCGCCGTAGACGTTGTCCACCCGGCCGACCGCCGGCCAGAACTTGGCCGCGCGCGTGTGCCGGTCCGGGAAGGCCGCCACCTCGCGCGAGTACGGCCGCGTCCACGCGTCGGCGCACACCACCTGGGCGGTGTGGGGCGCGTGCTTGAGGGGATTGTTCGCCGGGTCCGCCCGGCCCTCGGCCACCGCCTGCATCTCGCCGTGGATCGCAATCAGGGCGTCGCAGAACCGGTCCAGCTCCGCCTTCGCTTCGCTCTCGGTCGGCTCGATCATCAGCGTGCCCGGAACCGGGAACGACATCGTCGGCGCATGGTAACCGTAATCCATCAGCCGTTTGGCGGCGTCCTCCACCTCAAGGCCGTGCGCCTTCCAGCCGCGCAGGTCGATGATGCACTCGTGGGCGACCAGGCCGCCCGCCCCCCGGTAAAGCACCGGGAACCGGCCCTCGAGGCGGCGGGCGATGTAGTTGGCGTTGAGGATCGCCCGCCGGGTCGCCGTGGTCAGGCCGGCCCCGCCCATCATCCGGATGTACATCCACGAGATGACGAGGATGCTCGCGCTGCCGAAGGGCGCCGCCGAGACGGGGCCGATCCTCCGTTCGTCGCCCGCCGCCGCCGGAGCCAAAGGGTGGCCCGGGAGGAAGGGCGCGAGGTGCGCGGCGACGCCGATCGGCCCCATCCCCGGCCCGCCGCCGCCGTGCGGGATGCAGAAGGTCTTGTGCAGGTTCAGGTGGCAGACGTCCGCCCCGATGTGGCCCGGCGAAGTGAGGCCCACCTGCGCGTTCATGTTGGCCCCGTCCATGTAGACCTGGCCGCCGTGCGCGTGAATGAGGGAGCAGATGTCGCGGATCGCCGTCTCAAACACCCCGTGGGTCGACGGATAGGTGACCATCAGCGCCGCCAGCTCGTGGCTGTGCTGGGCCACCTTCGCGTTGAGGTCCGCGAGGTCGATGTTGCCCTGGGCATCGCACGCCACCGGGACCACCCGGAAGCCGCACATCACGGCGCTGGCCGGGTTGGTGCCGTGCGCGCTCGTCGGGATCAGGCAGATGTGGCGGTGCCCTTGTCCCCGCGCCTGATGGTAGGCCCGGATCACGAGCAGGCCCGCATACTCGCCCTGCGAACCGGCATTGGGCTGCAGCGACACCGCCGCGAAGCCCGTGCACTCCGCCAACCACGCCTCGAGGTCGCGGAACAGGCGCTGGTACCCGCGCGTCTGCTCCGCCGGGGCGAACGGGTGCAACTGGGCGAAGGCCGGCCACGAGACGGGGAACATCTCGCTGGTGGCGTTCAGCTTCATCGTGCACGAGCCGAGCGGAATCATCGCGTGGCAGAGCGAGAGGTCCTTCGCCTCCAGCCGCCGCAGGTAGCGCAACATCTCGTGCTCGGTGTGGTACCGCTGGAACGTCGGGTGGGCGAGGAAGGCCGAGGTCCGCGCGTGCGGCGCCGGGTAATCCCGCTCCGCCAGTTCGCCGGGCGGACGGGCCGATTCGGCGAAGAACCCCAGCACCAGCGCCACCTCCTCCAGCGTCGAGGTCTCGTCGAGGGTGATGCCCACGGTGTAGTCGTCGACCGGGCGCAGGTTGTAACGCCGGGCGGCCGCCGCCGCGTGCACCCGCGCGGCTGCGACGCCGCTTACGGTAAGGGTGTCGAAGGTCGGCTCCACGTTCACCTTCGCCCCCGCCGCCCGCAGGCCGGCCGCGAGCAGGTCGGTGAGGCTCCGCACCCGCCGCGCGATCCGCCGCACGCCCTCGGGGCCATGGTACACGGCATACATCGAGGCCATCACCGCCAGCAGCACCTGGGCGGTGCAGATGTTGGACGTCGCCTTGTCCCGCCGGATGTGCTGCTCGCGCGTGCCAAGCGCCAGCCGCAGCGCCGGGTCGCCGTGCGCGTCCCGCGAGACGCCGACGAGGCGGCCGGGCATCTGGCGCTTGAAGGCGTCCTTGGTGGCGAGGAACCCGGCGTGGGGCCCGCCGAAGCCCGGGGGCACCCCGAAGCGCTGCGCCGAGCCCACGGCCACGTCCGCCCCGAACTCGCCCGGCGGGCGCAGCAGGGTCAGCGCGAGCAGGTCCGTCGCCACGATGGTGAAGGCGCCCGCCGCGTGCGCGGCCGTGAAAAAGGCCGCGAAGTCGTGGATCGAGCCGGTGGTGTCCGGGTACTGCACGAGGACGCGGAAGCACGTCGCGTCGCAGGTGAAGGTACGGTGGTCGCCGACCACCACCTCGACGCCGAGCGGCTGGGCGCGGGTGCGGACGAGCTCGATGGTCTGCGGGTGGCAGGCGGCGGAGACGAAGAACCGGCGGTGGGCGGAGGCGTCGCCCTGCTTCAGCCGGTGGCACATCATCATCGCCTCGGCGGCCGCGGTGCCCTCGTCGAGCATCGACGCGTTGGCGATCTCGAGGCCGGTGAGGTCGCAGACCATCGTCTGGAAGTTGAGCAGCGCCTCGAGGCGCCCCTGGGAAATCTCCGCCTGGTACGGGGTGTAGGCGGTGTACCAGCCCGGGTTCTCGAGGATGTTGCGCTGGATCACGCCCGGGGTGTGCGTGGCGTGGTAACCGAGGCCGATCAGGCTGCGGTACACGCGGTTCTCGTCGGCGAGGGCGCGGAGCTCGGCCAGCGCGGCCGATTCCCCGAGGGGTTCCGGCAACTGCAGGGGCCCGCGCCGGATGGCCGCCGGAACCGCCGCGTCCGCCAGGGCCTCGAGGGAGGGCTGGCCCAGCAGGTCGAGCATCGCCCGGGTGTCGGCCTCGTCCGCGCCGTGGTGACGGCGGGCAAACGTGTCGGTCGGGGCGAGGCGGTCGCGCAGCGGGGCCATGGTGTTGCGGACCGTAGGGGCCCGGAGCCGGCTCGCAACCGCGTTCTCGCCGCGGCGCGGAGCAGGGATTACGCCCTTGTTTTCCGGCGGTTCCGGGGTGTCGTGGAGCGATGACCCGCGCCGAACGTGCCGCGCTGATCGACCGCCGCCTGGCCGAGCTTTACCCGGAAACTCCCGTTCCGCTGGACCACCGCGACCCGTACACGCTGCTCCTCGCGGTGCTGCTCTCCGCGCAGTGCACCGACCGCCGCGTCAACACGGTTACCCCGGCGCTCTTTGCCCGGGCGGACACCCCGGCGGCGATGATGCGGGTGCCGGTCGAGGAGATCCGCGAGCTCATCCGGCCCTGCGGGCTGTCGCCGCAGAAGGCGCGGGCCATCGCGGAGTTGTCCCGGATTTTGGTCGAGCAGCACGGGGGCGAGGTGCCGCGGACCTTCGCCGAGCTCGAGGCGCTGCCCGGGGTGGGGCACAAGACGGCGAGCGTCGTGATGGCGCAGGCCTTCGGCGTGCCGGCGTTCCCGGTCGATACCCACATCCACCGGCTGGCGCAGCGGTGGGGGCTGACGAGCGGGCGCAACGTCGTGCAGACCGAGCGCGACCTGAAGCGCCTGTTCCCGCGGGAGCACTGGAACCAGCTGCACCTGCGGATCATCTTCTACGGCCGGGAGCACTGCACGGCGCGGGGGTGTGACGGCACCGTTTGCCCGTTGTGCCGGGAGGTCCACCCGGGCCGGCGGCGGGCGGTGCGGGTGCGGGCGCCGTGAGCGGCGGGTGGATTTGGGATTGCCTCGCGGGGGCGTGCTTCCCACGGTCGGCGGTCGAGTTGGACGCTTAGCTCAGTTGGTTAGAGCACCTGCTTCACACGCAGGGGGTCCGCGGTTCGAGTCCGCGAGCGTCCACCATGTTGGCGGCAGGGGCTGCGTAGGGCCCCAGGGATGTTTCCGAACCCGGGAAAAAACCTCCCGCCGTCGACTTTCGCCTGAACAGTGGCGACGGCCCACCCCCTGGCGTGTTGAGCGGCACTCCGTCCGCCAGGACGCTGGCCTCCAAGCGCAACCCAACGCCCCCCCAAATTGGCCCCTCCCGGGCCCTCCCGGGTTTGCCGCGCCGGGGCGACGCCCCCCAACACCGCGTCCGGGCCCCCGCAGACGCCCGCGCTGCCTCCCCCACCTCTCATTCGAGGTGCCTCCAGTCCTCGTCCAATGCTCGTCCAATCCTCCTCCAGGGCTCGAACGCACCCCAATCAGCTCTGGAATGCTATTAGATAACAAAAACTAGGGGTTTATTGCCCTATCCGACGCCCCAGCGCGGGCTCGACGCCCGACCCCGGACCCGCGAGGGTCCCGCGATGAGCCTCGTCGCCGCCGCCCGGCGTGAACTTCGCCCCACCGTCGCCCTGGCGGTGCCGATGATCGTCGGGCAGGTCAGCCAGATGCTGATGGGGGTGACGGACAGCGCGATGATCGGCCACGCCGGCACGGTCCCGCTCGCCGCGTCCGCCTTCGCGAGCAACATTTTCAACATCTTCTACGTGATGGGGATCGGCCTGATGGTGCCGGTGGCGGTGTTCGTTGCCCGGGCTCGCGGCGCCGGCTCCCCCGCTGAAGCCGGGGAATACCTTCGGCACGGCTGCCTGCTGGCGGTCGGCTTCGGGGTGGTGGAAATGGTGCTGATGGGCGTCTTGGCCACGCAACTGCATCGCTTCGGGCAACCGCCCGAGGTCGTCGCCGCCGTGGGACCGTACTTTCTGCTCTGTGCCGCCTCGATCGTCCCGGTGCTGCTCCAACTCGCGCTGCGGCAGTTCGCCGAGGCGATGGGCCACCCGTGGGTGCCAATGATCATCACCTTGGGCGCGGTGGCGCTGAACGGCCTGTTGAACTGGATCTTGATCTACGGCCACTGGGGCGCGCCGGCTTGGGGGCTGACCGGTGCGGGGGTGGCGACCCTGATCGCCCGGATCGTCGCGCTGACCGCCCTCTGGTTCTGGATCGCACGCCACCCCGGCTTCCGCGTGATCCGGGGGCAGGCCGCCACCAGCCGTGCCGCCCCCGTGCGCCGGGCGTGGTCCGGCCGCCGGCTCCGCGAGATGCTCGGGGTGGGCCTGCCTGCCGCCGGGATGCTGCTGTTCGAGGCCACCGCCTTTTCCTTTTCCGGCCTGATGGTCGGCTGGCTGGGCGCGGTGCCGCTGGCAGCACACCAGATCGCGATCACCTGTGCCTCCCTGACGTTCATGGTGCCGCTGGGGCTCTCGATGGCCGCCGGGATGCGGCTGAGCCACGCGGTGGGCGCCGGCGAACGCGATCGCTTCCGCCCGCTCGGGCTCGGCGCCCTCGGGGCCGGATTGGCCTGCATGCTGGGGTTCATGACCCTGTTCTGGTTGGCCGGCCGCCCCTTGGCCGCCGCGTTTTCCGCCGATCCCGCGGTCATCGGGATGGCCGCCGGACTGCTGGTCGTTGCCGCGGTCTTCCAACTGGCGGACGGGGTCCAGGTGATCTCCGCCGCGCTGCTGCGCAGCTTGCTGGATGTGCGGGTGCCGGTGGCGATCACCTTCCTCGCCTATTGGGGGCTGGCCCTGCCGCTGGGTTATGGGCTCGGCATTGCCGGGCCGTGGGGCGCCGCGGGCATCTGGGCCGGCATCGCGGGTGGGCTGGGCTTCGCCGCCGTGTTCCTGCCGCTGCGCTTCCTCCGCTTGACCCGCTCGCGCTAGCAGACCTTCTTTCGAGGCTCCCGGATAAAATCCGCCCCGGTCAGTTGCCCGGATTCCTCCCCTCCCTTACCTGAATTCCCGGAATGTCCTCCGCCCCTTCCCGCCTTCCCTCCGCCCTCGACCGTCACCTCGCCACCCCTGCCGCCGGGGAAATCATCGGGATCCCGAGTTACGTGGAAAAGGGTGGGGAATTGGTCACCCCGCAGGCCATCAAGGGCTTGCTGGGCCTGTGGGCTTCCCTCCAGCGGAAGATCGCCCGGGTCGAGGAAGGCTCCCGCCTGCGCCGCCGATTGGACGCGCTGGCCCGCTTCGTCGAGGAGGCGCAGGCAGGCCCCGGCGCCTCCGGTCCCGCGCTGGGCGCGGCCACGTTCGCGCTGTTGTACTTTCTGAAGGGTGCCGATCGCATCCCCGATGTGGTCCCGGAGGTCGGACTCGTCGATGATGCGATGGTGGTCCAGGCGGTGCTGGACCAACACTCCGCCGCGCTCCGGGCGCACTGGTCCCGGCACCAGCGCGTCTGGCCCGAGGAACTCTGAGCCGGGCTGAGTTCGCCTCGCTCGCCCGCCCACCGACGCCGGCGTTGCCATCGCGGCACCCGCCGGTTCCGCTCCCGAGGTGCCCCCCGCCTCCGCCATTCGCGCCGTCACGGTTCGCGCCCTGGATATTCCCCTCTTCGAACCGTTCGGGATCTCCGGCGGGGCCCAGGCCAGCGCCGCCAACGTGCTCGTCCGGGTGGAATTGGCGGATGGCACGGTCGGTCACGGCGAAGCCGCCCCGCTCCCGCCCTACAACGGTGAGACGCAAACCGACGCGCTGCGCGCCCTGCGCTCGGCCTCACCTTGGCTTCAGGGCCGCGACGCCGCCTCTTGGCCGGCCCTGGGCCGCACCTTTGCCGCCCGCGCCCGGCCCCGCTCCGGCTCCGCCCGCTGCGCCCTCGAAACCGCCCTGGTCGACGCCCTCGCCCGCCAAGCCGGGGTCAGTCTGACCGCCTTCCTCGCCGCCGCGGCCCCCGCCGCCACCCGGCGCCCGGCCGTGCGCCTGGAGACCGATATGACCGTCACCACGGGCACCCCCGCCGCCGCCACCGCGGCGGTGCGACGGATCCAGCGCCGGGGCATTCGCGTGATCAAGGTGAAGATCGGCGGGGCCGGGGGTCCAGCCCACGACTTGGCCCGCCTCCTCGCCATCCGCGCCGTCGCCCCCCGCGCCCCGTTGGTGCTGGACGGCAACGCCGGGCTCAGCCGCACGGATGCCTTCCTGCTGGTGCGCCTCCTGCAGGCCGCCCGCATCACCCCCGCGGTGCTCGAACAGTGGCTGCCCAAGGACGACCTGGCCGGCATGCGGCGCCTCCGCCGGGAATCGGGCTGGCTGGTCGCCGCCGACGAGGCCGTCACCTCCGCCGAAGACGCCCGCCGGGTGGTCCGCGCCCGCGCGGCCGACGTGATCAACATCAAGCTGATGAAGGCCGGACTCGGGGAGGCCCTCGAGATCGCCCGGATCGCGCGCGCCGGCGGCCTCGGCCTGATGATCGGCGGTAACGTCGAGTCGGTGCTGGCGATGACCGTCTCCGCCTGCTTCGCCACGGCCTTGGGCGGGTTCCGCTTCGCGGACTTGGACACGCCCTTCTTCCTGTCGGAAAACCCGTTCCGGGGCGGCTACCGCATCCGGGCCGGGCAAATCTCGGTCGCCCACCTCCGGCGCGGGCACGGCGTCGTCCCGCGCGCTTAACCGGACTCCTGCCGTCCGGCGCCGCTTCAGCCCTCCAACTCCGTCCAGCGGGCGTAGACGGCCGCGATTTCCGCCTCCAGTTCGGGCAGGCGGGCGGCGGCGCGCGCGACCTCGGGGCCCCCTCCCTTGAAGAACGCGGGGTCTGCCATCCGCGTGGTCAGCTCGGATTGCTCCTTCTCCAAGGCTTCCAGGCGCGCGGGCAACGCCTCCAGCTCGGCCCGCTCCCGATTGCTGAGCTTGCGGCCCTTGGCGGCCGGGGCCGCAGTTCCCGCGGCGGCGGTGGCCCCCGCACCCCCCTTGCCGGCCCCGGCGGCAGCCTTGACGGCCGCCGCCGCGCGGGCGGCCTGGGCCGCCTGCCAGTCATCGTAGCCGCCGATATGCTCGGCCAGCACGCCGTCGCCCTCGAACACCAGCAGGCTGGTGCAGACTTCGTTCAGAAAGGCGCGGTCGTGGCTCACCAGCAGCACCGTCCCGCCGAATTCGACCAGCAGATCCTCCAGGAGCTCCAGCGTCTCGGCATCGAGGTCGTTGGTGGGCTCGTCCAGCACCAGCACGTTCGCGGGCTTGGTGAAGAGGCGCGCCAACAGCAGCCGGTTGCGCTCGCCCCCCGAAAGCGCCCGCACCGGGGTCCGGGCCCGGGTGGGTTCAAACAGGAAGTCCTCCAGGTAGGAAATCACGTGGCGCGTGCGGCCGTTGATCGTGACGGTCGTGTTGCCGTCGGCGACAGCGTCCTGCACCCGCATCGATTCGTCCAACTGGGCGCGGAGCTGGTCGAAGTAAACCACCTCGAGCCGCGTGCCCGCCTCGACGGAGCCGGCCTGCGGGGGCAGTTGCCCGAGCAGGAGGCGGAGCAGGGTGGTCTTGCCGGCGCCGTTGGGGCCGACGATCCCGATCTTGTCGCCCCGCTCGATCCGCAGGTCCAGGTCGCGGACAATCCAGCGTTCCCCGTAGCGGAAGCGCAGGCCGGTGCAGGTGACCACCTTGAAGCCCGAGCGGTCGGCTTCCTGCGCGGTCATCCGGGCGGTGCCCTGGCGTTCCCGCCGCGCGGCCCGTTCCGCCCGCATCGCCTGCAGGGCGTGGATGCGGTTCTGCGCCCGCGAACGCTGCGCCTTCACCCCGCGCCGGATCCAGACCTCCTCCTGCGCGAGCTTCTTGTCGAATTGGGCCCGCTGCACCTCCTCGGCCTCCAAGACCGCCTGTTTGCGGGTCAGGAAGGTGTCGTAATCGCAGGACCAACCGATCAGGCGGCCCCGGTCAACCTCCACGATCCGGGTCGCCAGCCGGCGCAGGAACGCGCGGTCGTGGGTCACGAACAGGAGCGCCCCGCCCCATTCGAGCAGGAAGTCCTCCAGTCCCCGGATCGAATCGAGGTCCAGGTGATTGGTCGGCTCGTCGAGGAGCAGCAGGGAGGGATTCGTGGCCAGACCCCGGGCGAGCAGCACCCGCCGCTTCTGGCCGGCCGACAGGGACGTGAATTCCGCTTCGGCCGGGAGGGCGAGGCGTTCCAGCAGGCGCTCGACGCGGTCGTGCTGTTCCCAGTCGTTGTGCTCCTCGTAGCTGCCGCCCGGCCCCTCGACCACCGCGCGGACCGTCCCGACCAGCCCGGCGGGCACGTCCTGGGGCAGCGTGGCGATCACGGCGTCCGGCGGCGAACGGAAGATCTGGCCCTCGTCAGGTGCGAGTTCGCCCGCGATCACCTTCATCAGGGTGGACTTGCCCGCCCCGTTGCGCCCGACCAGGCACACGCGCTCGCCGCGTTCCAGCTGCAGGTTGACGCGGTCCAGCAGGGGGGCGCCGCCGAAGCTGAGGCTGACATCGAGGAGGCTGACGAGGGCCATAGACGGCCGAGCGTCGCGGGCGCGCCGCCGGGAAGCAAGGTTCGCGCGGGGAAATCCCCGGCCTACTCGGAAAACAGTTCCCGCTGTTGCAGTGCCGCCCGCCGCCCGGGGTCCAGGGTGCTCAAACTCAGCAGCTGCAACAGGGAGAGCCCCCCGAGCTGGGGATCCTCGGCGAGCTTGGTCAGCAGCAGGGCCCCGGCCAACGCATCGTACAGGGCCGCGTGGTAGCGGCGGCGATCGGGCGGGCAATGTTCCAGCGCGAGGGCGTCGAGTCGGGCCTGCAGGCCCAGCGCGGCGACCAGGGCTTCCAATCGCCCCGAATCGAGGTGCGGGAGCAGTTGCTCCACCAGCCGGGCGGTGTCCACCCACGGGCCCCAATCGACGATGCGTGCCCCCGGGCGGGTGAAGTCGGGGACGTTCCGCGGGTAGGGCCAGACGGCCTTCAGCAGGCTGTTCTCCACCCCCGCGTAATGCGCCGCCAGGGGGCCCAATTCCCGCAGGCTCAGGAAATAGCTCCATTCCTCCGCAAACGGCGCCTGCCCGGCCAGCGCCGCCGGCTCCAACCCGTGCACCGCCTGATCCTCCGCGCGGATGCCGCCCGTCGGCCGGCACTTGCGGGTGCGCGTCGAGACCACGGCCCCCCGGTGCACCTCGGCGACCCCGAATTCGAGGATGCCCGAGCCGAGGCTGCCTTCAAAATCGACGAAGAAGATGGGTTGCTGCGTCCAGGACACCGCGGGAGCGAGAACGGAAATCGCGCCGGTTCCAAACCCGCAGTGCGGGAATCGGCGCCCGCCGAGGCTTGTGCCCGCGCTGGCCTCGGCGCAGCGTGGCGGACGCATCTCTTCATCCGATGAAGCTCCCCGTGATCCACGGCCAGCCCTCCTGGCCCCTGCGTTCCAGCCACGTCCACGCCCACCTGACCCGCTTGGGCGGACATCTCGGGCCGGTGCAGTTCCGGCTGGGCCGGCGCACGGTCGCCCCGCTCTCCGTCGCCCCGTGGGCCGAGGAAACGCTCCCCCAGGGGATGCCCGCGCTCCTTCAGGCCCTGCGCGGGGATTTCTTCTGCGCCCCCTTTGGCGGCAACGGCACCCCGTGGCGCGGTGAACGACACCCACCCCACGGCGAGACGGCCAACGCCGTCTGGCGGCTCGAGGACCTGGAACACGCCGACGCCGCGGTGACCCTGCGCGCGCGGCTCGACCTGAAGGTGCGCTCCGGGCGCGTGACCAAGACCATCGTCCTGCCGGAAGGCAGCCCGGTGGTCGGCCAGCGCCACGAGATCGCCGGCGCCCGGGGGCCCTTGAGCGTCGGCCACCACGCGATGCTGCGCTTCCCCGAGGAACCCGGCTCCGGCCTGGTGTCGACGAGCCCGTTCGTCCGCGGCCAGGTGCTGCCCACCCCCTTCGAGGATCCGGCCCAGCGGGGCTATTCCAGCCTGCAACCCGGGGCTGAGTTCAGCTCGCTGGCCGAGGTTCCGCTGGCGACTGGCGGCACCACCGACCTTTCGGTGTACCCGGCCCGGCGCGGCTTCGATGACCTGGTGATGCTGACGGCCGCGGCGGACCTGCCCTTCGCTTGGAATGCGGTCACCTTTCCCGCTCAGCGGTACGTCTGGTTCTCGCTCCGCGATCCCCGCGTGCTGCGCCACACCATCCTCTGGATCTCCAATGGCGGCCGCCATTATGCGCCGTGGAACGGCCGTCATACCGGGGTGCTCGGGCTCGAGGATACGACCAGTTACTTCCATTACGGCCAGGCCGAGTCAGCCGGCCCCAATCCCCTGCGGCGCCTCGGCTTGCCGACGACGCTGACCTTGGATCCGAAGCGGCCCACGGTCGTCCGGACGCTGATGGGGGTCGCTGAGATTCCGGCCCGATTTGGGCGGGTGGCACGCATCGAACCGGCCCCCGGAGGCATCGTCCTCCTTTCGGCCGAGGGAAAGCGCGTGACGGCGGCGGTCGACCTCGCCTTCCTGGGCTGAGGCAGACTAACGCTCCGGGCAACTGAGCCGCGGGGCTAGGTTACGGGAGCCCCCAAGGCAGGGGTTCGACCCAAGTTTTTTCCGGCCGCGCAGCCGTACGGGCCCAAAAGCCTCGCGGCCTGGCTTCCGGGCCCTCCGCTCCGAGCGCTCGCCCTCGCATCTCCGCGGCGTCTATGGACGCCACCACCAGCCCATTCCGCGCTCAAGGGCCCTTTGTGCTTTTTGTGGCTATCCTCCGGGTCTGATCGGCGGCGGAGGTTGGCCGCAAAACGCTCAAAGGGGTCCCATCCGCGGTCGAGGCCGTACGTGGCGTCCATAGACGCCGCGGGGCTGATCTGCGGGAGTCGCTGAGTCGGGAGTTCAGGCCATCGTGCCCCCAACCGAGTAGTCGGATGGGCACGAAGGCCTCGCGGCCTAGGTTCGTGCCCTCCGCGCCCAGCGCTCGCCCTGAAACGTCCGCGGCGTCTATGGACGCCACCACCAGCCCATTCCGCGCCTCATGGCCCTTTGTGCTTTTTGTGGCTATCCTCCGGGCCAGTGCCGCAAGGCGCCAAGGTAGGCCGCTCATTCGCCGAGGCCCGCCGGCGGGCTGGGAGCGACAATCCGTCCCAATTGGCGACGGCAGCCGGCGCATCGTGGCGCGGTCCGCCCGGGCCGGCAGGGGGTTTCCCTCGGGGGGCTGCTGCGCCGGACTGGCGCGGTCTATGCGGGGAAGGGGGAATATGGATTCCGCCAAGCTCACCCAAATGTCCCGCCAAGCCGTCACCGATGCCCAGGCCCTGGCCCGGCGGCGCGGCCACTCCGAGGTCGATACGTGGCACCTGCTGGCCGCCCTGCTCGCCCAGGAAAACGGCCTCGTGCCCGGTCTGCTGGGCAAATTGAACGTGGAGGCCGGGGCGGTCGCCACCGCGGTCGAGCGTGAATTGGAGCGCCTGCCGCGCGTCTCCGGTTCGGTCGACACCTCCAAGGTCTACGTCACGCCGGCCGTCCAGGAGGTCCTCACGCGGGCGGAGGACGAGGCCGGTCAGTTGCGCGACGAGTTCGTCTCGGTGGAGCACCTGTTCCTCGCGCTCCTCGAGATCGCCCGGCCGGAGGGCCTGCGGAAGCTGTTGCGCGGGCTCGGGCTGGAGCGGGCCCGCGTGCTGGAGGCCCTGCGGCAGGTGCGGGGGGCGCAGCGGGTGACGTCGGACAACCCGGAGGCCACCTATGCGGCCCTGGAGAAGTACGGCGTCGATCTGGTCGCGCAGGCGCGCAAAGGGAAGATGGATCCCGTGATCGGGCGCGACGAGGAGATCCGGCGGACCATCCGGATCCTGTCCCGCAAGACCAAGAACAACCCGGTGCTCATCGGCGAGCCCGGGGTCGGCAAGACGGCCATCGTCGAGGGCCTGGCCCAGCGGATCCTGCGTGGGGATGTGCCGGAGGGCCTGCGGGACAAGACCATCTTCTCGCTCGATCTGGGCGCCCTGGTCGCCGGGGCCAAGTACCGCGGCGAATTCGAGGAGCGGCTCAAGGCGGTGCTGGCGGAGGTACGGCAGGCCGAGGGCCGGATCATCCTGTTCATCGACGAGCTGCACCAGATCGTCGGGGCGGGGAAGACCGAGGGGGCGATGGATGCGGGCAACCTGCTCAAGCCGATGCTGGCCCGCGGGGAGCTGCATTGCATCGGCGCCACGACCCTCGACGAGTACCAGAAATATGTTGAGAAGGACCCCGCGCTCCAGCGACGGTTCCAGCCGGTCTTGGTCGATCAACCTTCCGTCGAGGATGCCATCTCGATCCTGCGCGGACTGAAGGAACGCTTCGAGCTGCACCACGGCGTGCGGATCCAGGACAACGCGTTGGTGAGCGCCGCGGTCCTCTCCAGCCGGTATATCAGCGACCGTTTCCTGCCGGACAAGGCGATCGACCTCGTGGACGAG
>JAIXQE010000219.1 GCA_027485815.1 Opitutaceae bacterium
CAAGTGGATCACGGCCGCCGCCGCGAGCTCGCTCGCCTTCTCCCCGGACCTGCGGGCCGGCGTCCCCGCGGCCCGCGGGTACGGCACCGATCCCGACCTCCAGCGCGCTTACGCCCCGGGCGACCTCTGGCCGCTCACCTTCACGCCCGCCGCCCGGGCCGCCGCCGCCGCCCTGTGCGGCCTGATCGTTCCCGCGGATGAGGAGGGCCCGGGCGCCGAGGCCCTCCGGGTACACGACTTCATCGACGAATGGATCAGCGCCCCGTACCCCGGGCACGATGCCGACCGGAAGATCGTGACCGAAGGCCTCGCTTGGCTCGACGCCGAGGCGGGCCGCCGCTGGGGCGGTGACTTCGTCCGCGGGACCCCGGCCCAGCGCGCGGCGCTCGCGGAGGACGTCTGCGACCTCGCCTCCGCCAAGCCGGAACTCCGCGCGGGCGCCCGTTTCTTCCAGCGGTTCCGCGATCTGACCGCAGGAGGCTACTTCACCACGCCGGAGGGCATGAAGGACCTGGGCTACACCGGAAACTACGCGATGGAGGCGTTCACCGGTCCGCCGCCGGAGGTGCTGCGCCGGTTGGGTCTGGCCTGACGCGCCTCGCCCGCGTCACTCCGGGATTGCGCGTCCTGCAAAAGGGGCTGGATTGGCCGGGTGAAGCTCCACGTCCTGCCCGCCGGGCCGATCCAGACCAACGCCTACCTGCTCACGGTACCCGAGCGCGGCGAGGCGGTGCTGATCGATGCCCCGGGCGACGTCTGGCCGGAGGTGGAGGCCGTCCTGCGCGACGAGAAATGCCGTCTCACCGAGCTGTGGATCACCCACGGCCACTGGGACCACACCCAGGGCGGCGCCGAGGTCGTGCGCCGGTCGGGCGCGAAGGTCCGCGCGCACGCCGATGACCGGGTGCTGATCGAGACCCCGGAGATCATGGAACGCTTCCTCGGCGAGCGGCTGAAATTGGAGCCGCTTAAGGTCGACGGTTGGGTGGGGCAGGGCGAACGGCTGGAGGCGCTGGGGCTCGTCTTCGAGGTGCGCCACGTCCCGGGCCATTGTCCGGGCAACATCCTGTTTTACTGCGCGGCGCTGCGGGCGGCCTTTGTGGGCGACGCCCTCTTCGCGGGGAGCGTGGGCCGGACGGACCTGCCCGGCGGCGATTTCGCGGTGCTGGAGGCCAGCATCCGCGGCCAGATCTATTCCCTCCCGGACGAGACCACGGTGTTCCCGGGCCACGGGCCGCGCACGACCGTCGGGGCGGAGAAGGCGGGCAACCCTCATGTCGCCGCCTGATCCGGTCCACGAGGGGCTGATGCGCCGCGCGCTCGCGCTCGCGCGCGGCGTCTGGGGTGAGACCCAGCCGAACCCGATGGTCGGCGCGGTGCTGGTGGAGGACGGAGTGATCGTCGCCGAAGGGGCGACGGCCCCCGACGGCGGGCCGCACGCGGAACGGCGGGCCCTCGAGGCGCTGGGCCGGCCGCCGCGGCCGGGCGCCACCCTGTACGTCACGCTGGAGCCGTGTTGCACCGAGGGACGCACGGGGGCGTGCACCGCGCGGATCCTGGCCGCCGGCATCCGCCGGGTGGTCGTCGGCGCGGTCGACCCGAATCCGGCGCACGCCGGCCGCGGGCTCGAAGTGCTCCGGGCCGCCGGGGTCGAGGTCGTCAGCGGGGTGCTGGCCGCGGAGTGCGCCGACCTGAACCTGATCTTCAACCATTGGATCACCCGCGGCACGCCGCTGCTCGCCGCCAAGGTGGCCTCGACCATCGACGGCAAGCTGGCCTGCCGCACCGGGGACTCGCAGTGGATCACCGGCGAGGCGGCCCGCGCGGACGTCCACCGCTGGCGCCGCCTATTCCCCGCGATCGGCGTCGGGGCGATGACGGTCCTCCACGACAATCCCCGCCTGACCGTGCGGCCGCCCGGGGGCGCCGAGAGCTGCCCGGTGCGGTTCGTGTTCGACGGACTGCTGCGCACGGTCGTCGAGAAGAACCTGCCGCGGGTGTTCACGGACGAGTTCCGCGGCCGCACGATCGTCGTCACCACGCCGCACGGCGGCCTCGGTTACGTGCGCAAGCTCCGTGACCTGGGTGTGCAGGTGTGGGTGATCGACTCGCCCTCGCAGCGGGTGCCGTTCGCCGCCTTCCGCCGCCGCTGTGTCGAGGAACGGATTTCGGGCGTGCTGATCGAGGGCGGCGCGCAGCTCATCAGTGAACTGCTCCGGGCGCGGGAGCTGGATTACCTGTTCGCCTATCACGCGCCGCTGCTGTTCGCCGACGACAAGGCCCGGACCATCTTCAGCGGCCTCCGGCCGGAGCGCGTGGCCCAGGGGGTGCGCCTGGACGAGGTCCGCCACGAGAGCTTCGGCGGGGATGTGCTGATGCGGGGCCGGCTGGTCTATCCGGAAAAGATGCTCGTCGATGAGGCCGTGTTCCGGCTGCGTTGAGGGCCGATGCCCCTCTTCGCCCGCCCCCGCGTCCGGCTTCCGCTCCTCGCCCTCTGCGCCCTGGTGATCCCGCCGCTGCCGGCCGCCGCGCCCGCCGAGGAGTACCCCACGCACCCGGATTCCGTGGTGCGTCCGGGGGTGCCGGTGGGCGAGCTGCTCAAGCTCACGTTCGATCAGTCACGGATCTTCCCCGGCACCACCCGGGAGGTGCAGGTCTACGTCCCCCGCCAGTACGATCCGGCGCGCCCGGCCTGCGTCCACGTGAACCAGGACCGCATCCAGTGGAACGCGCCGGTGGTCTTCGACAACCTGATCGCCAAGGGGGAGATCCCGGTGCTGATCGGGGTCTTCGTCGCCCCCGGCGTGGTTAAGGCGGCCGATGGCGCCCGGGCCCTCGACCGCTTCAACCGGAGCTTCGAGTACGACGGGCTCGGGGACGCCTACGCGCGCTTCGTGCTGGAGGAACTCCTGCCCTTCGTGGAGCAGCAACGCACGGCCGACGGGCGGCCCCTGCGCCTCTCGCGGTCGGGCAACGACCGGGCGATTGCGGGGTCCAGCAGCGGGGCCATCGCGGCGTGGACCGCGGCGTGGGAGCGGCCGGACGCGTTCTCGCGCGTGTTCAGCGGCATCGGCACCTACGTGGGCCTGCGGGGTGGTGACCGCTACCCGACGCTCGTCCGCAAGTTCGAGCCGCGGCGGATCCGGGTGTTCCTGCAGGACGGCAGCAACGACAACAACATCTACGGGGGTGATTGGTGGATGGCCAACCAGACCCTGCAGCGGGCCCTGGAATTCGCGGGCTACGAGGTGCGCCACGTCTGGGGCGAGGGCGGCCACAACGCCCGGCACGCCACCGCGCTGTTTCCGGACGCCGTGCGCTGGCTCTGGTCGGGCTGGCCGCAGCCCGTGGGGTTCGCCGCGCCGACGCGCAACGCCGTCCTCGCCGCCGTGCTGATCCCGGGGGAGGAATGGAGCCTCGTGGGCGAAGGCTACGGCCTCACCGAGGGCCCGGTCGCGCTGCCCGGCGGCGAGATCCTCTTCAACGACATCCGGGCCTCCCGCACCTACCGGATCGGCCGCGACGGGCGCGTCACCCCTGAGCGCGAGGACACCCAGCGCGCCAACGGCCAGGCCCTCACCCCCGACGGTACCCTCGTCGTCGCCGAGGCGGGCCGGAGGGCGGTCGTCGCGCATCGTGCGGGGGCCGCGCCGCGGATCCTCGCGTCCGACCTCGCGGGCAATGACCTCGTGGTCGCCCACAATGGGAATGTCTACGTGACCGCGCCGCCCGCCGGCTCCAGCAATGAGCCCAGTGCGGTGTGGCTGCTCCGCCCGGATGGCTCCAAGGTGCCGGTCGACACCGGCCTGCGCTTTGCCAACGGGATCGCCCTGTCGCCCGACCAGACGCTCCTGTACGTCGCGGATTATCGCTCCCACTGGGTCTACAGCTACCAGATCCAGCCGGACGGCACCCTGCGGCACCGGCAGCGTTACTTCCACCTGCACGAGCCGGACGACGAGGACATGAGTTTCGCGGACGGGCTGAAGGTGGATCGCGAGGGGCGGCTGTACGTGGCGACGCGGCTGGGGATCCAGATCTGCGACCAAGCGGGCCGCGTGAATGCGATTATTCCCACGCCGAACGGACGCCTCACCAACCTCTGCTTCGGCGGCGAGGCTTCGGACGTGATCTATGCCACCTGCGGTGACCGCGTGTACCGGCGGCGGGTGCGCGCGATCGGGGCGCACGCGTGGCAGCCCCCGCTGCGCCCCGCTCCGCCACGCCTGTGAGGGACGGGCGGAGGCGGGCGCTGGGCATAGCCCGGGAACCGGGTCAGAACCAGCCCGGGCGGTATTCCTTCGTGATGAACTGATTCGCGTCCGGGACGTTCGTGACCTTCATCGCGGCGGCGTCCCACTCGATCCGGCGGCGGGAGCGGATGGCGACGTTGGCCAGCAGCACGGCCTCGGTGAAGGGCCCCGAGTACTCGAAGTTGGAGCCCGGCGTCGGTCCGCCTTTGATGCCGGCAAGCCATTCGGCGAACGGCCCGCCCTTGACCCGCGGGATCGTCTTGGCGGGCAGGGTGGGGGCGATCTCGCGCATCTTCACCTCGGGGATGATGCGAACCGTCTCGTAATAGAAGCTGCACAGCACCGTGGCCTTGCTCCCGAAGAGCAGCGTGCCCGCCTCCGGGTTCAAGTCGCGGCCGAACTCCAGTTCGCGGGGCAGCGGCGGGATGAGTCCACCGTCGGACCAGGTGTACTTCACCGGCGGCAGTTTGCCGCGGGCGGGGAAGTGGTTCGTCACGATCGAGGCGAGGGGTGAGGCGACGTCCGTCGCCTGGGTCGCCATCGCCTCGACCGCGGTGGGGGCGCCGAGGTTCAGCGCCCAATAGGCGCCGTCCATGATGTGGCAGGCCACGTCGCCGAAGGCGCCGGTGCCAAAGTCCCACCAACCGCGCCACTTCCAGGGCATGTACGCGGGATCGTAGGCCCGCGCGGCAGCGACGCCGAGCCAGGCGTCCCAGTTCACCCCGCGCGGCACGGCCGGCGCGCCCTTGGAGTGATCGGGGCGCTTGAACGAGCCGAGCGGCTCGCGCCACGGCGGGAAGAACGGACGGTTGGTCCAGCTGACGATCTCCCGGACCTCGCCGAGCACGCCCGCCTCGACCCATTCCTTCAGGATGCGGCAGCCCTCGTCGGCGTGACCCTGGTTGCCCATCTGCGTGACCACTTTCTTTTCCTTGGCGCGGGCCGCGAGCTGGCGGGCCTCCCAGACCGTGTGGGAAAGGGGCTTCTCGACGTAGACGTGCTTGCCCAGGGCCATCGCGGTCATCGCCGCGGGGAAGTGCATGTGGTCGGGCGTGGAGATGGTGACCGCGTCGATCTGCCCGGCCATCCGGTCGAACATCTTCCGGTAGTCATCGAAGCGGGCGGCGCCGGTGTGGCGCGCGGACTCCTCCGGGAACTTCTCGCCGAAGGTCTTGAGCGAGGCGTTGCAGCGGCCCTCGTCGACGTCGCAGATCGCGACGATGTTCTCGTCCTTCATCGCCTGGACGGCGGCGCCGCCGCGGCCGCCCGCGCCGATGATGGCGACGTTGAGGCGTTTGCCGGGAGACGGCGTGCCGGCGGGCTGGGCCCGGAGCACGGCGGGAAAGGCGAGCGTGCTGACGGCGGACGCGGATTTGAGGAAGGTGCGGCGCGGGAGGGGAGTGGCCATGGGGGAGGGGATGGAGAAACGGTGCGCGAGGCGGCGGGCCGGGGGCAATCCCGGAGTCGGAGGCGAGAAACTTGGGATTGCCGTTCCGCGACCGGGGACCTCTGCTCGGGGTCCCATGCTCGTCCATACCGTCTACTTCTGGCTGCGTCCCGACCTCACCGCCGCACAGCTCGCGGACTTCCGCCGCGGGGTGGAATCCCTCGGAGGCATCGCCGCCGTGAAGGCGATCTACGTGGGCACCCCGGCGAAGACGACCAAGCGGCCGATCATCGACGATTCGTACTCCGTCGCGCTGACGGTGGTGTGCCAGGGCGTGGCGGGTCACGACGCGTATCAGGTCGATCCGCTGCACCTCGCCTTCGTGGAGCGCTTCAAGACCTTCTGGACGCGCGTCCAGATCTACGACGCGGAGTGAGCCGACGCGGCCGGCGGGGACGCCGGGTTGCGGCCCGTCAACGCCGGGAACCGGGTGGGAGGTTGGCCGCAGGCGTCAAAGCCGGCAGAGCCGCTCAACCCTCCACCGCGTGCGCCGTCAGGATATCGAAATCCTTGATCAGGATCCTCTGTTCGGCGACCGCGGGGCTCGCCCACACCGGCGTGGTCGAGACCGGGTACCGCGCCACCGCGCGAAGTTCGTCGCCCGCCGGCACCTGCACGCTGAGTTCGCCCCCCGTGGTGAGCACCAGCAGGACGCCGCCGAGGTCGGTCAGCGAGGCGTTCTCGCCTAGGCGGCCTTCACCCTTCCAGAGGACGGCGCCGCTCCGGGCGTCGAGGGAGAAGAGCGAGCCCCGCGTCTTGTCGGACATCCCGAAGAGCCGCGTCCCGGCCGCCACGGGCGTGCTCATGTAGAGGGTGATCTCGCGGGCTTCCCACCGCACCTTGGGCTGGCCGCCGTTGACCTCCACCGCGAACGTCGGCTGGCCCACGCCGCCGAAGACGACCACGTCGCCCACGACGAGGGGCGTGACGCTGTTCTGCTCGTAGGCGGTGGTGAACGGGAGTTCCCAGAGGAGGCGCCCGTCGGTGGGGTTCAGGGCCACGCAGCGGCGCTGTGTCTGGGTGATGAGCTGCCGCACGCCCCCGAGGGTGGCGATGACCGGCGAGGCGTAGCCCGGGCCGTCCCCATCCCAGCGCCAGCGCGTGGCCCCGGTCGCGGTGTCGAAGGCGGTGAGCGCGCCGCCGTGTTTCCCGCCCACGTGCGTGATCACGGTCTCGCCCTCGACCAGCGGCGAGGCGGCGGCGCCGAACTCGGGCGACGTCGTCTTGAACTCCCCGCCGAAATCCTTCCGCCAGAGGACGCGCCCGGTGACGGCATCCCAGGCCGAGAAGTGGCCGGCGATGCCGAGCGCGAAGACGCGGTTGCCGGCGACCACCGGTGTGGCCTTCGGCCCCTTGCCGTGCTTGCGGGCCGCGAGGCTCATCTCGTACGGCGCCGCGTAAGCGTCCTTCCAGATCTCGCGGCCATCGGCCAGATTCAGGCAGCGCAGGATCTCCTGTTCCCCCTCGCGCGCGAAGACGTAGACCCGCCCTCCGACGATCACCGGCGAGGCGTGCCCTTCGCCGACTTTCACCGACCACGAGGTGCGGATGCGCTCGGGGGTCCAGACGGCGGGGGCGCGAAATCCCGGCACGCTCCCGTCGCGGGCGGGGCCGCGCCACTGCGGCCAGTCCGCCGCGGAGAGGGAGACGGACGACAGGGCGAGGAGGAGCAGCGCGAGGCGGGCGGCAAACATAAGGGGACGATGGGGTGGCGCTCCGCGGGAGCAAGCGGAGGCGCTTGACCCGGCCGGGGCGGGCGCGGGAGGGTGATCCACCCCGTTTATGCGACTTCTCCCGCGCTCCCCCCGGCTTCCTCTCCTCCGCCTCTGCCTGCTGGTCGCCGCGCTGGCGCCGGGCGCGCGGGCCGCAGCCGAAGCTCGGCCCAATGTGATCGTCATCATGGCCGACGACCTCGGCTACGGGGATGTGTCCGCCTACGGCGCGACCGAGCTGGCGACGCCCCATATCGATCGCCTGGCGGCGGAGGGGCTGCGGTTCACCAGCGGTTATTGCTCGGCCTCCACCTGCACCCCCACGCGCTACTCCTTTCTCACGGGGGCTTATGCCTTTCGTCGGAAGGGCACCGGCATCGCTCCCCCCAATGGGCGCCTCGTGGTGCCGCCGGAGGTTCCCACGGGCGCAAGCGTCCTCCGCGCCGCGGGCTACCGCACCGCCGTGATCGGCAAATGGCACCTCGGGTTGGGCGGAGAGAAGGGGCCCGACTGGAACGGCGAGATCCGGCCCGGACCGCGCGAGATCGGCTTCGAGCACAGCTTCCTGCTCCCCACCACCAACGACCGCGTGCCGCAGGTCTACGTCCGCAACGGCCGCGTGCTCAACCTCGACCCCGCGGATCCCCTCTGGGTCGGGGACCGCTCGCCCTCGCCGGACCACGTCACCGGCCTCTCCCACCGCTCGACCCTGAAGATGGACTGGTCCCACGGTCACAACGGCACCATCCACAACGGGATCAGCCGCATCGGCTTCTACACTGGCGGCCACGCGGCACGGTTCCGCGACGAGGATCTGGCGGACAAGTGGGTCGAGCAGTCCGTGGCGTGGCTCGAGCAGGTGCGCGACCAGCCGTTCTTCCTCTTCTTCGCCTCCCACGACCTCCACGTGCCCCGGATGCCGCACGAGCGGTTCCACGGCGCGACCAAGCTGGGTTTCCGCGGGGACAGCATCGCGCAGTTCGACTGGAGCGTGGGCGAGCTGATGAAGGCCCTCGACCGGCTCGGGCTGGCGGAGCGGACGCTGGTCGTGCTCTGCTCGGATAACGGTCCGGTGATGGATGATGGCTACCAGGACGGCGCGCTCGAGAAGCGGGGCGCGCATCGGGCCGGGGGCCCCTTCCGGGGGGGCAAGTACAGCGTGTACGAGGGTGGGACGCGCACCCCGTTCATCGCGCGCTGGAAGGGGCGGATCCGGCCCGGCGTGAGCGACGCGGTCGTCTGCACCATCGACCTGCCCGCGAGCCTCGCGGCGCTGGCGGGGGCTGCCGTCCCGGCCGGGGCCTTCCCGGACAGCTTCGATCTATCGGGCGCCCTCCTCGGCCGCGCCGACGCAGCCGGTCGGGATCACCTGATCCAGCAGGACAACGGGCAGGCGGGCAACTACGGCTTCCGCGAGGGCCGGTGGAAGCTCGTCCGGCACGATTCGCGCTCGGCTTACCACAGCGTGGTGGAGCGGAGCCTCGCGCGGGAGCCGGCGCCGCAGTTCCAGTTGTTCGACCTGGAGACGGACCCGGGTGAAACGCGGGACGTCAGCGCGGCGCATCCCGAGGTGGCGGCGCGCCTGCAGGCGCGGCTCGCGGAATTGATCGCCGCCGGCCGCAGCCGCGGCTGAGGCAGCGCGTTGATCCTCCCTCGATGAAGCTTCCCCGCCTCCTGGTTCTCCTGCTGGTTCCGCTCGCTGGTTTGACGGCGGCCTCGCCCGCGCGGCCGGACCTGGTCGTCTTCCTCACGGATGACCAGAGCCAGGGGGACGTCTCGCCCTATGGGGGCGGGGGCATCCGGACCCCGCACCTGCAGCGGCTGGCGGACGGCGGGCTCACCTTCACGCGCGCCTACGTGGCTTCGCCGAGCTGCGCCCCGAGCCGGGCGGCCCTGCTGACCGGCCGGATGCCGGCGCGCAACGGGGCGGAGGCGAATCACAGCCGGCCGCGGGCGGAACTGCGCAAGTGGCCCGCCTACTTTCAGGAGCTGGGGTACGAGGTCGTCGCCTTCGGCAAAGTTTCCCATTACCGGCAAGCGAAGGAGTACGGCTTCGACGCGCACGGCCACGACGTCCTGCACGACCACGCGGGCATTGCGGCGGCGATCGACTTCCTGCGCGGTAGGCCGCGCGCCGGCGCGAAGCCGCTGTGCCTGATGGTGGGCAGCCACTGGCCGCACGTCCCCTGGCCGGAGGAGGCGCCGGAATACGATCCCGCGCAGCTGCCGCTGCCGGCGGGCAGCATCGATACCCCGCGCACCCGCGCGTGGCGGGCGCGGTACGCCGCGGCGGTCACGCGGGGCGACGACCAGTTGGGCGAGATCCTGGCGGCCGTGCGCGCGCACCTCGCGCCGGACCCGCTCATTTTGTTCACCGCCGATCACGGGGCGCAGTGGCCCTTCGGCAAGTGGAACCTCTACGAGGCGGGCGTCTGCGTGCCGCTGATCGTGGCGTGGCCGGGCCGCATCCGCCCGGGGACACGCTCTGACGCGATGGTCAGCTGGGTGGACCTGCTGCCGACCCTGCTCGAGGCGGCGGGCGGACGGCCGCCGGCGGACCTCGATGGGCGCTCGTTCCTGCCGGTGCTGACCGGGGCGGCGGCCGGACACCGCGAGCGGATCTTCACCACCCACAGCAACGATGGACGGATGAACGTGTACCCGGCCCGGGCGGTGCGCGACGACCGCTGGAAATACATCCGCAACCTGCGGCCGGAATTCGCGTTCACCACCCACCTCGACCTCGTCGGCGGCCGCCTCGGCCAGCGGGACTTCTTCGCGACCTGGGAGGAGGCGGCGGGCCGCGATCCCGCGGCGGCAGCCGTCCTCGCGCGGTATCACCGGCGGCCGGCGGAGGAGCTTTACGACCTCGCGGCCGATCCGGCCGAACAGGTCAATCTGGCCGCGGACCTGCGGCATGGCACGCGCCTCGCGGCCCTGCGGGGAGAACTCGACGCCTGGATGCGGGAGCAGGGGGACCGTCAGGCGATCTCCGTCGAGGGCCGGCCGCTGGCGGACCGGAACAGCTACGGTCCGGGCGGCGCGGCGGTCGAGGCCGCCGCATCCGCCGCGAAGAAGAAAAAGGGCCCGTAGGCCGCCGCTGGCTCAGTCCGGGATCGCGTCGCCGCGACGGACCGGCTTGCCCTCCCAGACCGCCTCGTCGGTGCGCGGGTCGTAGGTGAGCACCCGGCTGGCGCTGCCCGCGGCGGGGGGCAGGTCGATCCGCGGCAGCCAGCGGCGGTGGGCGGCGACGACGGCGGCGTGTTCCGGGCGGCCGATCAGGTTGGTCCACTCGCGCGGGTCGGCGTCGTGGTCGTAGAGTTCCTCGGAGCCGTCGGCGTAGCGGATGTAGCGCCAGCGCTCGCTGCGGACGCCGTGGTTGCCCTGGTTATGGCTGGTGATGGCGGGCCGTTCCCGCGGGCGGGCGGCGTCCCGCAGCTGCGGCACGAGGCTGAGCCCCTCGAGGTCGGAGCGGGGCGTGAGGCCGCAGAGCTCCACCAGCGTGGGGTAGATGTCCATCAGCTCGGCCGGCTGGCGGGAGCGGCCGCCGGGGGAGACGCCGGGGCCGGCGAAGATGAGCGGCACGCGGGTGCCGTTGTCCCAGAGCGTGTTCTTCCCGGTGATGCCCTTTTCGCCGAGATGCCAGCCGTGGTCGCCCCAGACCACGACGATCGTGTTCTCCGCGAGGCCCTGCTCCTGGAGGGCGGTGAGGACGCGGCCGATCTGGGCGTCGACGAAGCTGGTGCAGGCGAGGTAGGAGCGGACCAGGTTGCGCCATTGCTGGTTTTCGCGGACCCACTTCAGGCGGGGTTCGGGCAGGTTCCAGTGGAGGTACCAGGAGAAGCGGGGCGTGTCGGCGCGGTCGTCCTCGAGAATCTTCGGCAGGACGGTGTCGTCATCCGGGTAGAGATCGAACCACTGCTGGGTGGCGTAGGACGGCACGTGGGGCAGGAAGAAGCCGGCGGCGAGGAAGAAGGGCTGGTCCCGCGGGGCCTGGCGCAGTTGCTCGATGGCCCAGCTGGCGACCTGGTAATCGCCCTTGTCCTCGTCGCGGTGGGGGAACACGCCCCAATCCATCAACGGGTGGTTGCCCATCGGCGCGGGAGGGATGAGCTTTTTCTCCGGCCGGACTCCGACGCCGGGGTTGGGGCCGGTGACGTGGAACTCGCGCGGCGCGTCGGCGGGGGCGGGCGCCTTCCCCTTGGCCTTACCGCCACCGCCGGGGGCGCCGGCGCCGCCGTGGAAGATCTTCCCGGCGGAGAGCGTGCGGTAGCCGTGGGCCGCGAAGTGCTGCGGGAGCGTGACGCGATCCTTCCACTCCGGGAGGGTGCGGAACCACGGGGCGAGCCCGTAGATGCCGGTGGTGGTGGGCCGGAGGCCGAGCATCAGACTCGTGCGGGAGGGGTTGCAGAGCGGGGCGTTGCAGTGGGCGTTGAGCATCGACGTGCCGCGGGCCGCGAGGCGGTCGAGGTGGGGCGTCTGCGCGAGGGGATGGCCGCCGAGGTGCCCGAGCCAGTCGTTCTGGTCGTCGATGGCGATGAACAGCACATTCGGCCGGCGGGGGGCGGCCGGGGCGGCCGCGGAGGCGGGCAGGATCGTGGCGGGGAGCAGCGCCGCGAGGAGGCAGGCGGGGAACAGGCGAGACATGAGGGAGCGGGGGTTGCCGGAGGCTCGCGGTGGCGCCGGGGCATTAGAAGCAAATTCCGCGCCGCGACCCCGGGCCGCCTTGCGTCCGGCGGCGGGGTGTGGCACTCGGTTCGCGTGGCCGGCATCGGACTCATCCAGGACGTGGCGATCGTGTTGCTCGCGGGGGGAGTGGCGGGCACACGTTGCCGGCGTGGGCTGCCCGCCGGCGGCCCCGCGGAGGATGCGGCGTGAAGGGCTTTGCCGACGAGGCGCGGCTCCGGGCCTGCGGCCGGAAACGCCGCTACCGCAGCCAAGGGGATGCGTTGGACGCGGCCCTGCTCGCCGGGGTGGAGCGGGAACGAGCCGCCTACCGCTGTGCCTACTGCGGCCTGTGGCACCTGACCTCCCGGGATCGCGCCGACCCGCCCCCGCGCGGCGCGCGCTAGTCAACGAAAGGCTTGCCTCCCGCGGGGACCGGCCCTGTTTCGAGGGGATGTCGACCCCCGCCACCCCTGGACGCCGCCCCGCGGATGCCGCGGACCTTGGTGTCGCGGTGCCGCGGCAAGCCCCGACGGAGGGCTGGTTGCGGCAGGTGCGCCTGGCGCGGGGCGTCACGCAGCAGGCGTTGGCCGATGCGTTGGGCTGCAAGCGGCAGGCCTGTGCCCAACTCGAGCGCTCCGAGGCCCGCGGGGCGATTTCCCTCTATTCCCTGCGCAAGGCGGCGGCGGCGATGGATTGCGAGCTGGTCTATGCGCTCGTGCCCCGGGGTGCCCGCGAGGTGCCGAGTGCGGCGGTGAAGGAGGCCGCCGGGGAGCAGAACTGGGCGGCGGGCGGGGACCTGCCGACGACGCTCCTCTGAACGCGGTCGCCGCGCGGGGCAGGGTCAGGGCTTGATCACGATGCGCCGGATGACCGGCGGCTGGCGGGGCACGCTGGAGCTGCCGTCCGGGCCGGGCGCCGTGGGCAGTTCGGCGAGGGCATCCACCACCTCGAAGCCCCGGATGACCTTCGCAAAGATGACGTAGGACGGCGGCAGGCGGTAGTCCTGGTGCATGATGAAGAACTGGCTCGTGTTGGTGTTGGGTCCGCGGTTGGCCATCGCGACGATGCCGCGGCGGTAGCCGGCCCGGTAGAGCGGCGAGGCGGGGTCGAGTTCGTCGGCGAAGGTGCCGCCCCAGGCGCTCTGGCCCCCGCGGCCGTCGCCGAGCGGATCGCCGCCTTGGAGCATGAAGCCGCGGATGATGCGGTGGAAGGTGAGGCCGTCGTAGTACCCGTGCTCCGCCAGGAGGCGGAAATTCTCCACCGCGCGCGGGGCGGCCTCCGGGAACAGCTCGAGTTCGATCTCGCCCCGGTCCAGCTGGAGCACGGCGTGACGGCCGCCCGAGCTCTTGGCCCCGGCCGGCACCTTGGGGTTGCCCGTCGCCGCCGCGGCGGACGGCGAGCCGGTCTCGGGCTGGCAACCGGCGAGCATGAGGGCGGCCACGAGCGGAAAGAGGAAACGGAACGTCATCCCTCCCTATCTCGACGGACGTCCGGGCAAGTCAAGGCGCGGGCGGCGGCGCGGCGGGCGGCGGCGCGGGCGTGGGGGCGGCGGGCGGCGCCGCGGGGGGGCTCCCGCCCTCGCCCGCGAGGGTGCGCAGGAAGTTGCGGGGCCCCATGACAAACTCCCACCGCGGTTTCTCAAGCGTGCCGGTGAGGCGCACCTCCAGCGCGTTGGACAGCGGCGTGAGCACGGCCCCGACCACGGTCTTCAGGACATTGCCGCTTTCCTGAAATGGAAAGACCTTCGCGTTGAACCGCAGCTCCCGGCGGTCGAGCGCGAATTCCCCGGAGGCGTCGATCGCGGAATTGGCGCCGCGGAACTCCATCTGCGGGAAAATCAACCGCGGTCCCTCGAGCCGGAGGTTGGCGCGGGCCTCGGTGAAGCGCAGCGAGGTGAAGGTGAACAGCTCCGAGAGCAGGCCCAGCAGCGGGACCTCGCCCAGCTCCGGGCCCTGCAGCGTCGCATTGCCGTCGCCGCGGAAGGAGAACGGGTCGGCGTAGTCGCCCTCCGCCGACGCCGACAGGTTGAGCCGCAGGTTGGCCCGCTCCCGCACGAAGCGGTCCGGCGGCGCCGGCGGTTCACCCCGGCGCGCGGCCAGGAACGCCTGGAGGGTCGTCGCCGCCGGCCCGAGGCTCGCTTCCTCGAGGGAGGCGTTGAACCCGACGCGCCGCGCGGTCCCGGTACCCCAGACGCGCGCATTGCCCGTCACGCGTCCTTCCGCGTACCGGGCGGAGAAGGGGTCCACGTTGACCTCCGCTCCGGCGACGCGCGCCTGGAACGCCACCTCCCGCAGCGGGAAATCATGGAAGCGAAACGCGCCCGGCACCCGGCCCTCGATTTCAAGGCGGTTGACCGACCCGGCGGGGGCGGCGGGGCCGTGCAGGCGTCCGCGCAGGCCGAGTTCCGGCGACGCCTCGGCCGCGTAGGGGTCGAGCAGGGAATTCAGCGGCGCGCCGAGGAGCGCCCGCAGCGCCGGGAGGCCGAGGGTCGACTTCAGGTCGAGGTCGAGGTGGCGCCAACCGACCCCGGGCTCGACCACGTGGGTGAACGCGCCGCTCGCCTCCCCGCTCGGCTCCGCGAGGCGAAAGTCGAGGCCATCCACCCAGCCCGGGCGGATGAACAGTCGGGTGCGGACCTCCGCGACCGGCGCGCCGCGCAGCCGGGTCGGGCCCGCCTGGGCGGCGACGAAGACCGCGGCCCGATGCCCTTGGCGCCAGACCCCCTGCACGTCCACGCTGGCCGTCGGCGGGGCCTCCGGGAACTCCAGTTGCGTGAAGAAATCCGGCCACCAGGGGCCGAACCAGCGGCCGATCGCGAGCGGGCGCAGGCGGCCGTCGAGCAGGAAGCGGAAGGCGTGCGTGCGCAGGTCGTGCTCGTACGTGCCGCGCGCGTAATTCTCCCCGATCCGCGCGAAGGCTTCCGGCGAGAAGAAGCGGCCGGGCTCCAGCACCACGGTCGCGCGACCGTCCTCCATCGTCACGCCGTAGGAGTTCATCCGGGGAACGCGCACCCGCGCCTCCAGCCGCGCGAAGCTCCAGTCCGCGCCGAACGCCGCCCACCCCGTCTCCACCTGCAGGGCCTCGTAGGAATAGAAGCGGGTGACGTCCGTCCCGAGCCGGCGGCTGATCACGCCCAGGAGCGCGGGCGAGAGCTCCCCGGCGAAGGCGACGCGCCCGCTCCGCCGGCCCCAGTCGACCTCGGCCTTCAGCGCCAGCGGTTCCCCGAGCAACCGCAGCCCCGCCTCCGTCGTGAAGGTGGATCCGGGGCCGCGGCGCAGGCGGGCGGTCACCGCCCGCAGCGAACCATCTTTGGTCTCCACTTCGGCCGCGCTCACTTCGGCCGTCGCCGGCCCACCGCCGTCGGCCCCTTCCAGCTGGAGCGGGGGCAGGGCGACGTGCACGTCCCGGAGCTGCGCGATCCCGTCCCAGTGGACCGAGTCCGCGGAGAATCGGAGGGCGGAGGCCGTCCGCCCGGGACCGAGGTCAAGGGCTCCGGTGAGGGCAACCGCGCGCGCTTCCCCGGCCACCGGCGCGGGGAGGGGGAGGCGGGAGGCGGTGAGAATGAACCCGACCTGGGGCGCACCGGATCCGCCGGGGGACACCTGGAGGTGCGCCCGCAGGTCCTCCGCCTCGGCGACGTGCCGGCCGGCGGCGAGCACGGCCCGGGCGACGCCGGGGAAGAGCCGGGACACCTCCGCCGCCAGCGGGGGGGCCGAAGGGTCCGCCCGCGGCAGCGCAATTTCCCCGCCGGCCTGCACCCGAATCCCCTGGACCCGGGCGTCGAGCTGATCGAGCTGGATGCGACGATCGGCGAGGCGGAGGACGGCCTCGATCCCGGCCGCGAGGGGCTCGGAGCGTCCGGAGGGAGTGAGTTGAGCCGGGGCCACCAGGGCGGCGTCCTGCACGTGGACCTCCCGCAGGCGCACCTCCCCGCGGAGGGCGGCGGTCGGATCGAGGAGCGCGTAGACCCCGCGGGCTTCCAGGACCGGTTCAGCGAAGGCGGGCAGGAACAACCTCACGTCCCGCGCGTAGATGCGCCCGGTGGGGTCGAAGGAGGTCGAGCCCACGGTCGCCCGGAAGCCCTGCCGGGCGAGCTCCACCTCCATCCGGCGCAACAGCGGGGCGGGCACCGTGAGTTCGCTGGTGCCGGCGATCCACGCCTGCAGGGCCAGCAGCAGGATCAGACCCAGCCACGTCGTCCAGACGACGAAGGACCATCCGGCGCGCGCGACGTACGCGGCGGCGGCACGGCTGAGCTCCAGGAGCGGCGGCATCGGCCCGGCGGGAACTCAGCGGGGCGGGGCGGGCCGCGGCCCCGGATCCCGCGGGCCGTAGGTCAGGGCCCACAGCGCGTCGATGACGGGCTGGGGGAGGGAGAAGACGGTGTCCAGTTCCCGGCTGCCGGCGTACTGGAGGCTGCCGCCCAGCCGGTCGGTGAGGAGGAGGCTGAAGGTCGTGGTGGTCGGGGCCGGCCCGCCGCCGGCGCCGGTGATCACGGCGTCGAGCCGGTACCGCCACGGGCGTTCCTCGCCCCCGGCGAGAACCTTGGGCGTGAATCCGCCGGGCAGGAAGTCGCGGGCCGCGGGCGCCCGCAGCGCCGCGAGCAGCCCTGCGAGCGCGGCGGGGTCGCGCGGCGGCGGAGTCGCCTGACCGGCCGCGTCCAGCGTCGCCGCGAACACCTCCCGCCCGCCCTCCGCCTCGGTGAGCTGCACGGAGGTGATTCGCGCCGCCTCGGCGAGCGGGGGCGTCACGGCCCGCTCCCGCCACGCGTGGGCGGCCACGGGCAGTTCCTCCAGCACGGCCCGGTCGACCTGGTAGATCGAATTGCCCGGATCCGCGGCGGTGCCGACGCGCGCGTACAGCTGACGCGCCGCGTCGGTCCCGAGGCGGAGGACGAGGGGCGGGTTCCCGCCGCCGCGACTGAGGACGATCTCCCGCAGCGGACGGTTAAAGCCCCATTCCTCAAGGTCGGCGCTGGTGGGCGCGTCGCTCTTGAAGCGTTCGACGCTGAGGGTGGAGAGCTGCTCCAGCAGTCGTTCGACGCGGCCCGCGTCGGCCGGCAGGGTCCGCGCGTCGCCGGCGGCGGCGGAGAGCTGCCACGCGCGGGCGGCGGGGCCCTCGCCGAGGCGACGCAGCTCCACCGGGCCCGTTCCGGGCTGGAGCGGCGAGGAGAGGGCGATGGCGGTCACCGCGGCCGGATCAAGGTCGTCGAGCACGCGCTTCTCGCGGAGGCTTTCCTGCGCGGCGCGCAGCGTCTCGAGCAGCGCCGGCGGCACCACCGTCGTGAACAGCGTGGGCCGTCCCTCGAGCTGCGCGAGGTACTCGATGCCGGGGGCGGAGCCGGGCTCCGGGGGCGCGGGATTGGCGACGGGCTCGCCGAGGTAGAGCACCTCCAGCCGGCCGTTGCCCTCCAGGGCGAGGCGCAGGCTGGGGGCGGCGGAGGGAAGCGTCCCCGGGGGCATGGGGGGAAAGCTCCGGGCGCGCAGCGTGTGCAGGTCGTTCACCAGCAGCTCGACCGCCTGCCGGCTCGCGCGCGCGGAGATCGGCGCGTCGAAGGTCCAGCGGGCGCCCTCGCGGCGCAGGCGCACGCGCACGCCGGCCGCGCCCGCCTCGGCGGAGCGGGGCGCGAGCTGGAGGCCGAGGGAACGCGCCTCGAACACCCGGACGCCGAAGAGCGTGTCATCCCGCAGCTGCGCGAGCGGCGGGGAGAGGAGGTCCGCGAGCGCGCGGTTGACCACGTGGATGCGCGTGCCGTCGGGCGAAAGGACGTAGAGGCGCCGGCCGTCGGGCGTGCTGTCGCCCAGCCGGAGCACGGTCTGCCGCGGGGGGGCACCCGGCGCGGGATCCCCGCTGGTGAAGGTCGCGGTGAGGCGCGGCGGCGCGAGGCCGAAGTCGGCGGGGGTCTGCTGGTTCCGGGCGAGGTCGGCGACCGCGAAGCTGGTCTCGTGCTCGAGCAGCTGCAGGCCCTGGAGCAGGCCGGTGACGGCGTGCGGGTTCGCGGGCCAGCGCTCGAGCGGGCGGGTGAGGAACCAGGTGTCGCGCTCGCGGACGAGGCGGTAGCCGCCGCCCGGGGCCTCGACCTCGAGCGTGGTGATGCGGGCGGCCTCCGGGCCCAGCACGCGGCGGCGCGCCTCGCGGGACGCGGCCTCGGTGCGCCACGCGCGTTCGAACCGGAAGATGTACGCGAAAAGGGCGACGTTGAGGAACACCAGGACGAGCGTGACTTTCGTGCGCATGGGCGTCAGGAGCGGCGGGTCCAGTGGACGAGGAGGCCGAGGAGCAGGGCGGCGCCCGGAAGGCCGAGGAGCAGGGTGTAGCGCAGCCGGCTGAAGTCGGCCGCGCTGAGGGAGAGCTGGAAGCGTTCGACCGGGCGGGGCGGGATGCTGAGCTGGCGGTCGCGGTCGACGCACCAGTTCACCGCGTTGAGGAAGAGGGCGAGGTTGCCGCGGTCGACCCGGGCGTTGGTGACCATGTCCCCGGTGCCGAAGACCACCAGCTTGCCGCCGCGGACGCTGAACGGGAGGTTGTCCCGCACGCTCACCCGTTCCGCGGCGACGGCCACGCCGAGCCGGTCGGCCGGCTCCATCCCCGGCAACGGCCGCGTGTCGATGCCGGGATCGTAGCGGGGGATCGTGCCCGCGCGCAGGCCACGCTCACCCCACGCGGTCGGAGAGGTCGCGGCGAGCGTCACGGTGCTCACGGCGCCCCCGAGCGCCCGGCCCGGATCGGGCATCACGGTGCGCGTGGCGCCCAGCGCAAGGTGCGCGCCGTGCTCGATCAGCGAGCGGGTCACCGGGTGCGGGGCGTAGGCGCGGATCAGCAGGTCCCCGTTCTCGGCCACGTTCTCGGGCCCGGTGTCGCAGATCCAGTCGTCCTGCAGCAGCACGCCCCAGTCGAGCAGCAGGTCGTCCAGCCCGAGCCCGGCCGCGCCCAGCCCGGGCGGGAGGAAGGTGATCAGGCGCCCGGCGTTGGCGCCCAGGTGCTGGCGGAGCAGCTCCTGTTCGGCGCGGGAGAAGCGGGACTGGGGGGCCACCGCCACGAGGAGCGCGGCGTCCGCCGGGATGCGGCGTGCCACCGTGAGGTCGAGCTCCTCGGCCTCGAAGTTGCGGATCCGGAGCTGGTCGCGCACCGCGGAAAGCCCGCGGAGCGGATCCGCGTCGTTCAGCCGCAGCTCGCCGTGGCCGGCGAGGAAGTAGACCTTCTGCCGGCCGGGGCTGGAGACGTCGAGGATGGCCGCGGTCAGGACCTGCTCCCCCACGAACGCCTGCCGGCGCCGCTCCCGGAGCGTGTAGAGCTCGTTGACCGTCACCACCCGCCGCTTGTCGCCCGAGAGCAGGAGCAGCAGGTCCGGCTGGTCGACCCCGAGTTCCTCGCTCCGCCGCCGGTTCTGGTAGACGTCGAGGGTCTCGCGCGTGATGCGGCCCTCGGGCCGCGACTCGGTGGCGTGCACGTACTCGTCGATCAGCCCGGCGAGCTCCGGATGGTCCGACTCCGGCGATTGCGTCAGCACGAGGTGGACCGGACGCGGCAGGTCGCGGACGTAGGACAGGGTCTCGGGCGCGAGCGAGAAGCGGCGGTTCGCGGTGAGGTCGAAGCGGACCGGGTGATGCCGGGCGACGTAGTTGAGCCCCCCGAAGAGCGTCAGGAACAGGACCGCCTGCAGCAGGAGGTTGACGGTGCGAAGCCACCGGGCGGCGCGGAAGCTGGAGAGCGGGTCCATCGGGGGCTCAGGCCTGCAGCTGCTTCGCCTCGACGCTCAGCACGCTGAAGATGAGGGCAAGGGCGGTGCCACTGGCGTAGAACAGCAGGTGCCGGAGATCGATCACCCCGCGCGCGAAGTCATCCCGGTGGCCGAAGACGTGGGCGTGGTCCACGGCGCTCCGCAGCGGGCGGAGCAGCCCCTGCTCGAGCCAGGGCGAGTCGGCGAGCGCGTTGCCGCCGAGGATGAGGGTCGCCAGGGCCACGCACGACAGGATCCCGGCGACGGACTGGCTCCGCGTCAGGGAGCTGGCGAGCACGCCGAGCGCCACGAAGAGCAGGCCGGAGACCGCGATGAACAGGAAACCGCCGAGCAGGGGGCCCGCGTCGAGGAATCGCTCGTCCCCCGAGTAGCGGCGCAGGACGAGGAAGAAACCGAGCGTGGAGGCCCACAGGGAGGCGTAGAGGGCGTACGCGGCCCCGAACTTCGCCAGCACCACCTCGGTGGTCGTGACGGGGGTGGTGAGGAGGGTCTCGAGGGTCCCCGCGCGGCGCTCCTCGGCGAGGCACTTCATCGTGAGCAGCGGCACCATCACGCAGACCGGCAGCCAGAAGAGCTGGAAGTACACCACGGCGGGGGAGGTCTCCTGCGGGGCGCCGCCGTAGAGTTCCACGATCTTGATGAACACGAGGCCCATGAAGCCGAGGAACAGCGTCGCCGCCACGTAGGTGGCGGGCGAGACGAGCAGCATCCGCAGCTCGTGGCTCAGCAGGGTGGGGAAGTGCTTCATCGGACGGAGGGCGGGCGGGGGGCGGCGGCCTGGACCGCGTCCCAGCTGCGGCGGGTAGCGGCGAGGAAGACGTCCTCCAGCGAGGGGTGTTCGCGGCCGATCGCGCGCACGCGGCAGCCGGCGGCGGCGAGCGCGGCGACGATGGCGTCGCCCAGCTCGTCCGTGCGCGCGGTCGTGAGCCGCAGGCGGCGGAACGCGTCGGGGGCCGCGGCGGCGGCTTCCCCGGCCGGTGCGGCCCGCAGGCCCGGGTCAACCGCGGCGAGCGCGGCGGCGAGCGCCGCCTCATCCCCGGCGACCTCGAGGACATACGAGGATTGCCCGAAGATCTCGCGGCGGAGTTCCGCGGGGGTGCCCTGCGCCACCACGCGGCCCTGGTTGATGATCAGCACCCGGTCGCAGGTCACCTCGATCTCGGGCAGGATGTGGGAGGAGATGATGACGGTCATCCGCCCGCGGAGGCCCGCGATGAGGTCACGCACGATCAGGATCTGATGCGGGTCGAGGCCGATCGTCGGCTCGTCCATGATGATCACCGGCGGTTCGGCGAGGATCGCCTCGGCGATGCCGACCCGTTGGCGGTAGCCCTTGGAGAGCTGGCCGATGATGCGGTGCCGCACGCGCTTCAGGTCGCAGATCTCCAGCACCTCATCGATGCGGGGCCCGAGCTGGCGGCGCGACACCTCCTTGAGCCGTCCGCGGAAATACAGGTATTCCGAGACCCGCATGTCCTCCGGCAGCGGGTTGTTCTCGGGCAGGTAGCCGATCCGCCGCTTCACCTCGTCCGGCCGCGTCGCCACCGGCAGGCCGCAGAGGTGGACGCTCCCCGAGGTGGCCGGCAGGTAGCCGGTCAGGATGCGCATCGTGGTGGACTTGCCGGCGCCATTCGGGCCGAGGAAGCCGACGATCTCGCCCCGCGCGACGGTGAAGCTGATGTCGTTCACCGCGGTCGTGCCGCCGTAGGTCTTCACCAGGCGGCAGACTTCGATCGCGGGCGGGGGCGCGGACATAAGGGGAGGAGATGCTAGGTCCCGGGGGGCGCGCAAGGCTAGTGCGGAAACGGGCTCACGGCTCCCGTTCGACCGTGACCTCGCCCGCCCGGAAGCGGTGCAGCCGGGCGTCCGCGTCACGCAGGAGCAGCGCGCCCTCCTCGTCGAGGCCCACCACCGTGCCGTGGTGCCGCCGCCCGCCCTCGAGCAGCGTCACCGCGCGGCCCCGCAGCAGGTCGTGCCGGTGCCAGCGCTCGGCGAAACCCTCCCGGTGCCGGTCCTCGACGAAGGCCGTGTAGGCGAGGAGCACCCGGCCGATCAGCGCCGCGGCCAGCCGGTTCAGGTCCACGGGCCGGCCTGCGACGTGGCTGAGCGACACCGCCCGGCGCGCGAGGTCCGCCGGCCACGCGTCGGGCGGCGCGTTCACGTTGAGGCCGACCCCGAAGACGAGGTCGCGGATCTGGTCCGCGTCGATGCGGGCCTCCGTCAGCATGCCACCGGCCTTGCGGCCGCCGTACACGAGGTCGTTGGGCCACTTGAGCCGGGGCGCCTCCGGCGCGAAGTGGGCCAGCAACTCGCAGAGGTTGATGCCCATCCAGAGGGTGAAGAGCGGCATCCGGGCCGGCGGCACCCGGGGGCGGAACCCGAAGCTCGCGTAGAGGTTGGCCGGCGACGCGCTGTGCCACGCCCGGCCGAACCGGCCGCGGCCCTGCGTCTGCCGCCGCGCCAGGACCGCGAACGGCGTCGGCCGGCCCGCCGCCAGTTGCCGGAGCACCTCGTCGTTGGTGCTGTCCACCTCTTCCAGCACGAGCAGCGAAAAGCCCCGGGGACGGCCGCGCAGCAGCGTCTCGACCAGGGTCGGGTGCAGGTGCTCCGGGGTCTGGATCAGCCGGTAGCCGCGGGCGCGCCGCGCCTCGAGGGTGAAGCCCGCGGCCCGCAGCCGCTCCATCCGCTGCCAGACCCCGACGCGGGACAGGCCGAGGCGCTGCGCGAGGGTGGCGCCCGACACCCAGCCGCCCTCCCGGGCGAGGAGTTCGCGGAGGATGAGGTGTTCGGTCTGGGGCATCGGCGCGGCGGGAAAACTCGGGATTTGAAATCAAGGACACGGGAGGCAGCCTCCCGCAAATGTCATTTGCCGCGTTCGAAGGTTCCGTCGCCCGCGATTCCGCCCCGCCTGCCGCGTGGAGCGGCGCGCTGCAGGCCCTCTGGCACGATGCCCGGGGGGACTGGTCCGCGGCGCACGACCGGGCGCAGGACGACCACTCCGCCGCGGGTTCCTGGGTGCACGCGTACCTGCACCGGAAGGAGGGCGACGCGGGGAATGCTGCCTACTGGTATGCGCGGGCGGGCCGGCGTCCGCCTCCGGCCGGGCTGGAGCTCAGGCTCGAGTGGGAGCAGATCGCGCGGGCGCTGGCGGAGGGCTGAGGCGCGCGAGCGGTGCCCCTTCGCTCCGGACTCAGCGGGGCTCGCCGCTGCTCCAGCCGAAGTCGCTCGTCCGCAGGTAGGTCTTGCGCGACTCGCGCAGGATGAACTCGCCCGCCGCGGCGTCGGTCCGCCCCGCGTTGAGGCCCGCCTCGCGGAGGTCGTTCAGGTTGCGCAGGCGCTCGTCCTCCTCGTACTGCGCGAGGGCGCGGGCTTCCTTGGTCATCCCGATGAACGGGAGCGTCCAGCGATTGAGGGCGCGGTCCGCCTCGCTGGAGTAACGCCGCATCGCGATCTCCGCGAGGCCCTTGGGGGTGTAGATGTCGCGCTCGCGGAACACGGGCGGCTTCTTCTCCTGCACAATGTACTTGGGCAGGCGGACGATCGTGTTCTTCGGTTTGTCCACGTCCCGGAGGTCCACCTGTTCCTCTTCCGGCGGGGGGGGCGGGGGGGGCGGCGGGGGCGGGGCGTAC
>JAIXQE010000210.1 GCA_027485815.1 Opitutaceae bacterium
AATTGTACGAACTGTTCGCGATGACGAGTTTGATTCGTCGTATCAGGTTCCTATCCCTCGGGGCGTGCTGCAGGGCATGGAAGCCGTTCTGATTATTAATGACGATTCGGGCCTTGGTCGTGGCGCAGCGGGGTAGCGTGGTCTTTAAATCGTATTCCGGGAGGATGAGGATATCAGACTCCGAGAGCTTCGCTGCGGTGGCGGAAAAGGGCTCCTTCCACTGGGGGACATCGATGTGGTAAAAGTGATTGTCGTCGAAGGTGACGGGCGCATCGACGGATTCCGCATCCCGCACCAGGTAGACCTCGTGGCCAAGCTGGTGCAACAATTCAGCTTGGAGGCGTATCTGCTTTAGCCCGCCTGCAGGACGGGGATAATACGGATAGTAGTAGAGGATGCGCATGGCCTGGGAGTAGGTTTCGGGGAGGGCCTCGTGGTTGCTCTCGGGCTGGGGAGGTCTCCTCCGGGGGTGTTTGTATGGCGGTTTTTCCAAACCCCGGATTTGGCGGTGCTAGTAGCCACTCTGGCGCGAGCTTGGATCGTCAAGGCTCCTCGAGGTGCCGCTGCCCAGGCGTATTTGCCGACTGCAGGTTGTGGCGGGCCTACTGGGACCAGCGTCCCGGCCTGCGCTGGGTCAGTCTTTGCGCGATTGAGGGCTGCGACTTCCGTTGAGCGAGCAGGCTGGGTGCTGGATACCGGTTGTCTGTTTGATCGCTTGGGGTGGGGGCGGGGCGTAGCTCACCACTCGGGACGAAGTCGGCCGAGGCTTCAATCTGCGGTCTCTGTTTGGACAGACGTGGCGGGTTGCGGCAAAAGCGCGAGTGGCGGGCTAAGTTTTCCGCGTGCGGGAGCCCTGGTCGGCAGGGAGCAACCAGAGCGCACGCCGTGTTTCCAGGTCGAGTTTATCGGTAGTATGATGGTGCGGGAGCGGGCGCAGATTCAGCTAAGAGCTAGCTTCGCGTTCTTTCGCTGTTGGCCCTACTTCGGTTGGATTTGTCCCGGGCTCCAGAAGGTAAGACTTGAGAGAGGACCCCTGATTGGTGGTCAATCCCAGTCAGTTGACGCGCACGTTGATGCGGACGTTGGCGGGAGCTCCCCCGCCGCGGAGCGGATGCGGATAGGTGAGGGGGGTATACTTGAGCACCCAGTCGCTTCCGCTCCAGACGTAGAGTTGTCCGTCAGGCTGGGTGCCGTTCGTCCGATCCCAATCCGCTTCGTCGGTGACCCAGAAGCCCACTCCCTTCAGGGTGGCCCGGATGGCGAGCATCTGCGCCTTGGTGCCGCGACCGACGCCGCTGCTCCCGTCGAAGGGGCTGCCGACGACCTGCTTGAAGTAGTCTCGATCCTTCCGGATAATGTCTTGGATGGTGTAGGTGGCGTTGGGATTGCCAGTCTGGACCTGATACAGTGAGATTCCCTCGGGGGGGATTCCATCCATGGTCAAGATCCAGTCGGCTCCGTATCGATCGACGTTATTCCAGAGGTACATCGGTTCCGAGCCGCCGACGCGGGGATCTTGACCCGTGCCGATTTGGTCCAAGACAGGGTAATTCACGGGCGTTTGGAGGGCGCCGCCGAAGACTGCGAATTTACCAAAGACTCCGTATTCCCGGACCTTAAACCAAGCCTGATAAGCGTCCGCCTGCGTGACCTGATTGTCGAAGATGTGCCCGGTCCCACCCCGGAGCTCGATGGGGGTCCAATATCTGAAGTCCACCGTCCAGCGGTTCCGGTAGACCTCCATATGGCGTACCCCGCGGGCGGGAGTGTTGGTGGCCACGCCGTGACCATCGACTTTCATGTTGCCCTTGATGGTACAGAATCGAACCACCCCGCGGGCGTTGGAGTTGAAGTCGCTCACGTAGCCGGGGCCGTCGAAAACGCAGTCCTCGACGTAGACGGCATCAACCGTGCCGAGGGAAGATGGAGTCTGCCAGCTGTCCCCCGGTCCGCGGGTGAAGATCAGTTCCGAACTCCCGCCCCCTCCGCTGATGGTGCAATTGTCAATCAAGCCGTAGTTGTTGCCGCCGTAGCAGAAGTATCCCTCGCCGTTAACTCCGACATAGGTGATCGCGGTGACCCGCCAGCCGGAGGGCCCGGAGGTGGCAATGGCGGATTTGTTTCCGGTGGCTCCGCGAATGGTCATATCCCGAACGACTCCGCCGCCGAGAATTCGGATGATGGCGTTGCCGTAGGTTCCCGCCGTGCTGGAGACTTGGATGATGGTGCTGCCTTGACCGGCGCCAGCGAGCGTCACGCGTCTTTGCAGCCAAATCGCGTTGCCGCCATCCCCCCAGGTGAAAGTGCCGGCCGGAACCCGGATGGTGTCGCCGTCCACGGCAGCGGCGGCGGCGGCGTTCACGTCCGACATGCTCCCGTCCGTATTCAGATTCGTTCCTTCCCGGGTGAAGGCCGCGAGCTGCGGGAGGCTCGCCCAACCTCCCAGGAAGAGGGCGGCAAGGGCACGGGGAAGGCCCGGCGATAGGATCCGTGCCTGGGAAGGTTGAGAGCGGGTGTTGGCTTTCATAAGGTTAGGCGACGATTTGGGTGGACAGGTTGAGCTGGGCTTCGCGGCCGGAGGAAGGGCGCCAAGCCCGCCATCCCAAGGAGAGTTCTCCGAAGCGGCGGGCGTCGAGCGCGCGGCACTTAATCGGGTGAATTAACACACTATTTACTGCGTTTGGATCCTCAAACCGCTGACCGCGACAACTGCGGAGCGTCGCTAAGGTAGGCAACGGCGGTGACCGATGGAATTCTGGTCTCACTTCCGCCAAGGGCGCAGGCCTCGCACAAATTGCTCGAAGGGAACGTCGTCCGTCAGCGGGAGGGTGGCGCGGGCCATGATGGTGGGCTTGGGCGGGCCGATGAAGGCCTGGGTGGGGACATCCGCGGAGATCACGCTGTAGGCGGAAACCACGGCGCCGTCACCGATTCGGACGGTACGGCCGGTGGTGGCGGAAATCAACGAACCGGTGCCGATGAAGGCGTTGCGGCCGATGATCACCCGGCCCGGGCCGTGGGTATGCGCAAGGACGATGCTGCGCAGGCAGACCTGGGCGCCGTCCTCCAAGGTGATCAACTCCGGATATTCGTTCTCCAAATAAACGTCGTCGCCGATCCAGACCCCGCGCCCGATCCGCATCCCGCGCAGGCGGTGCAACGTCGGGCGCAAGGTCAGGGCGCCCGGCAGCACCCGGGCGAGCAGGCCCAGGATCCGGTTGGCGATGCGGCGGGGGAGGGATTTGGCCATTGAACGGGCGGCGATCACGGGGACTCCGAAGTACTCAGGCCTGCGGCTGGAGCGCGGCCTGCTTGCGGGCGATGAAGGTCATCATCGAGCCGACCGTTTCGAACAGTTCGGCGGAAACTTCCGCATCCTCCACGGTGATGCCAAAGCGCTGTTCGATGCCGGTGACGAGGTGGATGACCGACATCGAGTCGAATTCCGGCAGGCTGCCGAAGAGGGGCGTGCCGGGCTGGAGCGCGGCCCCGCCGTTGGGCAGGGAGAGGACTTCCGCGAGGAGTTCCCGGACGGCCGGGAGCAGGTCAGAGGGAGGGTTCATTGGGCGAAAGAAGTTGGGCTCAGAGCAGGATCTCCGGCGGGGCAGGGTGGCCGAGGAAGGCGGTGGGGCTGGCGGTGAGGCCATAGGCGCCGGCGAGAAAGACGACCACCAGGTCGCCCACCTGGGCGGCGGGCAGCGCGGCCTCGTCGGCGAGGAGGTCCAGCGGGGTGCAGAGGCAGCCGACCACGCTCGCGGTCTCGGCCGGCTCCGCGTCCACCCGGTGGGCCAGCGCGACGGGGAAGTTGCGGCGGATGACCTGGCCAAAGTTGCCGGAGGCGGCGAGCTGATGGTGCAGGCCGCCGTCCACCACGAGGAAGGTCTTACCGCGGGACACCTTGCGGTCGACGATCCGGGTGACGTACAGCCCGGCGTCCCCCGCGAGGTAGCGACCCAGCTCGATCGCGACCTTGGCCGATCCCAGGGCGGGTCGGATCTGCTCCGTCAGGAGCCGGCCGAGATTCTCCCCGATCGGTGCGAGGTCGAGGGGCTGGTCCCGGTCGAAGTAGGGAATCCCGAAACCTCCCCCGAGGTTGAGGTAGCGAATGCCGTCCCGCAGTCCGGGGGCGAGGCGGAGAGCCAGCTCGACCGTCCGGCGCTGGGTCTCGCAGATCTGGTCGGAGCGGAGGTTCTGCGACCCGGCGAAGATATGGAACCCGAGCACGTCGAGGCCGCGGCCCGCGAGGTCGGCCAGCAGCGCGGGCACCTGCTCGGCATCGACGCCGAACTGCTGCGCCCCGCCGCCCATCCGCATGCCGGCGCCCTTCAGGTCGAAGTCCGGGTTCACGCGGATCGCCACCCGCGGGGTGAGGCCGAGGCGTTCCCCGGCTGCGGTGACGCGGCGGGCTTCGAGGGCGGATTCGAGCTCGATGGTCACGCCGGCGGCGACGGCCTGGAGTTGGCCAAGGAGATCTATCGCGAAGCCCTGGCGCACCGGGAAGCCCTTTGCGCTCCGTACGCCACCGTGATCGACATCGATCCGAACCGGCTTCCCGCTGCGGAGGATGTGGACGGCTGGACCTCGGCGAGGTTCGTCGCCGCACTGCGGCATGTGCCTTCGGATCCCGGATTCAACCCCAGTTTCCGTCAGCTCATCCACGTGGGCTTCAAGGTCGCTGCGAAGATGGGGCCCCGTTACCTCTCCAGTCTCGAGCGCCACCGTGAGGTTGTCTCCCGCAACGTGACCGCAAACCTTCTCGAACGTCATCTGAAGCCATTGCTGGTTGGTTGAATCCCGTCCCTTTTCCCGAAGTCCTCCCTCCGCGAAGAAGCCCATGATCCATCGAATCCGACTCCTGCCGATCCTGCTGGCCGCCCTGATGGCCCAGGCTGCCGAACTGCCCCCGCGGGCCCATGCCCCT
>JAIXQE010000062.1 GCA_027485815.1 Opitutaceae bacterium
ATTTCTCGGCGCGGGTCGCGCCGCCGGGCACCCAGCAGATCCCGCTGCGCGAGCAGCACCGCGCCCACCCGCTGCTCAACGTCGCCTGGCAGGAGGTCTTCAGCGTCCTCGGCGGCGAGCGCAACCTCGGGATGGCGCTGAACCTCTTCTACAGCGAACAGGCGGTCGGCTTCTTCAGCACGACGCGGGACTTCCAGAACACCAGCGCGGCGCCGGCCTACCTCTGGGACTTCCGCACCCAGGACAATTACAACAACCGCAAGCAATCGAGCCTCAACCTGAAGTTCGACTACCGGCTCTCCGCGAACACCAAGCTCTCGCTGAATTACATCTTCAACGACGCCTTCGAGCGCTTCCGCCTGCGCTACTACTTCCGCGCCTTCACCGGCAACCAGGCGACCGTCCCCGGTCCCGCCTCGGGCGTCATCCCGGGCTTCACCGAGCGCGTGACGCAGGTGCGGCCCATCGCGGCGTCGACCGTCTCGCTGCAGTCGCAGATGTCCAATTTCTTCCACCGCCAGCGCCACCTCGACCTCGGCGCCGAGCACCGCTTCGGGCCCCTCGAGATCGACTACAACGGCGTGGTCAGCCTCGACGGCATCAGCAGCGGCTCGGGGGACGGCGGCGACCTCACGATCCAGGCGACCGGCGTGGGCTGGACCCTCGACCGGACCCGCTCCGACCTGTACCCGCAGTTCATCCAGACTGGCGGTCCGGACCTCCGCAGCGCCGCCAGCTACCGGCCGGCCACCTACCTCTTCAACGACAACAAGCCGATCCACGAGATCCGGGAGCTGCGCGGCAACGCCCGCCTGCGCCTCGCCGGCCTCGACTCCACCTACGTGAAGGCGGGGCTCCGCTGGCGCGAGGAGATCGCGGGCACGCGGGTGACCAAGAACCGCCGCTTCAACTTCACCGGCACGAGCGCCGCGCAACTGCCGCTGGACCCCTCGATCGCCGTGTTCGGCGACCAGAAGCTCGGGCTGAGCCTCCCGCGCATCAGCGCGCACGCGGTCGCCCGCAACCGGACGCCGCTCGACTCCGCCCTCTGGCGCGAGGACCTCTATTTCTACGAATCCTCCCGCTACACGGGCACCCGCCTGGCGACCGAGACCGTGACCGCCGGCTACCTGATGGCCCAGGGGCGGTTCGGCGCCACCAGCCTCCTTGCCGGCGTGCGCACCGAAGCGACGGAGGACGAGAGCTGGGGCTGGGTGCGCGGGCGCGTCGGCAGCACCGCGGCGCAGCAGACGGCGGATCCGGCGGGCGCCGCGCGGCGCGATTACGAGGGCAACCGCCGCGAGCTCTCCGGGAGCTACACCAAGTCCTTTCCCAGCGCGCACGTCACGCACGACTTCCTCCCCAACCTTAAGGGCCGCCTGAGCTGGTCGACCAGCTTCGGCCGCCCCCCGCTCTCGAACCTCATGCCGAGCGAGACCGTGAACGAACAGGCGCAGACGCTCACCATCAGCAACCCGTCGCTCCGCCCCCGGATGGCCACCAGTTGGGACGCCTCGCTGGAGTACTACTTCGAACCCGTCGGCAACCTCGCCGTGTCGTGGTTCGACAAGCGCATCACCGACTACTTCGTCTCTGGCATCCTCTCCGGCACCGTCCCCTCCGGCCCGGACAACGGCTACAACGGCGAGTACGCCGGCTTCGGCCTGCTCACCACGCAGAACCTCGGTTCGGCCCGGGTGCGCGGCTGGGAGCTCAGCTACCAGCAGCAGTTCACCTTCCTGCCCGGCTGGCTGCGCGGGCTCGGTGGCGGCGCCAACTTCACCTTCCTCGACACCCGCGGGAACTTCGGCGGCACGGACGAGCGGAAGTCCGGCGAGGTGCCGGGCTTCGTTCCCTTCACGGGCAACGCCAACCTGCACTGGCGACACGGCGGCTTCAGCGCCCGCGTGGTCTGGAACCGCACCGGCGAATACCTCAACGCCTTCACCGCCGCGGGCTCCGGACGCAACCAGTACACCAATCGCCGCACGATCGTGAATGCCGGCGTCGCCTACCAGGTCCGCCCCGCGGTCACGCTCTCGCTCGACGTCGGCAACGTCTTCAATGAGCCGCAGTCGTTCTACCGCGGGATCGCCGACCAGCTCTCCGAGGTGCGCATCCCGGGCGTCACGGTGACGGCCGGCTTGAGCGGCCGCTTCTGAGTCGGACCCCTTCAGTTGGTCCGGTCGCTCCGCGGCGATCGGCCCAACTGCCGGCCCCCGGCTGACCGGCCGCGCTCGGTCAGGGGCCGGCTCGCGTCGGCCGCCGGGCGCCCGCGTCCTCGAGGGCCGCGTCCAGGCGCCGGCGCAGCTCGCGGGTTCGCGCCGGTTCGCGCGCGGCGCGGTCCGCCTGTTCGCCGGGATCCCGGCCGAGGTGGTAGAGCTCGTCGCGGCCGTCCTCGAAGTGGTGCAGCAGCTTCCAGTCCCCGAGCCGCAGGGCGGCGTGGGGGCGGGTTTGGCTGACGGCGAAATCGTTCACGCCGATCGCCGGCCGCGCCGCGGCGAAGCCGCTCTC
>JAIXQE010000158.1 GCA_027485815.1 Opitutaceae bacterium
AGAGGCGTTGGAAGATCTCTTCCTGGTCGTTCTGCCGTCCCCGCCGCTGCTCGTAGACAAACACAAGGATGGCGAGCGGCAGGCCGATCACCGTCACCAGATAGCTCAGCAGCTCCCAGGTCTGCAGCAGGTCCATGCCGGCACCGTGGACCGGTGATCGCCGGAAGGCGAGCCCCCCGGGCGCGGGCTTGCCACCCGGGGGGCGCGCCGGTTCAGATGCCCCGATGAAGCGCCGCCAGCTCCGCGGCTTCGACCTCAAGCAGATCCAGGACGTGGCGCACCTCATCGGCGTGGACGAGGTGGGGCGCGGCGCGTTCGCCGGCCCGGTGGTCGCGGCGGCGGTCGGCGTCACGCGCGAGTTCCTCGAGGGACGCTGGGCGGTCGGCCGGGGCGGGCGGGTGAACGACTCGAAGCTGCTCACGGCGGCCGAGCGCGAGGAGCTGTGGGCGGAATTCTCGGCCCTCGCGGCGGAGGACGCGATCATGCTCCGGCTGGGGGTGGCCTCGGTGGACGAGATCGCGCAGCACAACATCCTCGGCGCGACCAAGCTGGCGATGCGGCGGGCGCTCGAGGCTTGGCAGCCCCCGGAGGCGTTCGCTGCCGACCGCGACGAGCCCGACCTGTTCTCCAGCTTCGAGGAACGGCGCGCCTTCGCCCCGCCGGTCTCGGCGCGGATCCTCATCGACGGCCTGCGCCTGCGCGGGTTTCCCTATCCCCACGCCGCGTTCGTGCGGGGCGACGCGCGTTCGCTGTGCATCGCGATGGCCTCCGTGGCCGCAAAGGTCACCCGGGACCGCCTGATGGTGGAGCTGGATGGACGCCACCCCGGCTACGGATTCGCCCAGCATAAGGGCTACGGCACCGAGCAGCACCGGGAGGCGGTGTTGCGGCTCGGGCGCTGCCCGGAGCACCGCGAGGCGTTCCTGCGCAAACTGCTCGCGGAGCGGTCCGATCCGGCGCAGATGAGTTTTCTCGGACCGGACTCCTGAGCGGTCCCGCCGCGCACCATGGCCGTCAAGAAACACTCCTCCCTCGACCGCGTCCTCGGCCGGTTGGACACGCTCGATTCGATCAACCTGGCCAACCTGGTGCAGCGCCTTGCCCGGGAGCGGGCGGTCTTCGAGGAGATCTTCAATACCCTGCAGGAAGGGATCCTGGTCATCCGGGATGACGGGGCGATCGAGTACGCCAACGCCGCGGCGGAGCGGCTCGTGGGTTTGGGCGGCCAGGAGGTTGCGGGCCAGACGCTGTGGCGGCTGGTTCCCGGGCTCCGCAGTTCGTTGGGCGCGGCCTTCGAGCCGGGCGGGGACGAGTCGGCGGCGCCGGTCGCCTCGCGCGAGTTCGAGCTGACCTATCCCGAGCCGCGGGTGGTGCGGCTTTACATGGTCCCGTTCCGGGGGGCCGGGGGCCGCCCGGTGCGCCGTTTCGCGGTCATCCTCACCGACGTCACGAAGGAGCGGGCGACCACCGAGGAACGGATCGAGAACGAACGCACCTCCTCGATCCTGCTCCTCGCCGCGGGGGTGGCGCACGAGCTGGGCAACCCGCTCAATTCCCTGACCATTCACCTGCAGCTGCTCGAACGGCGGATCCGCAAGCTCGAGGAGGCCAAGGGAAAGGATCGGGAGGCCCTGACGGAATCCCTGGCCATCTGCCGGTCCGAGGTGGGGCGCCTCGACGGCATCATCAGCAACTTCCTGGAGGCGATTCGCCCGCGCCCGCCGGACCTCGCGGAAACCGACCTGGCCGAGATTCTCGCCGAGGTGCTGCGGTTCCAGCACCGGGAACTGGCCGATCGGGGCATCGCGGTGGAGGTCGAGGCGACCGGCCTGCCGCTGGTCCTCGCGGATCGCAACCAGATCAAGCAGGTGATCTTCAACGTGACCAAGAACGCCGCCGAGGCGATGCAGCCGGGCGGGCGCCTCCGCATCCGGACGCGGACTGACGATGACCACGTGCTGCTGGTCTTCGCCGACAGCGGAAGCGGCATCAAGCCGGAGGATCTCGTCCGACTGTTCGAGCCCTATCACACCACCAAGCCGGGCGGCAACGGGCTGGGCCTGATGATCGCGCAGCGGATCATGCGCGACCACGGGGGCCAGATCGGCATCGAGAGCCAGGAGGGGCGGGGGACCAGCGTGACCCTGCAGTTCCCGCGCAAGGACCGGAGGGTCCGGATGCTGGGCGCCTGATCAGCGCTTCAACTGCTCGAAATCCTGGCGGAGCGACCGGGCGAGCACGTTCTTGACCACCACCACCTGGCGCTCCTTCCGCCCGCCGCTGCGCAGCGCGAGCACTAGGGGAATCTCGTCGCTGGTGACTCCCAGTTGCGAGATCATCGGTTCCAGCACGCCGCTCGCCCCGGGGGCGATCGTCAGCTTGGGCGGCCGCACCGCGAAATTTCCGAGGTCCGAATTCACGTCCGTCACCTCGATTTCCACCGGGGCGTCGCCCCGGTTTTCAAAGGCGACTTTCAGCGTCACGGGGGGCATCGGGCTGCCGGCCGCCCGGCGGGCGCGGGCCTGACGGATGTAATCCTGCATCGCCTCCTTCTGCTCTTCCTCGGAGTCGCCGGCCCCGCCCAGATAGTAGACTTCGCTGAAGGCCCCGGCGTCATCCCGGCGGCGGCGGCCCGGGTCCTCGAACGCCCCTTCGGGGGCGCCGGGTCGGCCCTTCGCGGTGCGCACGCCGCGATCGAAGCCCCGGCTGACCGTGGCGACCGCGGCGAGTTTGCCGTCCAGAAAGGCGGTTTCGCCGCGCATCGCCACCGGTCGTTCCGCGGCCTGGCCGCGGGCGGCCTCCTCCAGCATCAGGTCCCGGGGGGCGGGGCCGGAGCCGCAGGCGGCGAGCAGCAGGGAGGCGCAGCCAAGGAGGAGGGGGCGGGAGGGGATGCGGTGCGGCATGGTAACGCTGGGGTACGGAGGCGAAGGATGCGCGGGATGGCAAGGTTGCGCCTTGCCTGCGCGCATCTTTCCCGCGATTCCCGCGTCTGGCTGCGGTCAGGTATGCAGCACGCATGGATCCATCCTCATCCGCGGCACTGGTCGATTTGGTGCGTCGGGCCCAGCGGGGCGACGAGGCCGCGCAGCGCGAGCTCATCGTGGCCTACCAGCACCGGGTGGCGGGCTTCGTCTTCGCGATGACCAACCGGAGCGACGTGGTCGAGGACCTTTGCCAGCAGATCTTCATCAAGATGATCCGCGCGCTCGATCGCCTGCAGGCCCCGGCCCAGTTCGAGTCGTGGCTCTTCCGACTGGCGCGCAATACCTGCATCGACCAATTGCGGCGGCAGCGCCTGCGGCGGATTTTCCTGCCGTTTGCGGACGAGCATGAGAACATCCCGGAGCCCCCGGGGGCGGTCGATTCGGAGGAACTTGACGCGCTGCGTCACGCCCTGGCCCAGCTCCGCCCGCAGGACCGGGCCCTGCTGGCCCTCGTGCAGGAGGGCCGCAGCCACGCGGAGATTTCCGAAATTCTGGGCACGAGTGTTGCCGCCGTGAAGGCGCGTCTCCACCGTGCCCGCGAGCAATTGCGCGAGCACTACCAGCCGTGAAGACGAATCCTGAGGAAAATGCCTGGTTCCGGCTCCGCGCCCACGCCGCCAGCCGGCTGGGCGGGGCATTCCCCGACCGCGTGCTGCGCTTGGCACACGGATGCCCTCCCCGGGCCTGGCAGCGGCTGGGATGCGTTGCGGCCGATAGCCTGCGGCCCGGCTTTGCCGAACGGGTGATCGCCGCCGCCCGGGAGCGGCTCGAGCTCCCCTCGTACGGCAGCCAGTTGGCGCTCAGCGCCCTCACGGCCGCCGCCTGCCTCGCGGCCGTGATCCTCTTCCACCATCACGAATTGGCGGCGGCGGACGCGCGCAATCTGGCGGAGTGGCGCCGGATCGTCGCCGCCGCGCAGGATCTCGACGCGGGGGCGCGATGAACCAGCGCCTGTTCGTCGCCCTCATCACGGTGGCCGTCTTCATCGCTGGTTACGTCGCCCGCTGGGTCACGGAACCGGGGCCGACGGTCCCGCCCGCGCCCGTGGCGCTCGCGCAGGAATTTGCCCGGCCGGCTCCCGCGGCCGCCGAACGGCGCGGCGAGCGCCAGTTGGACCGCGCCCGGCTGGTGGCCGAGATCCACAAGCTGCGCCCGCAGATCGAGGCCTACAGCACCCGGATGCAGGAGATCGACGCGGAGTTCGACCGCGAGTTCGCCCAACTGCTCCCGCCCGCCCAGCGCGAGAAGTACTTCGCCTCCCAGCGCCGCTTCGCCGAGCGCGACGCCAAACGCGCGGCGAAACGCGAACCGCTCTCCAATGAGGAAATCCAGCGCGAGCAGGAGCGCTCCCTCACCTGGGTCTATTTCAAGGTGACGGTGACGCCGCGGCTGGAGATGCTCACCCGAGACTACGGCCTCGATGAGTCCCAGCAGGCGGCCGCCCGCTCGCTGCTCACGCTTCGGCGCAGCAAGTTCCTCGCGCTGTTCGACTCGACGCCCCACCTGAGCATCCGCCTGAGCGGGCTCGCCCCGCTGATTGAGCGCGTGGCCGCGCCCGCGCCGCCCCGCTGAGGCGCGCTTTGGGGTTGGTGCCGGGCTCCCTGCCCCGCAAGCTGCGGCCATGTCCAAGTCACCCCTCGCCGGCCTCAACCTGCTTCTGCTCGAGGACGATGCCCTGCTGCGGCGGCGACTGACCGCCTTCTTTGAGCGCGAGCAGGCGGAGGTGACGGCGGTGACCTCGCTGGCGTCCGCCCGCCAGGCGCTCGGGACGCTGGCGTTCGAGGCGGCGCTGATTGACGTCAACCTGCCGGACGGCCGCGGCATCGACCTGCTGCGGGAGAAGGCCTTCCCGCCGACGACCTCCGTGGTCGTGATGACGGCGGAGGGAGGGGTGGCTGGCGCCGTGGAGGCGTTGCAGGCGGGGGCGGCGGATTATCTGGTCAAGCCCTTCGATCCCGCCGAGGTCCCGTTGCGCTTCGCCGCGGCGCGCCGCAGCCGGCAAACTCGCCGGGTGGAGGAGTTTCGCCGTGGGCAGGAGTCCGAGCTGGTCTTCGGGGCGAGCCTCGCCGGCCTGCACGAGCAGCTCCTGCGGATCACGGCGGCGGATCGTCGGCTCGGGGAACACCTGCCGCCGGTCCTGATCGAGGGTGAGACCGGCACGGGCAAGACGGCGGTGGCGCGCTGGATCCACCGCCACGGCCCCCGGGCGGAGGCGCCGCTCGTTGAGCTGAACTGCTCCGCTTTGCCCGAGGCACTGGCGGAGGCGGAGCTCTTCGGCCACGAGCGCGGCGCCTTCACGGACGCCAAGGCGGCGCGCATCGGCCTGATGGAGGCGGCGGACGGCGGGAGCCTTTTTCTGGACGAATTGCCGAGCCTCGCCCTGCCGCTGCAGGCGAAGCTCCTGACCGCCCTCGAGGACCGGGCCCTGCGCCGGGTGGGCGCCTCCCGGCCGGTGCCGGTCGACGCGCGCATCATCGCGGCCACCAACGCCGATCTGGGTGCCTTGGTCGCGGGCGGACGGTTCCGCGAGGACCTGCGCCAGCGGCTCGACCTCTTCCGGGTGCGCCTGCCCCCGCTGCGGGAGCGCGGCGAGGACATCGTCACCCTGGCCGAGGAACTCCTGCGGCGCGTGGCGCGGCGTTACGGCGTCAAGCCGGGCGGGATCCCGGCGGAGGGGCGCCGGCGGCTGATGGCGCACCGTTGGCCGGGCAACGTCCGGGAGCTGGCGCACGAGATCGAGCGCGCGGTGGTCTTCGGGGGCGAGGCGGGCCTGAGTTTCCCGCACCTCGGAGGCGGCGCGGCTCCGGATGGGGCCCCGGGAGCGGCCGAGGCGCGTTGCCTGAGCCCGGATTTCGTTTTCCCGGAAGCGGGATTTTCCCTCGAGCGCGCCATCGACGAGATGGTGCGCCGGGCGCTGCGCCAGGCCGGCGGCAACGTTTCCGGCGCCGCCCGACTGCTGGGGGTCTCGCGGGATGTGGTGCGCTACCGCCTGAAGACGTCCGCGGAGGAGCGTGGGGCTGGGGAAAATTCCCCGCCCGACGGATCCTAAATGGGCCCCAGTGACCAGTAGGGCACCGCGATACTGCCCCTAGGGATTTCATAAGTAGATGCTAGAGATGGCTTAAAGTATTTTATGGAGATTGGCACGAGAGCTGCAAAGAAAGGGGCGTGAGTTCCCCTCGACTTCTCTCCCTCCGCTGGCCGGCCGGCGCGCTCGTCGCGTTGCTGGCGATCGGGCAGGGAGCGTGGGGCGCGGCGGTGGCGCCGGAGAAAGGGGCGACCGGCGTGGCCGAGATGCAGAGGTTATTGGCGCAGGTGAAGTCCCAGCGTGACCAGATGATTTCCGCTCACGAATCCCTGGCCCGTGAGTTGCGGGAGGCGAGTGAGGAGCAGCGCAAGGCGATCCTGGAACGGATGCAGGAGCAGAAGCGCGAGTTCGAGGCGGCGCAGAGCGCCCTCCACAAGCAGATCCGCGAGGAGCAGCGCCGGCAGCGGCAGACCGTGACCGGCAAGCGGTGAATTTTGGCGTAATACTAGCGTAATATCAGTCAAAGGGCGGTTGCCTCCGGGCAACCGCCCTTTTGTCTTCCCGCCTTCGCTCCGTCCGCCCGCTGGCCTGCGGTGGAGCGGCTCCCCCTCACCACCCGTCCCCCGCCTCCCTTCCCGATGTCGATCGCGCGCCTCGTCTCCCATGGGCTGGCCGCCGCCTGTGCGCTGGTGGCCGGACGGGCGGCGTCCCCCGCGCCGGAGCCGCCGCCGCTGCCGGAATGGAGTTGGTCGGCCGCGCTCGAGACGGGCGTCGGCTACCGCGACAACCTGCTGCTGAGTTCCACGGCCGAGGAAAGCAGCGGATTCCTGCACGCCGCGGCCGAGTTGCTGCTGCTGCGCGTGCCCGGAAGCGGCCTTGAGGCCTCGATGTACCTCCAGACGGAGGGCCGTCGGTTCTGGTCCGGGCGCACCGTGCACCAGGAGGCTTCGGCGTGGCTCCAAGGCGAGCCCGCGTGGCGACCCGCGCGAGCGTGGAAGTGGTCGCTCCCGGTGAGCGCCTACTACGACGACCGGGTTCTCGACGTGTCCGACACCGACGTCGAGCGGCTCATCGCCGAGACGCGGCTTGCGGGGGTGCTGGGCGGCCCCCAGGTGCGCTGGGATTTCGCGGACCGCTGGCACGCGGAGGCGCAGGTCGCCGGCGACCGGGTGCGCCACGAGGACGGCGTCAACGACGCGTCGGTGGCGCGCGGGCTTTTCCGGATCGGCTGGCGCCCTTCGCCCGCGTGGGAAGCCAAGGTCTCCTGGTGGGAACGCGCGCGGACCTATGAGCGCCGGGTCCAGTATTCCGCGGCGGGAAGGCCGCTGCTGGGGACAAGACTCCGCTTCGCCGAGACGGAAGGTGAGATGAGCGTGGCGTTCCGCTGGGGGCCGGGGGAGCGCTGGCGCACCACGGGCCGGGTGGGCGGCCGGCGCCTGGGCGACAACGGATCCGGTTACTTCGGGCACCGCGAGTGGCGGTGGGAGCAGCAGCTGGAATGGTCCGATGACCGGTGGAAGGTCCGGGCCGAGGCAGCGTTGCGGGAGCTGCGCTTCGGGGTGCAGACGGTGGGGCTCGGCATCGATCCCCCGGCGCGCCGGCGGACGGAGCTTTCGGGCTCGATGCGGGTCGAGCGCCACCTGGCGGGGGACTGGTCGCTGATCGTCGTGGCTTCGCGGGAACACGTCCGGTCCAACGACCCGCTGGGGGCCTACCGGGTGAACGAAGGCTTGCTTGCCCTGCGCCGCGGCTGGGAGAGGTAAGGCCTCCCCGATGCCCGCCCCCGCCGTCCCGTCGCGCCGCTGGCCCGCCCCGATGCTGGGCGGGGCCGTGCTGACGATCCTGATCTTCGGGGCGGTCGTCGCGTTGGTCACGGGGCAGATGCGGGTCGGCCTGCGCGAGCAGATCCTGCGGCGGGAGGCCGATGCCTTGGCCGCGGTGGCGGCCCTGCAGCTGGATACCCGGGCGGCGGAGTACGGCGCCTTGCCGCTGGCAGAGGTTCCCGGCGCCCTCCTGGTCACGGTGTTGCAGGCGGCGAGATACCGGGGCGTGGTCGCCGTCCGCGTCTTCGACGGCCGGGGCAACCTAAATGCTTCTGATGGCATCATCGGCGAACTGCCTCCGCCCGCGCCCGACGATTGGCGCCGGGTGGCTGCCGGGGAGGCCTTTGCCCGGCTCAGTCCCGTCCCGGCCGGCGACGTCCTGCTGGTTCCCGCCGCGGATGCCGGAGTGGTGCTGGAAGCCTGGGTGCCGCTGCGCCGGACGGGCGCGGCGGGCGTCGCGGGCGCGGCCCAGTTCTGGTTGGAAGGGGACGCGGCGCTCCGGGAACTCGGGGTGCACGATCGCCGCCTTTGGGTGCTGGCGCTCGCCGGCTGGGGCGCGGGATCCCTGGTGATCGCGCTGGGTCTCGCGTGGGCCTTCCGCCGCCTCACGCTGGTGAACGCCCAGCTGCGCGCCCGCTCGGCGGACCTTGAGCGGGCGAACCGCGAACTGATCCTGACGGCGAAGACGTCGGCCCTCGGCACCGTGACAGCCCATCTCATCCACGAGTTGAAGAACCCGCTGGCCGGCCTGGAGCTGTTTGTCGCCGGCCAGGCGGATGCCGGCCGGGTGGAGGCCGGCGAGGAATTGGCGGAGGCCTCGGCGCTCACCCGGCGCCTCCGCACAATGGTGAACGACGTGGTGGCGGTGCTCCGGGACGAACAGTCCGGCGGCGCCTTTCTCCTGCCCGTCGAGGAGGTTCCCGCCCTCGCGCTCGCCAAGGTCCGCGAGGAGGCCCGCTTGCGCGGGGTGGCGCTGGAGGCGACGGGAGCGGACGCGCGCGAATTGGCGGGGCGCCGCGCAAACCTGGCCGTCCTGGTGCTGCGCAACCTGCTCCAGAACGCGATCGAGGCGCAGCCCGCGGGCGGGTGGGTCCGCATCGAGACCGTGGGGGGGCCGCGGGGGGAGGTGGCCTTCCGGGTCCGTGATGGGGGCGCGGGGCTCCCGGATGCCGTGCGCGCCCGGCTTTTCCAGCCGTGCGTGAGCGGCAAGCCGGGCGGCAGTGGCCTGGGTCTCGCGCTGAGCCACCAACTCGCGCTGCAAGCCGGAGGCCGGCTGGAGCTGGAGCACAGCGATGCCTCCGGGACGTGCTTCCGCCTTGTCTTGGCCGGGGAGGCGTGATTCGAGCGGGCCCTGCATCCGGCGATTTCAGTTCCTCTTTCCCGGGAGTCGCGGACCACGTTCCCGGCGGTGGCGCGGTGGTTGGCGGTGGGCGTCGCCGTGCTCGCGGTGCTCCTGTCCGCCTCGGTCCGGGCGCAGGACGGTTCCCTCGAATGGATGGTCTCCCTGCAGGGCTACACCTCCTCGTCCCCGGCGATCAGCGCGGACGGCGGCGCGATCTACCTGGGGGTCTCCACCGCCACGGCGGGCCGGATCGCCGCCGTCAACCCGGCGGGCCGGGTGCTGTGGTCAGTGACCCGCGCCGACTGGGTCGATTCCACCCCGGCGGTGGGACCGGACGGCACGATCTACGTGGGCTCCCACGACGGCCGCCTTTACGCGCTGCAGCCGTCGAACGGCGCCATCCGCTGGTCCTACAACGCGGGCGGTTTCATCTCCAGCTCACCGGCGATCGGCAGTGATGGCACCCTCTACTTCGGCTCCGGCAGCTTCCGCCTCCATGCGGTCGCCCCCGACGGACGCGAGCGCTGGACCTTTCCCGTCGGCGACTGGATCGAGTCCTCCCCGGCGGTGGCGGTCGATGGCACGGTGTACGTGGGCTGCCGCGACGGATCGCTTTACGCCGTCAGCCGGGAGGGTCGCGAGCGGTGGCGGTTCCGCACGGGCGGGCGGATCGACGGCTCGCCCGCGATCGGCGCCGACGGTACGCTTTACTTCGGCTCGACGGACCAGCGGATGTACGCCGTGGCGCCGGATGGGTCGAAACGCTGGGACTACTTCACCAACGGGGCGATCTTCGCCTCACCCGTGCTGGGCGCGGACGGCTCCGTCTACTTCGCCTCGGATGATACCCGGTTCTACGCCCTCGCCCCCGAGGACGGGCGCCTGCGGTGGCGGGTGGACCTGAACTCCAGCAGCGCGTCGACCGCGGCGGTGCGCGGGGACGGCGCCATCATCGTGGCGGCCGACGACGGCGTGGTCCGGGCCCTGCAACCGGCGGACGGCGGCCTGCTCTGGCGTTTCGACACCCGGGCGGCGCCGGGAGACTACATCGAGTCGTCGGTGCTGGTCGCGCCCGACGGCGCGCTGTATCTCGGCTCGCTCGACGGGCGGTTATACAAGCTGCGGGGCAACGGCTCGCCCCTGTCGACGCTTTCCGCGTGGCCCGGGTTCCGGCGGGATGCCGGCCGGACGGGTCGCGCTGTCCACGTGCGGGACGGTGGGGCGCGGCTGCTCAACCTCGCGAGCCGCGCCGAGGTGGCCTCGGGCGGCGTGCTGATCGCCGGGTTCGTCGTCGAGGGCCGGGCGCCGCGGGCCTACCTCGTGCGCGGTGCCGGTCCCGCGCTGGCGCCGTTCGGGGTCGCGGGCTTCCTGCCTGATCCGTTCCTCACGGTCTATTCGGGCGCGACGCCGCTCCGCACCAACGACAACTGGGGGCAGGGAGAACCGGGGCCTTCCGTGGTCGACACCGCGGAGGCGGTGGGGGCGTTCCCGTTTCCGCCGGAGAGCCGGGATGCGGCGCTGGTGCTGGGCTTGGGGGCCGGGCTTTACACGGCGCACCTGCGCGACGCCGAGGGCCGCGGGGGTGTCGCGCTCTTTGAGGCTTACGACGCCCTGGGGGGCGACCCGGCCAACCGACTGGTAAATCTCTCCCTTCGGGGGGCAGTGGGGCAGGGCGAGCGCCTGCTCATCCCGGGGTTTGTGGTGGGCGGCGATGCGCCGGCCCGGGTGCTGGTGCGGGCGGCGGGGCCCGCGCTGGCCGCCTTCGGTGTGGCCGGGCCGCTGTCACGCCCCCAGATCGCGATCTACCAGGGCGATCGTCTGCTGCGGGTGAACCGCGGCTGGGCGGAGGGCGGCGTCGCCCACGACGTGCGGGTGGCGGCGGAGGCGGCGGGCGCCTTTCCGTGGCCGGAGCGGAGCGCGGACGCGGCCCTGCTACTGCTGCTGGAACCGGGGCCCTACACCCTCCAGGTTTCCGGTTTGGATGGGGCGGTGGGCGAGGCCTTGGCCGAGGTCTACCTCCTCCGTTGAGGTTCCCGCCGTCGTCCATGCGTTCTAATCGCGTGGCACGCGAATCTGGAAACGGCTTGCCACTGCGGTCCCTCTGCGCGGACACTCTCACTGCGGCGCGCCGAGTGCCGTTTCACTGCCAACGCGCGGGCTCCGGCCCGCTTTTCTCGTTATGGACGCACCCGATTCAAAGGACCAAACGCCCGCTGATTTCAACAAGCTGGACCTGAGCCAATTGCAGGGCTTCAGCTTCGGCACCCAGTGGTCGCAGGAGAAGCCCGCCGCGCCCGAGCGCGGCGGTGGTCGGGGTGGCTATGAGGATCGCCGCGACGGGGGCGCGCCCGACCGGCGCGACCGGCGGGGCTTCCGGCGACCCGGCCCATCCTCGGACTCCGGTCCGCGCGAGGGGGGGCGCCCGGCGGGACCCGGCGGAGCCGACGACCGCCGTGGTCCGGGAGCGGGCTTCCGCGATTCCCGCGGGCCCCGGCGCGAGTTCACGGATCGGGGGCCCCGCGGGGGCGGCGGTTTCGGCGGCCGTCCGATGCCCGAACGGGGGCCTTACGAGAGCCCTTATTTCACGGCGACGTTCTATCCGGAGGACACCAGTTTCGCCACCTTGGCGCAGACGATCCGGAAGTCGTGCCGCACGGTCGAACTCTTCGAGATCGCCCGCACGGTGGTCGCCAAGAACGATCGCTTCATCGTCGTCTTGGCGCCGCGGGTCGCCGGAGAGCGGCCCGCGACCGGCGCCGAGGCGGTCCCGACCGCCCGGCCCGTCGTGCACGTGTCGGTGCCCGATGGCCTGCCGTTTGAGTCGGACGAGGCGGCCGTGGCCCACGTGATGGCCCGGCATCTGGAGTCCTTCTTCACCAAGGCGGAGGTCGAGGTTGAGCCGCCGAAGGGAAACTTCCTGGTCATCAATCGCTGCGGGCTGACGGGGGACCTGCTTGGGCCGCCGAATTACCACCGTTACGGCCAGATCCTGCAGCAGCACTACGCCGCCAAGGTCGGCTCCCGGCTGCCCTTCGAGGCCTTCAAGAACCGCATTGAGACGGTGCGCGATCCGGAGGTCGTTAAGCAGTGGCTGGACCAGATGCGTCGCACCGTGCGCTACACTTGGAAGGTCGCCGCTCCCGCTGCTGCGCCCGCCGCCCCGCCCGCGGAGCCGGCGTCCGAGTCCGCCCCGGCGGCGACGGAGGCCGCGGCGCCCGAGGCAGCCGCTCCCGTGTCGGAGGCGCCGGCCGGACCTGCCTTTGACACCTTGGAGGATGCACGCCTGCACCTGCTGACCCACGCCCGAGACCAGGTGGTGCGCACGGCGGAATCGGTGCGCTTCAAGGGGCAACTCATCGAGACCCTGCCCCCCGGGGAGATCCGCCGGGCTGTCGAGGGCGCCCTGGAGCGTCAACGTCGTTTCCCCTTGGACACCGCGAACGCCCTGCGCGGCCGCCTGCGGCGCGAGCACTTCACGATTTTCAAGAAGGGCTCCAAGGGCATCTCCTATGTTTGCGCGGTGAAGCGGCGTTTCCGGGTGCCGGGCCAGACCTTCGCCGACAGCATCGGATCCCTGATCGCCTTCATCGAGGCCAACCCGATGGTGCGCGCCGGGGAGTTGCCCGCTAAATTTCTGGGCCTCGCGCCAGCCGCCGCTCCCGTGGCGGTCGAGGGCGCCGAGGTGGTTCCCGCCGGTCCGTCCGCGGATGACCGGGCCCGCGTGGCGCGGTTGCAGGGCGACCTGCTCTGGCTGGTGCGCGAGGGCTACGTGACGGAGTTCATCGATGGCCGGCTCTTTGCCCCGCCGCCGATGGTCGAGGCGCGGAAGAAGGAGATCGAGGCGGAGGATCACGATCCCGAGAACTTCCCCGAGGTCGCTCCCGCCGCGGCCACGCCCGCGGAGGGTGAGGCGGCCCCGGCTCCCGTTGAGTCGGCTGCCCCGGAAGCAGCTCCGGGGGAGCCCGCGGTTGGATCCGCGGAGCCGCCGTCGCCCGCTCAGGCTTGAACCGTTCCCTCCGCCGCGTCCGCGCGGCGGAGAAGCAGGTGGTGGGATTGATCCGGCTGGATCCTTAACTCCAGGTGGAGTGCGTCCCGGGGCATCGCCTCGGCTATCCGTTCCGGCCACTCCACCGCCAGGATCCAGGGCGGCGTGAGGAATTCCTCGAGCAGCAGGTCCTCGAACTCCCGTGCCGAACCGAGCCGGTAGGCATCCAGGTGTACGAGGTTCACCGGGCCGCGATGCAGCGTGAACAGGTTGAACGTGGGACTCGTCACGGGGGCGAGCACGCCGAGTCCGCGGGCCAGGCCTTGCACGAAGGTGGTCTTGCCCACCCCGAGGTCCCCGTGCAGCGCCAGCACGGTTCCCGGAGGCAGGGCCCGCGCGAACTCCGCCGCGAGGGCTTGCGTCGCCGCCGGGTCGCGGGTGCTGATTCCCTCACGGAGTCGCTCGAAGATGCTCATAGCCGGTGACGGGTAGGGCTTCCGGGGTCGGATCACTGGCCGATTGCGGCACAAATCTACCGATGATCGTCAGCGGCACGGCGGGGAACCGCCGCCGCCAGGCCCGCCGCAGGGAGGACAGGTCCGCCCGGGCGCGGACCGTGCAGAGCAGTTCGTAGTCCTCGCCGTCGCCGAGGGCGGCCGCGAGGGTGCACCCGCTTCGTCGCGGGATGGCCGCGTGGTCGAGCGCCGGACGGGTGCCGCGCGGCGTGAGCGCGGCGAGGTCCTTCGCGAGGCCATCGCTCACATCCATCATGGAACGGACCTCGGGCCGGCGTGCGAGCCAGCGACCTTCGGCCAGCCGCGGCGTGAAGCGGTGGTGGTGCCCCGAGGAGAGGCTCCCGCCGAGCCGGCCGGTGACGGCAATCCAATCCCCGGCGCGTGCGCCCGCGCGGGTGAGCACCCGGGTTGCGTCCGCCTCGCCGAGGAGCGTGAGCGTCGCGATCAGGACGCCCGGCCCCTCCGCGACATCGCCTCCGACCAGCGCGACTCCGTACCGGCGGGCGGTGGTGGCCAGCCCACGGTGGAAGTCCCGCAGCCAGGAAACGCGGGTGGCGCGATCCAGGCAGAGCGAGATCACGGCGGCGCGGGGCCGGCCTCCCATCGCCGCGATGTCGCTCAGGTTGCGTTTGAGCAGCTTGGCGCCGACCGCGGCGGGTGCCACCGTGGCATCGAAGTGGCGGCCGAAGATCACGGGATCCACCGTCAACAGACCGCGGCCGCGCGCCCGGGGCAGCACCGCGCAATCGTCCCCGATGCCCGCGGGCGGGGGCGGGCAGGTGTTGCCCAGCCAGCGGCGGATCGCGGCGATCAGGCCGCCTTCGCCGAGGGCATCGACGCGGTCGCGGGGGCCGGGGGCGAGCGGATGCACGGGCCTCAGGGACCCAGCCCGGCGAAGAGCACGAGCAGGGTGTTCAGGTTGAAGCAGGCGTGGGCCACCACGGCCGTGCCGAGTTGCCCGGTTCGCTCGTAGGCGAGGGAGAAGATCACGGCGAGCACGACGAGGGGGAGCGCGCTCGAGAGGCCCTCGAGCGTGGACCAGTTGACGTGCAGCGAGGCAAAGAACGCGGACGGCGCCAGCAGGGCCGCCCAGCGCGGCCAGCGGGTCCGCAGGTAGCGGAAAACCCCGCCGCGGAACACCAGTTCTTCGGTGAGCGGGGCGATCACGACGGCGAGGACGACCATCGCGGCGAGCAGCGCCGGCGACTCGATTTCGGTGAGGATACGGATCAGGTCCTGCCGCGCCGTCGGCAGCCCCGCCGCCCGCAGCGCGAATTCCCACGCCTGCGCCGTCAGCAGCAGCAGCGGCAGGGCCGCGAGGAAGGTGGCGATCCCCGCGCGCAGCAGGACTCCGGTGGGTGCGCGCTCAGGGCGCCCGGCGGGGGCGAGGATCCGGTGGTGGAGCAGCACGCCGAGGAGCATTCCGAGCTGCGCCCCGGCCCCGTGGGTGATCGTGGCGGCGTGCCCGGCCAGGCCCGCCTGGCGCGCGGCGAGACCGGCGAGGGCCGCGACGAGAAACGTGCTCAGCAGGACGCTCGCCGCGAAGGTGAGAAACTCCGGCCAGGGTGCTTCCCACGCGCCGAGTCGCGGTGGCGCCTGCCGCGCGGCGGGGGAGAGCCCGTGGCGCCACAGCAGCCCGAGGCCGGCGGCGACGCACCCCAACTCGAACACCAGGACCAGCGTGGCGAAGGGCGAGAGCGGTGGCGTCACGGGGCTTCGCGCGCGGACGGGGCCGCCTCAGGCGGTGATGCGTCCGTCCGCGAACACGACCTTGCCGCCGACGATGGTCGTGCGCACGCGGCCCCGGAGCTCGCGGCCCGACCAGGGGGAGTTCGAGGACTTGCTCTGGCCGGCCTTGGCGTCGTAGCGCCAGACCTCGTCCGGGTCGAACAGGCAGACGTCGGCGGCGGCCCCCTCGGCGAGCGTGCCGGCCGGGAGGGCGACGATGGCGGCGGGGCGGCGGGTCATCAGGTCGATCACCCGGCTCAGCTTGAACCGCGCCTGCCGCACCAGCACGTCGAGGCAGACGGGCAGTGCCGTCTCGAGCCCGAGGATGCCGTTGGGGGCGTAGTCGAATTCCTTGTCCTTCTCGTAATCGGTGTGCGGCGCGTGGTCGGTGGCGATGATGTCGAGGGTGCCGTCGCGGAGCCCCGCGATGAGCGCCTGGCGGTCCGCCTCGGTGCGGAGAGGCGGGTTCATCTTGAAATGGGTGTCGTACCCCGCGAGGGCCTCCTCGGTGAGGGCGAGGTGGTGCGGCGTGGCCTCGGCGGTCACCCGCACCCCGCGGGCCTTGGCGCGGCGGATGTGGTCCACCGAGTAGCGCGAGGAGATGTGCTGCAGGTGGATGTGGGCGCCGGTCTGCTCGGCGAGGATGATGTTGCGGGCGACGATGATGTCCTCCGCGGCGTGGGGCCAGCCGCGAAGCCCGAGGCGGGTGGAGACCACGCCCTCGTTCATCACCGCGCCCTGGGTCATCGAGTAGTCCTGGCAGTGGTCCATCACCGGCAGGGAGAACATCCGGGCGTACTCCACCGCCCGGCGCATCAGGTCATTCGACTGCACGCATTCGCCGTCGTCGGTGATCGCGACCACGCCGGCGCGCTTCAGGGAGCCGATGGGCGCGAGGGTCTGCCCCTTCATCCCCACGGTGATGCAGCCGGTGGGGTGGACCCGCACGACCGCATCCCGCGCGATGACGTCCTTCATCAGCTGGATGGTGCCGCTGTTGTCGGCCACCGGGGAGGTGTTCGGCATGCAGACCACCGAGGTGAAGCCGCCGGCCGCCGCGGCGCGGGACCCCGTGGCGATGGTCTCCTTGTGGGTCTGGCCGGGCTCGCGGAAATGGACGTGGACGTCGACCAGGCCGGGGCACGCCACGAGGCCGCGGCCGTCGATCCGGCGCGCGCGTTTCCGCGCGGCGGCGGAGAGCGGGGCGACGAGGCGGCCCTGGTCGATGAAGAGATCCCCCGGCGCGTCGCGACGGGAGGCGGGATCAATGACCCGGGCGTTTTGGATCCAGAGGGCGGGCATGACGTTTCCTAGGCGACGGGGCTGACCTGTTCCGGCTGGCCGCCGGCGCAGAGGTAAAGGACGGCCATCCGCACGGCGATACCGTTGGTGACCTGCTCCAGGATCACGCTGCGCTCCCCGTCGGCGAGCTCGCTGTCGATCTCCACCCCCCGGTTGATGGGCCCCGGGTGCATGATGATGGCCTTGGGGTTGAGCCAGGAGGCGCGGGTCTTGTTGAGGCCGAACATCCCCGTGTACTCGCCGAGCGAAGGGAAGTGCCCCGCCGCCTGACGCTCGTGCTGGATGCGCAGCAGCAGCACGACCTCGGCATCCGCCAGGGCGCCCCGGAGGTCGTGGCTCACCTTGACCCCGAGATGCGTGAACCAGGCCGGCACGAGCGTGGAGGGGCCGACGAGCGTGACGTCCGCGCCGAGCTTGGTGAGGGCGTGGATGTTCGAGCGGGCGACCCGGCTGAAGAGGATGTCGCCCAGGATCACCACCTTGCGGCCCCGGAGGGAGCCGAGGTGCTCCTTCATCGTGAAGGTGTCGAGCAGTCCCTGGGTCGGATGCTCGTGGGCCCCGTCGCCCGCGTTGATCACGGGGATGTCGAGGAAGCGGGAAAGGTAGAGCGGGGATCCGGCGGCGGCGTGCCGGATCACGATCATGTCCGCCTGCAGGGCTTGGATGTTTTCGGCGGTGTCGCGCAGGGTTTCCCCCTTGGTGGCGCTGCTGCTGGCGCCGTCGAGCGAGATCACGTCGGCGCTGAGGCGCTTCGCGGCCATCTCGAAGGCCATGCGGGTGCGCGTGCTCGGCTCGAGGAAGAGGTTGACGATGGTTTTGCCCCGCAGCGCCGGCACCTTCCGCATGTTGCGGGAAAGGGTGCGCTTGAAGGCGGCGGCGGTGGCGTGGATCTGCTCCAGTTCCGCGAGGGTGAGTTCCTCGACGGTGAGCAGGTGGCGGCGTTGCCAGGACATAAGGCGGCGAGGAGGGTCAGCGGGAAGCGGGCGCGAGCCGGATCTCGTCCCGGCGCGGGTCGGCGGGATCGAGGCGGACGGAGACCCTCCGGTTTTCGGCGGCGGGGAGTTCGAGTCCGCGGTGGTCGGCGGCAATGGGCAGGCGGCGGCCGCCCCGATCCACCAGCACCGCCAGTTCGACGGCCTCGGGCCGGCCGTGATCGAAGACCTCGTTGATGGCCGCCTTCACGGTGCGGCCCGTGAAGAGCACGTCGTCCACCAGGATGACGGTCGCGCCCTGCACTTCGCCCGGAATCCGGCTGCAGGTGGTCTCCTTCGGGATCGGATGGGAACCGAAGTCATCCCGGTGGAAGGCGATGTCGACGATGCCGGCCGGAAGGCGCAGGCGTTCGCCGAGGCGGCGGGCGAGTTCGATGCCCCCGTTGGCGATCCCGAGGAGCAACACGCCCCGCGGGTCGGGATGGCGCGCGGCGATCGCGGCGGCTAAACGGTCAATCGCGGCCTGGACCTCCGCGGAGCCGATGATTTGCAGGGCGGGCACGCCGTGGTTGTGCAGCGCGGCGCAACGCGTGGGAAGGATTTTCTCGCTCTCGCCCGCTTGGGATTCGCGGTTCCGCTCGGATCGCACGGCGCTCAGATGAGCCCCAGCTTCATCTTCCCCTCCTCGGAGATCATTTGCTGGTTCCAGGGTGGTTCCCAGGTGATGCGGACGTCGGCCGCGCTCACGCCGGGCACGAGGAGGATCTTGCCCTTCGCGTCCTCGGCGATTGCCGGTCCCATCCCGCAGCCGGGGGCGGTGAGGGTCATCGCCACGTCGACGCGGTAGCCCGCCTCGGGTTCGGTCACCTTCACGACCTCCATCGTGTAGACGAGGCCCAGGTCGACGATGTTCACCGGGATTTCCGGGTCATAGACTTGGCGCAGCTGGGCCCAGATGGCCTCGGGGTCCGGGGCTCCGTCCGCGAGGGTGGGGGCGACCACGGCGGAGGCCGCGACCTGCTCGCCGAGCGCGTCGCCGTCCCGCCCGTCGATGCGGAACAGGCCGAAGTCGGTTTGCACGGTGTAGCTTCCGCCGAGCGTTTGATGGAGGAAGACGCGGGCGTTTTGGGGCAGGGTCTGCTTGTCGCCCGAAGGGATCTGGGTCGCGACGACGTCGCGGGCGAGGGTGCGTTCGCGGTTCATCGGGCGGCCTTATCCCCGGCGAACTTCGTCTGGATCAGCGTGCGGAGCGCCGCGTGCAGGTCGTCCTGGCTGAGGCGGTTGAGCACCTCCTCGAAGAAACCGAAGGTGAGGAGCTCATCGGCGGCGCGCTTGGGGATGCCGCGGGCCTGGAGGTAGAACTCCTGCTCCGGATCGATGCGCGAGGTGGTGGCGCCGTGGGTGCAGCGGACGTCGTTGGCCTGGATCTCGAGGCCGGGGAGCGAATTCGCCTCCGCCTCGTCGCTGAGCATCAGGTTGCGGTTGCTCTGGTAGGCGTCCGTCTTCTGGGCGTCCGGATCGACCACGATGAGGCCCGAGAAGATCGTGCGCGCCCGCTGCAGCAGGGCGTTCTTATAGAGCAGGTCCGAGCGGGTGTTCGGCGCCTGGTGGATTTGCAGGGTCCGCTGGTCGAACTCCTGGTCATCCCGCGCGACCGTGAGGGAGAGCATTTCCGAATTGGCGCCGGGCGCCTGCAGCTGCGAGTGGGACTCGTGCCGGGCCTGGCGGGCGCCGAGGTGGAGGTTGAGGGACTGGACGCTCGCGTCGCGGCGCACCACCGTGGAATTGGACTGCAGCGCGAGGGCCTGATGGCTCCAGTCCTGCTTGCCCACGTAGGTGATCCGCGCGCCGTGACCGGCATAGAGGTCGTTGGCGCCGACGGCCAGCTGGCGCTCCGTGTCGTCCTGGGAACCGAAGTAATCGATGACGGTGACGCGGGCGCCCTCGTCGGCCACCACCAGGGTGTGCGGGAAGACGGCGGCGCGGTCGCCGAGTGCAAACGAGAAGATGCCGATGGGCAGCTCCACCTCCACCCCGCGGGGGACGTGGATGAAGGCGCCGTCGACGAGGAACGCCTCGTGCAGGGCGGAGAACTTGCCCGAGCCGAGGCGGGCGGGCTGGGCGAGCAGGTGCTCCCGCACGAGGTCACCGTGCTCCCGCAGGGCGTTCTGCAGCGTGTCGACGACCACGCCGCGGCGGCCGAGGTCGGGGGCGAGGATTTCACGCGAGAAGAGGCGGCCGTTGGCGAAGATCAGCCTGGCGGCCTTGCTGAGGCCGATGCTGGCGAAGGGCACGGCGCGGGCGGGGGCCGGCGGCGCGAAGCCGTCGAGCGTCAGCCCGGCGACGTTGCTGAAGCGCCAGCTCTCGTCGGTACGGACGGGCAGCGGCAGGGCGGCGAACCGTTCGAAGGCGGCGCGCTTGCGGGCGAGCCACCACTCGGGGAGGGGCGGCAGCGACGCGAGGTGAGCCTCGAAGGCGGCGCGGGTGAAGGCGCCGACCGGCGCCGGCGGGAGGGAGACGTTCGTGGCGGTCATGGCGGGTTCGCGGATCAACCGACGCTGCCTTCCATCTCGAGGTCGATCAGCCGCTTGAGCTCGACGGAGTACTCCATCGGGAACTGGCGGGCCAGGTCGTTGATGAACCCGTTCACCGCCAGGCTCATCGCCTGGCCCTCGGTGAGGCCGCGTTGCTGCATGTAGAAGATCATGTCCTCGCTGACCTTGGAGACGCTCGCCTCGTGCTGGACCGAGTTGCGTTCGCCGCGGACGGTGATCGCGGGGTAGGTGTCGGTGCGGCTGTTCGTGTTGATCAGCAGCGCGTCGCACTCAGTGTTGTTCTTGCACCCGCGGAGGCGCTTCGGGATGTGCACCTGGCCGCGATACGTGGCGCGGCCCTGGCCCACGCTGATGGACTTGGAGACCACGTTGGAGGTCGTCTCATCCGCGGCGTGGATCATCTTCGCCCCGGTATCCTGGTGCTGGCCGTCGTTGGCGAGGGCGATGGAGATGACCTCCCCCCGCGCCTTGCGCCCCTTCAGCACGACCCCCGGGTACTTCATCGTGAGGCGGGAGCCGATGTTGCAGTCGATCCACTTGATCTCGGCTTCCTCGTGGGCCAGCCCGCGCTTGGTCACCAGGTTGAACACGTTGTTCGCCCAGTTCTGGACCGTGATGTACTGGATCTTCGCGCCCTTGAGGGCGACGAGTTCCACCACGGCGCTGTGCAGGGTGGCGGTGGAGAACTTGGGGGCGGTGCAGCCCTCCATGTAGGTGACCTCGGAACCCTCGTCCGCGATGATCAGGGTGCGCTCGAACTGGCCGAAGTTCTCGGCGTTGATCCGGAAGTAGGCCTGCAGGGGCTGCGCGACCTTCACCCCGGGCGGGACGTAAATGAACGAGCCGCCGGAGAACACGGCGCTGTTCAGCGCGGAGAACTTGTTGTCCCCGGTGGGGATGACCTTGCCGAACCAGCGGCGGAACAGCTCCGGGTGCTCGCGCAGGCCCTCGGTCGAGTTCACGAAGATCACGCCCTGCTTGGCGACGATCTCCTTGATGTTCGAGTAGGCGGCCTCGGAGTCGAACTGGGCCTCGACGCCGGCGAGGAACTTCCGCTCCTGCTCCGGGATGCCGAGTCGCTCGAAGGTCCGCTTGATGTCCTCCGGGACCTCATCCCAGGTGCGCTTCGGCTTCTGGCCGCTCGCGAGGTAGTAGCGGATGCGGTCGAAATCGATGTTCTCCAGGTCCCGCGTGGCCCAGTGCGTGGGCATCGGCTTGGACTGGAAGACCTGCAGCGCCTGCCGCCGGAAGGCGCGGATCCAGTCCGCCTCCTTCTTCACCGAGCTGATGTAGTCGACCGTCCGCTCGCTCAGGCCCGTGCCGGCGTCGAACTCGTAGGCGACGTCGTAGGTGAAATCGCCCTTGGTCTGGTCGATCCCGGCGACGGGATTCTCCGCGGTGGCGGCGGGGCCGCTGTCGATGAGGCTCTTCATGGGTGGGGCGCGGAGTTCAGGCGGGAAGGGCGGCGAGCTCCTGCTTCACCCAATCGTAGCCGCGGGATTCGAGCTCGAGGGCCAGGGACTTGTCGCCGCTCTTCACGATGCGTCCGTCGTACATCACGTGCACGAAATCCGGGACGATGTAGGTCAGCAGGCGCTGGTAGTGGGTGATCATCAGCACCCCGAGGCCCGGTCCGCGCAGGGCGTTCACGCCCTCCGAGACGATGCGCAGGGCGTCGATGTCGAGGCCGGAGTCGGTCTCGTCCATCACCGCCATCTTCGGCTCGAGCATCGCCATCTGGAGGATCTCGCAGCGCTTCTTCTCGCCGCCGGAGAAACCCTCGTTGACCGAGCGGGAGGTGAACTTCCGGTCGATCTTCAGCAGGTCCATCTTCGCGTAGAGCCGCTTGTAGTAGGCGGTGGCGTCGATCTCCTCGCCCTCGGGCAGGCGCGCCTGGACCGCGGCGCGGAGGAAGTTGGCGATCGAAACGCCGGGGATCTCGCTCGGGTACTGGAAGGCGAGGAAGAGCCCGGCGCGGGCCCGCTCGTCGGCCTCCTGCGCGAGCACGGAGCGGCCGTCGAGGAGCACATCCCCGCCGGTCACGGTGTAGTCCGGATGCCCGGCGATGACCTTGGCCAGAGTCGACTTGCCGGTGCCGTTCGGTCCCATGATGGCGTGCACTTCACCGCTGTTCACGGTGAGGGACAGGCCCTTGACGATGGGCTTGTCGCCGATGGAGACGTGGAGGTCTTGGATGACGAGCGAGGACATGAAAACGGGAAGGGGGGCGTGGATCAGGAGGCAGGGCGGGCTTGGCCGCGAAAAGTGATCTCGACCGACGAGGCGTCGAAGCCCGCGGGGAGGACGTGGTTGACCTCGGCGAGGACGGCCGGCGGGAGGTCGATATCGTACGTGCGGCCCGTCTGTTCGTCGTGAAAATGCGCGTGGGGACGCAGGTTGGGGCAGTAGCGCGTGGGGCTGCGCTCGAAGTTCACCGCCCGGACCAGCTCGCACTGCACCAGGGTTTCCAGGCAATTGTAGACCGTCGCGAGCGAGATGGTGGGCAACTCCGCCTTGACCCGGGCGAACACTTCCTCGGCCGTCGGGTGATCCCGCTTGCGGAGCAGGACCGAGTAGACGACTTCGCGCTGGGGGGTCGCGCGGAGGCCGCTGTCCGCGAGCCGCTGGGTGAGGGATTCGGGCGGGAGGGGTGGGGTCATCGGAAGCGGGAGATGAGGCGCGGTCGGAGATTGCGGATGCCGGACGCAATTGGAATGGTTCCAAGTTGCAACTTGGAATTGGAATTATTCCAAAGAGCGAAGTTAGAACATTGGCCGGCAGTAATTTAGGATTCTAAATGATGCCGGAGCGGTAGGGTAAGAGCGATACGTGCTACGTAATCCTCCCCCGCCCGCCGAGCTCAGCCTCTAGCGGGCGGAGAAGCGGAAAATCGTCGTCGAGCGGAAAGTCTGTCCGGGCCGCAGGATGGTGGAGGGGAAGCCCGTTTGATTGGGGCTGTCGGGAAAGTGCTGGGTCTCGAGGCAAAAGCCGGCAAAGCGCGGGTAGGGACGGCCGGACTTGCCGGTAAGGCGACCGGCGAAATGATTGGACGTGAAGAGCTGGACGCCGGGTTCCGTGGTGAGGACCTCGAGGATCCGTCCCGAGGCCGGCTCGCGGACGACGGCCGCCAGGCCGGGCTCGTCTCCCCGCCGGTCCATCACGAAGTTGTGGTCGTAGCCGCGGCCGAGGACGAGCTGCGGATGAGACTCCGCGATGCGCTCGCCGATTCGCCGGGGCCGGGTGAAATCGAACGGCGTGCCCGCGACGGGCGCGAGTTCGCCCGTGGGGATGAGTGCCGGCGTGACGGGCGTGTAGCGCGAGGCGTGCAAGGTGAGCTCGTGCTCCAGGACGTCCCCCTCGCCCTCGCCCTTGAGGTTGAAGTAGGCGTGGTTGGTCAGGTTCAGCGGGGTGGGCCGGTCGGTGGTCGCGGAGTAGTCGAGGCGGAGCCCGCCGTCGGCCGTCACCGAGTACAGGACCTCGACCTGGAGGGTGCCGGGATAGCCTTGGTCTCCGTCCGGGCTGGTGAGGCGGAGGCGGACCGCGGGGAGGCCCTCCCGGGTGGTGGGCGTGGCCGCCCAGAGCCGGCGGTTGAAGCCTTGGCGACCCCCGTGGATATGAACGGGCACGCCGCCGGAACTGGAATTCGTCTCCAGTTGGTAGGTCTGCCCGTCGAGGGTGAAGCGCCCGCCCGCGATCCGGTTCGCGTAGCGGCCGATCACGGAGTTGAACCCCGCGGCCTTCGCCTCGAATTCACCCGCCGACGCGACGCCGAGGACGACATCGGCCGGACGGCCCGTCCGGTCCGGAACGAGCAGACGGGCGATGATGCCGCCGAAATCGGTGACCTCCGCGACGAGGCCGCGGCCGTTGTCCAAGGTGAAGAGCCGCGCCTCGCGTCCGTCGGCGAGGCGGCCGAAGCCGCGGGAGGGCACCGTCACCTCGGCGGCGGCCGCGAGGCCGGTGGCCAGGAACAGCGGGGCGAGGAGCGCGCGCATCGCAGGTGCCTCGACTCAGTTGGAGCGGCGGCTCAGCACCGCGCGCTCGTAGGCCTTGACCTCCGCGAGCCAGCGCTCGCCCTCGGGCACGCCGGCCTCGAGGCAATACTGGTCCCAGACCGCGGCGAAGGGGAGGGTGCGCGCCTCCTCCAGCAGGGCGAGGCGGGTGGTGAGGTCGCCCTCCCGCTCCGCCGCGCGAATGCGCCCGATCGGCGCCACCAGCGCGAGCAGCAGCGCCTTCTGCATGTTGCGCGTGCCGATTACCCACGCCGCGACGCGGTTGATGCTGGCGTCGAAGTAATCGAGCCCGATCCGCACCCGGTCGGTGTAACCGCCCCAGACGATTTCCTGGGCGATCGCCTGGAGTTCATCGGTGAGGGTCACGACGTGATCGCTGTCCCAGCGTACTCCGCGGCTCACGTGGAGCGCGATTTCGGGGAGGAACTGCAGGACGGCCGAGACCTTGTCGGCGATCCCCTCGGTCGGGTGGTAATGCCCGGCATCGAGCGTGAGGAGCTTCCCGCGGCTCACCGCGTAGCCAAGGTAGAACTCGTGGGAGCCGGGGACGTAGCTTTCGGAGCCGAGGCCGAAGAGTTTCGGTTCGACCGCGTCCACGTTGTGCCGGGGGTTCATCGGGCGGGCGAAGATGGCGTCGAGCGAGGCGGCGAGCCGTTCGCGGGGACCCTTCCGGTCGGCGGGGGTGTCCTTCACCCCGTCGGGGATCCACAGGTTCGTCAGGCAGGGGCGGCCCAGCGCGCGGCCGATCGCGGCGCCGATCTCGCGGCAGCGGATGCCGTGCTCGATCCAGAAGCGGCGCACCGCGGCGTCGGGATGGGTGAGGGTGCAGCCGTCCTGGACCCGGGGGTGCGAGAAGTAGGTCTGGTTGAAGTCGAGGCCGATCCCGAGGCCCTTGGCCCAGCTGATCCAGCCGCGGAACTGCTCCACTCCGAGGGCGTCGCGGTCGACGGGCCGGCTCCCCATCTCGGCGTAGAGCGCGTGGAGGTTGAAGCGCTTGGTGCCCGGAATCAGCGCGAGGGCCGCCTCAAAATCGCCGCGCAGTTCGTCGGGCGTGCGGGCCTTGCCGGGGTAACTGCCGAAGACGGCCAGGCCGTCACCGAGCTTCTGGCCGCCCGCGCGTTCGAAGCCGCCGACGTCGTCCCCCTGCCAGCAATGGATCGAGACCGGGATCCGGGCGGCGAGGCGCAGGGCGCGGTCCGTGTCGACGCCGAGCGCGGCGTAGCGTTCGCGGGCGAGGCGGTAGGCGGGGG
>JAIXQE010000226.1 GCA_027485815.1 Opitutaceae bacterium
AGGCCTCTTCCCCGCCGTCTCCTCGGAGCCGGATTGTCCTGATTCCAGATCTGACCCCTTGGCAGCGGACCTGCTACACTTATGGCGAGAACGAACCCTGACGAAGGGAGTCCGAACGGCGGCAGGCGACCCTCGGGCCGGGCCGGGTTTTTCTCGCCAATCCAGCACCGACAGCGTTCCCCTTCGCGCTGGCTCGTGTCCTTCAATCGTTCAACCGCGCAGTGAAAACCCGGGCCGCCGAAACCGATTCCCGCCCAGCCCTTCCTCTCCCATGAATCCCCGTCCCAACGAACCCCTCAACGAAATCTCCCGCCGTGAGTTTGTCGCTAAGGTAGCCGTGAACATCGGGGGTCTGGCTTTGGCCTCCGATAGTTTTGCGCTTACGTCCGGGCAAGGTACGGCGGCCGCGAGTCGGGCCGGGTCTACTCCGTCCGTTCAGCGCGCGGTGCGCAGGATGAACCCGCCCAAGCTGGATCGCGCCTACCTAGGCCAGAGAATCCACTGCTACCGACCGATGCGCCGCGGCTCGCCGAACTTGAGCGTGGAAACCCAGGGGAAACAGCTCATCGCCCACAATTACGGGCACGGAGGCAGTGGCTGGACCTTGGCTCCGGGCTCGGCGGCGTATGTGGTCGGTCTGGCCCAGCAGTCCGCACAAGGCCGGTCGCTGGCCAAGGATGCGCCCATCACCGTTGTGGGCGCAGGGGTGATTGGGTTGTTCACCGCCTACGAACTGGTCAAGCGGGGCTGCACCAACGTGACCGTAGTCGCCGACAGGTTCGATGGACTCACCTCGCACAAGGCGGGTGGACTCCTGGCGCCGGTATCCATGGACAACGCCCCGGCGATGCAGCGGATCATCGATCAGATCGGGGTGGACGCCTACCGTTTCTTCGCGTCCGTCGCCAAGGGCACGAACGTGGACTTCGCCAAGGGCGCGACGATCTGCCCGGCTTACTTCGAGAACCGCGAGGAATCCGGACTCGAACCCTACGTCGGTCAGGTCATGGAACCCGCCAAGGACGTGACCTTGGATTTCGGAAATGGGACCACGCGCGACATGGTCGTCTACGACGATGGCATCTTCATGGAACCCGCGGCGATGATGCAGTCCTTGCGCGCCTACCTGGAAGGCAAGGTCACGTTCGCGCAGCGAAAGGTCACGAGCCTTGCGGATCTGCCGGCCGCACTGGTCTTCAATTGCACCGGCCTCGGCGCGCGCGAGCTCCAGCGCGATCAGGAGATGGTTTCCGTTCAGGGTCATCTGATCATGCTGAAGGACCAGGTTCCCGCGGACCTGCAATCGATGGTCCTCGTCTACTACGCGAAGGGCAAAACTGTGTCTGGTCAGGAGGCGAAGCGCTCGTTTTACATCTTCCCGAAGCGGTTGCCGGGGAGCGGCGCCAACGACATCGGCGTCTTCGGCGGTACGTTCATCGAGGGCGCGACTCCGCAGACGCCAAATGACGAGGAATTCCAGATCATGATCGACGGGGCCAAAAGATTCTACGGCATTCCAGTATCTTGAGCGAGTGAAGGGGAGGACGGCGCCAGATCCGGATTCTGGCCACGATCGCCCCACTTTCAGCGGCGGCCCCGCCCGGTCAACCTGCACTGACTCCAGCTCAGCAACCGCCCCGCGGACGATTTTAATTGGCGTCGTCGTCCTCCCGCGGACCACGCTGCTGCAACTCGGGTCCGATCCCGCGGTCACACGCCGCTACCCTCCCACCCATGAAGCTGCCCCTCCTCGCCCTCCTGCTCACCACCGCCGTCGTGGCCGCCGCGGCCGATTCAGCGCCCGTGCTCGTCTCGCGCACCGGCGGTGGGGGCGGCACCTGGGCCGACCTCGCGGAACTCGAGGCGGCCGCCACCAAGGGGGAACCCCGCGCCCTGACCCACCTCGGCGACATGCTCGTCCGCGGCGATGGCGTGCCCAAGGACGAGGCGCGCGGGCTCGCGCTCCTCGAGCGCGCGGCCCGGCAGGGGCTGGGCGGCGCCGCCTTCCGGCTGGGCATGCTCCTCACGCACGGCGAAGGCGGGGCCGCCCGCGATCCGGCCCGCGCCTTGGCCTACTTCCGCGCCGCCGCCGCCGCCGGCGAGGCCGAGGCCTTCTTCAACCTCGGGGCCGCCCATGCCAACGGCACCGGCGTCCGCCGCAACTACGCCGAGGCGCTCGGCTGGCTGATCGTCGCCCGGGAACGCGGCGTCCACGCCGAGGCCGAACGGCAGCTGCGCGAACAGATCAAGGCGTACCCGCGTTGGATCGAGACCGGCGAACGGCGCGCGCGGGAGATCGCCGCCGAATTCAAGGACCGCGCCCCCGCCGATTTCCTCCCGCCGGCCGCGCCGCTTGACCGGGTGTTCGAGCCGCTGCGCCCCGCCGCGCCTTGAGCCGGACTCATTTCTTTGACGGAGTGGTCGCCAGGAGGCGCACGAGCTCGCGCCTTTGAGGGGATGAACCTTGAGACCGACGATTCCGTCTCCCACGGCGCTTAAGGCCGGAGGATGGCCACAAAAGGCACAAAGGGCGCCGGGCCCGGACCAGGCTCAAGGTGGCGTCCATAGACGCCGCGAAGGTTTCAGGGCGAGCGCTTCGGAGGGGAGGGCTCCGGACCAAGGCACAAGATCTTCGATCCCGGCTGCGCGGTCGGAAGCGCTTCGGCTCGAACCCCCGCCTCGGCGGCTCCCGCACGTGGGCGCCCGCGGCGTCTATGGACGCCACGCACGGCCTCGACCGCGATTCGCAACCTTTTGCGCCTTTTGTGGCCCTGCTCCGGAGCCGGACGCCTGCCGCTGAATGGGATGCCCCGCTGCTCACCCGCCAATTGGATGAGTTCGGCTGGATCCCGCGCCGCGCCCACCCGCAGCGCGCCGCACGCTTTGCCGGTTGCGGGTCCCGGGCAAC
>JAIXQE010000052.1 GCA_027485815.1 Opitutaceae bacterium
GCCCCGGGGACGCGCGCAAGGCGCTCGAAAAGGCGCTTGAGCTCAAGCTGGCCGGCGAGCCCGCCGAAGAGGTGCGGCGCGTGCTGGAGGAATTGAAGGCGGCCGAGAGCCAGTCCTGATGCTGTTCGATCGAGTGCCCATGAACATCCTCGTCGTCGGTGGTGCCGGGTATATCGGCAGTCATTGCGTCCGCCAGCTCCTGGCCGCGGGTCATCGCCCGGTGATCCTCGACAACTTCGTCTACGGTCACCGCGCGGCGGTGCCCGCGGGCGTGAGCCTCCACGAGGGCAACCTCGGCGACGCACCCTTTGTCCGCCGGGTGCTGGAGGCGGAGCGCATCGATGCGGTGATGCACTTCGCCGCCTACTGCTACGTCGGGGAGTCGGTCACCGACCCGATGAAGTATTACTTCAACAATGTCGTGGCGACGTTGCACCTGCTCCAGGCGATGCGGGAGGCTGGGGTGCGCCGCTTCATCTTCTCGTCCACCTGCGCGACGTTCGGGATTCCGGCCACGCTCCCGATCCACGAGAACCTGCCGCAGGCTCCGATCAACCCCTATGGGCAGACGAAGCTGGACATCGAGCAGGTGCTGAAGGCCCTGGCGGTCGCCCATGGCCTGAGCTTCGCGGTCTTCCGGTACTTCAACGCCGCGGGCGCGGCCGAGGATGGCAGCATCGGGGAGGATCACGCCCCGGAGACGCACCTCATTCCCTTGGCGATCGATGTCGCCACGGGGCGCCGGCCCCACCTGCAGCTCTTCGGGACCGATTACCCGACGCCGGACGGCACCTGCCTGCGGGATTACGTCCACGTGGATGACCTCAGCCGCGCGCACATTGCGGCCTGCACCCGCCTCGATGCGCCCGGAACGCAGCTTTTCTATAATCTCGGCACGGGCCGCCCGACCTCCAACCGCGAGGTCATCGCGGCCGTGGAGGAGATCACGGGCCGCTCGGTCCGGGTGGTCGAATCGCCGCGCCGGGCCGGGGATCCCCCGGCGCTGTTCGCCGACTCGGCGAAGGCCTGCCGCGAACTCGGGTGGGTGGTGAAGTTCCCGGACATCAGGTCGATCGTCGCCACCGCGTGGAGGTGGCATCGGGCGCACCCGACAGGATTCGGGGACCGCTAGACTGGACCGGGCTAACGTCGGGAGCGTCGCGTGGCTGCGGTGTTAACTGAGGTGGGGGCGGCCGCGTGCGAGAGACTTCCCTTGCCGCAAGGTTTCCGCGACAGGGGAATTGCCAAAAAGTGTAAAGTGGCCCCGTTAAAACGACGGTAGGGCTTACACTTTGCATTAAGCCATCAAAGGGGTAGGGGGTTGGCCGCTCTGCTGAGTTTGTTCCAGCGGAGGGAGTTATGCGTCACTAAGTGGCAATACGTAGGCTTGGCACGGCGATTGCTTACAGCTGTGCGAACCGCAACTTGTTCGCCTTACCCGCCCCGTCGATGACCTCCGCTCGCCGCTCCTTGACCCTGCTTCTGAGCTCCGCCCTCGTCTCCGTTCCCGCCTCGGCGGCATCCTATTTTTACGCCGTCGGTTCCAATAACCACATCTACGAGGTGAGCGACACCGGGGTGCAGCGGGATGTGCGGGATCTTTCCGGGTTGGTCGGCGCGACCGCGGTTAACGGCGCGGCCTTCGATGCGGGTCGCAGCCAGTTTTTCTTTTCCGTTCCTGGTTCGGGCTCCTCGAACGGATCCCTTTGGTATTGGAATCAGGCCACGAACGCCACGCCGGTATCCCTCGGTCTCCTGCCGACGGCCCGGCCGGACAACGGCGCTTACTGGGACGGAGCCTATTGGTACGTCCAACAGGGAACCACCACCCTGCACCGGATCGCCCTGAACTACGATCTCGCCGGAAATCCGACGGGATTGGGCACGGCTTCCACGGCTACCCTCTTGCACACCCCGACGCTTTCGGGTGGGGATTTGTGGTTTGGAGATATTGTCATCAAGGGGCTGTCGGGCACCTCCGCCACGCTCTACGGTGCAACCGCGGCGGGGAACCAGTTCTTCTCGGCGACTCTGACCAACGGAGCACTGAGCGGGAACCTCTCCACGACCTTTCTTGGCACCGTCGGCTCCGGGGCAGTGGACAAGATGCAGCTCTCCTTCGATTCCGCCGGTTCGACGCTCTACGGCCACGCCTACGATTCGGGTCAGTGGTTCACCATCAACCCGGCGAACGGCACGCTCAGTGCTTCCCTCTTCACGACGCTGACGGCCGGGGTTTCCAACGGTTTCCAGGATATGGGCGGTGCGTCCGCCTCGCCGACGCCTTCCGCCGGCGTCCCGGAGCGGGGCCCTTGGCTGGCGCTCTTGTCGGTCACGCTGGTTTCGCTCGTGTTGGCGCGCCGGCGTCGCTGAGGCCGGTCGCGGCTTTCCCGCGGCGAAGCCCGCGCAGGCTCGGGCGCGACCCCAAGATCCATTCTGCCGTCCGGCAGAATGCTCTAACCTGGCGTCTTGGCGGAGAGCAGGGAGGCAGCGACGATCTCCTGCCGGACGCGGTGGCCGGAGCCGGCCTTGAAGTAGCGTTCCCGCTGCATCGCCGCGGCGCGGGAGGGAAAGACCTCCCAGTGGACGACGAAGGGTTGGAGCAGCTTCTCGCGGGTGGTGCGGGTGCCACCTTCGCAGTGGCGGCGGAACCGGCGGATGAGGTGATCGGTATGGCCGACGTAGGAGCGGCCGGTCGCCGCGCAAACGAGGATGTAGACGAAGTACACCGCGGGGAAAAATGGGGCGGCCAACGGGATTTGAACCCGCGACCCCAAGATCCATTCTGCCGTCTGGCAGAATGCTCTAACCTGGCGTCTTGGCGGAGAGCAGGGAGGCAGCGATGATCTCCTGCCGGACGCGGTGGCCGGAGCCGGCCTTGAAGTAGCGTTCCCGCTACATCGCCGCGGCGCGGGAGGGAAAGACCTCCCA
>JAIXQE010000002.1 GCA_027485815.1 Opitutaceae bacterium
CGGGTCGGGCGACGGCCACGGCGGCCAGGAGCAACAGGAAGGAACCGAGGGCGAAGGGGTGCATCGGGGAGGCCGGATTTAACCTGTTGCCCGAACGCCCGGAAAGCGGGAAATCCCGACGGCAAAAAACTAAGGCGCCGCTCCCCTGCCAGGGAGCGGCGCCCACCCGGGTCACACCGGGCTCACCTCACTAACCAAAGGGACTTACTTCCGGCGGCGCCAGCGGGAGGCCGCTCCCGCCAGGGCGAACATCGCGGACCCCACCATCACCAGGGAGGCACCGCCGTCCGGAACGGACGCCGACGGGACGGAGGAGGAGCTAGGCGTCGACGGGGACGGGGCCGGCGCGGTGGAGAGGCCGCCGAAGGTCAGGCTCGCGATACCCACCCAGGGCTGATCCCCGGAAGCCAACTGCAGCGACGGATCCACCACGGCCTGCACCGACATCCGATCGAACGCCACCGGGGACACCATCCCGAGGAACACGTTATCCGTCACGGGATTGCCGTAGCCGAACGAACTGACGGCAGTGAGCGAAAAATCCCGCTGCGCCACCTGATCGTTCCCGTCAAACAACCGGATGCGCACCGTGCCCGAGATGAAGTCGAGGTCCTGGTTGGTGAGCGAAAAGCGACCGCCCACCGCGTAAACGGGATCCAGCGCAGGGAAAGAGAAGTCGGACAAGTTCATCGGGTAGCCGCTGAACCCCACCAGATAGGAGCCGGACCGGGTCGAGGTGCCCGCCGAACTGCTGGTCAGACCGATGGTGACCACCGACAGCAGCCCGCCGTCGGTCTGGGCCCTGATGGCATTGGTGCCGTCCGTGAAGGTCGCCGGCGCCGAGGGGATCGGCAGCGGGAGACCCACCGGATAGGCCACGGTATCGAAGTTGATCGAACCCTGGACCAGACCCGCGCTGGTATTGGCCGCCTGGAAGGAGGACTCGGTCGTGAAGGTATTGACCGTGGTCGCGCGGACTTGGGCGACGGCGGCGATGAGGCCTCCCAGGACGCAGGCCAGAATCAGCAGGCCGCGGCGGAGCGGTTGGGGAAGGCGGGAGGGCATCGGAGTGAGGGAGGTCATGGCAGGTTTTGGTTGAGGACGGCTCCCCTTATTGCAGCGATTATGCCATAGCTAATGCCAAAACCTTTAAATACGCTTAAGCCATTACCCATGCGAGGCTTGGGGGCTTACTTACGGCCTTTTACGTGGTCTCCGTAAGTGTAAAATGACCCCCTTTTGGGCCCCTTTTCTGTCCGGTTTTTTGACACTTTTATGCAAAACCGGGCCTTTTCCGACCTCCGCCCAACTCCTTTCCAGGCTTAATGCCAAACTTGGGCATTAAGGCCGGAATTCAGGCTTCGGGACCCCGTCGGACGGTGGCCGCCGACCCCGGAGCAAGTCGCGGGCAACTGCCAGCGCCTTTCCTTAGCCCCTATTTAATATCGGCTTAGGAACTTTTCCGGCTCGACTTCCCGCCAGTCTGGCGGAGGCGGGCGGCACGGAAAAGGACGACGCAATTGGAGCCATCGGCGGTCGGGAGCCATTCCGGCGCAAGGGCAGCAAACTCCCGTTCCACCGCCCGGCGGAGGCCCCCGACTTCGATGACTAGCAAACCTTCCGACACTAGGTGGTCGGGCGCCTGCCGGATGAGTTCCCGGATCACGCGCAGGCCATCCGCCCCGCCATCGTGGGCCAAACGGGGCTCGGCCGCGAACTCCGGCGCCTGACGGTCCACGTGCGCGCTGGGCTCGTAGGGCGGGTTACTGAGGATCAGGTCGTAGGGGCCGGGGGGGACGCCCGCCAGCACATCGCTGCGGCAGAAGCGCACCCGGGACTCCAGCCGGTGAGCCCGCACGTTGAGGGCCGCCACTTCCAGCGCGGCGGGTGACAGATCACATCCGACCACCTCCGCGTCGGGGAATCCGTGGGCCAGCAGCAGCGCCAGGCATCCCGAGCCGGTGCAAACATCGAGCATCCGCCGCCCGGGCCGCGGGGGCGGCAGCAGTTCCCCGAGGGCTTCGGGGATCAGCTCCACGAAGTAGCTGCGGGGGATAATCACTCGCTCATCCACGTGGAAGCGATGTCCACCCAGCCACGCCTCGCGGGTCAGGTAAGCGGCCGGCACCCGCTCGAGGAGCCGCCGGCGCAACAAACGCGCCAGGGCCTCGCGCTCCCCGGCGGTCAAGGTCCGCGCCAGCACGGATTCCGGGGCGTCCAGAGGCAACCGCAGCCCGTGCAGCAGCAGGTAGAGGGCCTCATCGTGGGCGTCTGCGGCGATCTGCCCGAGGGCCGCGCCGGAATGCCCGTAAGCCTGTTCGGCCGCCTGCAACCACTCGCCGGCGGTCGCCGCCCGCCCGACGGCGGCCCAGGGGTCACCCGCCCCGCGCTTCATCGGGGCCCACGACGTGGGAATGATTCTGGATGTGTTCCGGGCAATAGCACTGGTCCCCGGCGCACTTGGAGCAGTAGCGGAAGTCGAGCTGGGGGTGCGTGCGGTCGTTCTTGCCGCAGACGTGGCAGACGTGCCGGGGGCGCTCCGCCTCGACCTCCCGCTCCGCCCGCCGCGCCGCCAGCCGCCGCCCTTGCCGCCGGCTCCGCAGCATCTCCGGCCCGAAGAAGACGAGGAACGTCACCACCGTCGCGCCGATCTGGAGGCGCTCGGCGAGATCGCCGCGGACGAACTGCACGCCGTTGAGGGCCCAGGCGATGATCGCCAGCCACTTGATCTTCACCGGCAAGATGAAGAACAGCAGGATTTCAAAGTCCGGATGCAGGAAGGCGAAGGCGAGAAAGACCGACCCGAGGATGAACAGGTTCGAGACCTCCGCGAAGGGCGTGGCGAACGAGCAGACCACGGTCAGGAACCAGCTCAGGCCGAGGTAAAGGTTGAAGCGAAAGGCCCCCCAGTGTTCCTCCAGCGCCTCGCTCATCAGGTAAAACAGGTACCAGCCGAAGGCGGTGAAGACGAAGCCCAGCGCGCCGCCCGGGATCGGCACGACGAGCAGGAAAGTCACCAGCCGCCACCATTCGCCGGCCTGCAGGACCAGCGCCGGGGCATAATCGAGGGTGTCCGACCGCAGCAGGCCCAGCAGCGTGCACAGGAAGACGAAGACCTGCGCGCCCACCAGGTACAGCCCAAGGTGGGGCAGGGCGAAGCGGCCGAGCAGGCGTTCGAGGCGGTCGAGCGGGGACATCACTTCCGGCAGCGTGCCCCCGGCGCCCGGCCCGGTGCAAGCCAAGGCGGGCCCGCGCTCATTTCTTCTCGGCCTCCGCCAGCTGCGGCAGCAATCGGGCCTTCTGGCCCTGCAACGCCGGCTCGTCGACGGTCTCCAGCAGGGCGCGCGCGTGGGCCAGCCGGCCGGTCTTCAGGCAGATATTCGCCGCATGGAGCCGCATCGTCTGGCGCTCGACCGGGGTCGGCGCCTTCTCCTCCAGCTTGCTCCAGGCCTGCAACGCCGCGTCCCAGTCCGGTCGCTCGAGGTCGTAAAAGGATTCCGCGAAGCGGTAGGCGAAGGCGAACCGGTCCGGAGCCAGTTCGGTGGCGCGTTGGAAGGCGTGCTGCATCGCGGCATCGAGCGCCGCGCGGGTCCACTGCCCCGCCTTCAGGAAATCGTCCCGCGCCTCCGCCAGCAGGGTCCCCAGCTGGAAATGGTACAGGGGCTCGTTGGGCTCGAGCTGGATCGCCGCGATGAAGTAGGGCGCCGCCTGGAGCGGCTGCCCCTCCTCCGCCAGCATCGCGCCCAGCTGGTTCTTCACCAGCGCGATGTCCGGATCCAGTTGGTTGGCCTTCAGCAGCATCGCGATCGCCTCCTTGCGCATCGCGGTCTTGCTCAGGAGGTAGCCGTAGGCCGCGTACCCGGCCGCAAACTCCGGATTCTCCCGCAGCAGCAATTCGTACTCGTGGGTCAGCCGCTGGAGCTGCTGGCGGATGGAAGGCAGGTCCGCCTTTTCCCCCTGCCGCTCCGCATCCGCGAAAATCTCCTTCTGGTGCTCCACGATCCGCCGCAGCGTCCGCTCGGCCATCGTCTCCCGCGCCGCCTCGGCCGCCCCCGCAGGGACCATCCCGGCGAGCAAGCAGACCAACATCGAAAGGAGGAGACGGCGATGCATGCGGACCATTCCGACACCCTCGCGCCCGAAAGGAGCCGGGGCAAACCCGGTTTGCGGGTTCCCCCGCGCCGGACGCGGCTTACTTCTCCACCTCGTCCCCGTCCTTCTTCGCCATCACGATGTAATAGTCCTTGTAGGACTTGTCGTAATACTGGGCGTAATAGTAGCCGGAAACGGCAAGATTCAGGCCATTCAGGACCGCGCCGAAATTCGGCACGTTCGCTTCCATCAGCTTCGCCGCCGCAAAGCGCGCCGCCTTGCGCCGGACCTTGTTGAAGAAGATCGAGAAGATCGATCCGTCCGCGAGCGGCAAGATGATCAGCGCATCGCTCACCGCGGCCAAGGGCGGAGTGTCGATGAAAATCCGGTCGTACCGCTTCCGCAGGTCGGCGATCATCAGCTCAAACCCCTTGCTGTTCAGCACCTGCGTCGGGTTCTTCGCCCGCCCACCCGACGTGATGACATCCAGATTGGGGTGCACATTACGCAGCGTCACTTCGTCCAGCGTCGCCGTACCGCCGACGACGTCGATCATCCCCTTCAGGTTCTCCAACCGCAGGGATTTGTGGATGTTCGGCTTCCGCAGGTCGCAGTCGAGGACGACCACCTTTTCGCCGTGCGAGGCGAACGTCAGGGCCAAATTCGTGGTGACGAAGGACTTGCCCTCACCCGGAATCGTGCTGGTGGTGAGGATGCACTTCGCGTTCTTGCTTTCATCCTTCAGCCGCAGGCTGGAATGGAGCGTGAGGAAGGCTTCGGCGACTTGTCGGTCGGCGTTCGTGGCGACGATCTGCGCCTTGTCGGCGGGCTCCATCCGCTTGATCTGCGGGATGATGCCGATGAGCGGCAGGCCCACGACGCCCTCGATGTCGTAGGAGCTCTTCACCCGGTCATCGATGAAGGCCACGAAGAAGGCGAAGGCGAGGCCGAGGCCCAAACCGCCGACCAGGCCCAACCCCAGGTTGAGCGGGACATTCGGGGAGATGGGCTTGCTCTCGGCCGCCGGGACCGCCTGGTCCACGATGCGGGCATTCTGCACCGCAAACCCGCTGGTCATCGTCGTTTCGCGGGACCGCGCCACGATGCCCTGCAGGATCTGGTTCTGGGTCAGGTACTCGCGTTCGATCTGGCTGTATTCCACCCCGATGCGGTCGAGCTCCAACGTCTCCGCCTTCTGCTTCTCCAGCTCCTGCGCGCGCGCCTCGAAATACCGCAAGGCGCTTTGATACTCCGATTCCACTTGGTCGCAGATGGAGGCAATGGCCTTCTCCAGTTCGACCTTGTTCTGATCGAACGACTTGGTGGCGGCGATCATGTCCGGATGCCGCTCGCGGTAGCGCTCCTTGAGTTTCGCGATCTCAATCTTCCGGGCGGCCAGTTGGGCCTCGAGCCCCTCGATCAGCCGCTGGCTCGCGATGAACGACAGGCCGGTGAGTTCCAGGTTCTTCTCCCGGTACTCCTTGATCTGGTTGCGGCGGGTCTCCGCCGACTGCAGGGCTACCGCCGCCTTCTGCGCCTCGAGATTCGCGAGCTTGAGCGACTCGCTCACGATGTCCTTCCGCTGGTCGAGGGAGACGGTCTTGTTCTTCTCCTTGTAGGCCTGCAGCTTCTGGGCGAGCTGATCGACCTTCTTCCGCTGATCATCGACCGTCACCTGCAACTCATCCACGGCGCGCGACATATCGGCACTGCGGAGGCGCTGGTTGTGGTTGAGGTACTCCTCGACGAAGAGATTCGCGACCTTCGCCGCCATCGTGCGGTCCGGATGCTGGTAGGCCACGGTCACGACCAGCGTGAGGCGCTGCGGGATCACCTTCCGGTTCTTGCTGATGGTTTCCAGCAGGAACGTCGCGTCCTTGCCCTCCTTTTCGTAGGGGGCCATGAACGTCTTCAAATCCTCGCCCTTGAGTCGCTCGGCCACGCGCCGGATCAGGGTGGCGCTCTCGATGACCTTGATCTGGGTATTCAGATCCTCCGCCGAACGGATATCGTTGTCGACCACCTGCTGCACGCCGGGCATCGGCGTGGTGTCGCGCCGCAGGATCTGCACGGTCGCGGAGGACTGGTAAATCTTCGTCTCGCTGAGCGTGTAGACCAGGGAGCTGGAGAACACCACGAGGAACACCACCACGATGTACCAGATACGCTCGCGCAGGATCAGGAGGTAATCCTGGAACGTCCGCTGGACCTGACCTGAACCTGACTCGCCGGAATCGCCGTAGCCGACGGCCGAATAGCCGGCATAGGTGCCGCCGTAACTGTACCCGTACGCGCCCGAGGCCTGCTGGATCTGCTTATCGCCGGTTTCCTTGGACATCGATGGGGGCGTTAGAAGGCGCGCTCGGGGATGAAGAGGACATCATCACGCTGGAGCTGGACCGCGTCGCGCCCGCCCCGCTTCATCAGGGCGTCCACGTCGATCTCCTCCACCACGGTCTCTCCCTCCGAGGTCTTCCGGGTGAGGCGCACCTTCTTGAGGTCCGCTAAACGGGTCTGGCCGCCGGCCAGCGCAATGGCCTCCACAATGGTCAGCCCCTTCTCCTGCGGGAAGAGCACGCGGCCGGCGTTGTTGACCTGTCCGACCACATTCACGCTGCGCTCAGCGTACTTCACCACGATCACGCTCACCTGCGGATTGACGAGGTAGTCGCGGTCATAGGCCGCGCGGATGACCTCTTCCGCCTGCCGGGCCGTCCGGCCGCGAAGGTCGATCGTATTCACCAACGGCAGGCTGATGGTGTGGGTGTCGCTGATGCGCACCGCCTCCGTCTGCTTGTTGAGATCGTCGTGCTGGAAGATGAAGATCCGCAGGATATCCTGCGGCTGCAGCAGATATTCCCGATCGGGAGCCGTGGCGGGGGCCTCCGCTCGCCCACCCCGCGGGCTGGGCTCCCCGGCGTCCGCCGCGCGCGCCGGCCCGGTCGACGCCGCCGCCAGGGCGCAGGCCAGACCGAAAAACCGAAGGGCGGGAAGAGAGCTCATTAAAAAAGACGACGGGAGAAGATCGTCACGATCTTCTCCCGTCGGAAAGGAAAAACGGCAGCCAACGTGGGCCTTCGTCCAACAGAACTCAGTAGCGGAAGTTCGCGGTGATCGCGAACACGTTGTTCTTGAACTCGGCCCCCGCGATCGGGGACGAGTACTTGCGGTACTGATAGGAACCGCCGACGCGCACATTGGAGTTCACGGTATAGATGGCCCCGAGCTCACCCTCGAAGAAGTCATCCGTCCGCCGGGCATACTCCAGACTGCGGAGACTCAGGCCGGCCTTGACCGCCCACTCGGCGGAGAGGGCGCTCGAGACCGAGCCACCGATCACGAAATTCTTCAGCTGCTCGCCCTGCGGGCTGGTGCTGAAGTCGTTCGAGAGGTTGAAATCGACGTTCGTCTTGGGGGAGACCTCGTAGGTGAAGCCCGACTCCACACCGAGCAGGGTATCGTCGCCACCGCGGTCCAGCTTGCGGGTGTTCAGACCGATCGCGAAGCGGCCCTTCAGCTTCGGGGAGAACTCACCGCGGGCACCGATGTTGAAGAAGTGGTCGGTGGAGTCCGAGCCGAGGTCGACGCGGTAGTCGCGGTAGCGGTAGCCCACGCTGAGATCGGTCTTGTTGGTCCACTTGTAGAAGAGATCGACCGGGATGCTGAGGCTGTCGGAATCGGTGAAGCCGCGGCGCTTGTAGTTCTCGTGGGAGAAGGTGATGCCCGCACCGATGCGGGTGAGCTGGGAGACCTCCACCTCAGTCGTGGCGCCGGTGTTGAACACATCCCGACGGATCAGCCCGCGCACGAAGGCGGAATTCTGGTTCTGTTCGGTGAAGCCCACGTCGAGCCCGAGCCGCATCTTCCCATCATCGAACACCGAGCGGAAATTGCCCGCGAAGAGGTTGGTGTTCAGGTTGCTGTTGTCCGAGTAGTTCGTGAACGTGTCGACCAGGCTCAGCACCCCCTGCAGCTGCGCGTTCTTGCCGAAGGTCAGGTCCACCCCGGGGGCGAACTCGAAGACCAGGTCGCTCTCGGCGCGGGCGGCGAGCAGCACGTTGTCGTCGGAGCGCACCCCGAGCTTGCCCGTGAGAAACAACTCGGCGCCATCGCCGATCGCCATGAAGGGGGCCGCCTGCACAGCGGCCGCCAGGCAGGCGGAAACGAGGGTGGTTCGGAGGGTGAAGTTCATGGAGTGGTGAAGCTCTGGGACGAAGACGAACGGCGGGCGGCTACAAAAGGAAAAGAAAGAAGCGGGCTATGGGAGAAATAGCCCAAAGATTTACACGGATACCCGAGGCACCCAGCAAACTAGGGAAGTCCCTCCACTCCCGCAGGAAAAACTCCACCCCACCGTCAGGCAAGCGTTTTCTTCCGTCCCCTGATCCAGCCCAAAGCCCCTCGCCAACGATCGCAAATCAGGGCAATTCGCTGACTAGGAGATGGTTATACTCAAGCAAGAGAGTTGCGCCAGGGAGGAAAATTCTGACAAACGCGACAGGTTTGGTCTTTTGAAGCGCCAGGCGGTCGCTACGTAGAAACCCGCCCGCGGTCCGCTCAGGCGGTGGCGCGCCCGCGCAGGACGCGCTCCAGTTCGCCGGAGAGGCGCTCGTTCTGGGCCGCGCTGCCGACGGTGACCCGAATCCATTCCGGCAGGCCGTAGGACTTCACGGGCCGCACGATGACGCCGCGGGCCTGGAGGGCGCGGAAGACGCCGTCGCCGTCCCCGACCTTGACCAAAATGAAGTTGGCGACGCTCGGGACCTGCTCGAGGCCCAGCCGCGTGAAGGCGGCTCCCAATTGGTCCAGGCCCGCGCGATTCTCCCGCGCGCAGCGGGCCGGAAACTCCGCATCCTCCAGCGCCCCCAGCGCCGCCGCCTGGGCGATGGCGTTGACGTTGAAGGGCTGCCGCACGCGCTGCAGCAGGCCGGCCAGCTCCGCCCCCGCGTAGCCGTACCCGATGCGCAGCGCGGCGAGGCCGTGGATCTTCGAGAACGTACGCAGGCCGATGACCTTGCGCCCCTCCGCCAGCAACGGCCGGAGGTCCGGCGGATTCTCCAGGTAATCCGCATAGGCCTCGTCGATGACCGCGACCACATGGGGCGGCAGCGCGCGCACGAACGCGAGGAGTTCCTCCGCGCCGTTGGCGGTCCCCGTGGGATTGTTGGGGGAACAGACGCACACGAGCTTCGTGCGCGGCGTGATCGCGGCCGCCATCGCCGGCAGATCGTGCCGCCAGTCCCGCAGCGGCACCTCCACGGCGCGCGCCCCGAAGAGCAGCGTCACGAGCTTGTAGACGACGAAGGCGGGATTCGCCATCACCACCTCGTCGCCCGGGCCGAGGAACACGTGGCCCAGCAATTCGATGATCTCATTGGAGCCGTTGCCGACGACGAACTGCTCCGGCGCCAGGGCGAGCACCGCGGCGAGCCGGTGGCGCAGCTCGTAGCACCCGCCGTCCGGATAGAGTTCCCCCTGGGCCAAGGCCCGGGTCGCGGCCGCGACCGCCCGGGGGGAAGGGCCGCAGGGATTCTCGTTCGAGGCCAGCTTCAGGATGCCGGCCGGATCGAGCCCCAACTCCCGCGCCACCGTCTCGATGGGCTTGCCCGGCTCATACGTGGGCTGGGTGAGCACCGCGGGCCGGACGAGGGCGGAAAGTTGCATCCCGCGACTGCAGCACGAACGCGGGCTCCCGCGGAAGCCCAAATTGCGCGCCGCCCGGCGTGGCCCGGCGCCGCCCTTCCCTTCCGCTCAGGGCTGCAGCACCCGGATCTTGATGTTCCGGTACCAGCAGTCGTCGTTGTGGTAGGTCAGGAGGATGTGGCCGTCGATCTTGTCGCCGAAGCCGGCCTCCTGCTTGAACTTGCTCCGCGCGATGCCCGCCTTGACCTCGGCGCTGCCCAGCTCGAAGGCCAGCACCTGCCGGCCATTCAGCCAATGCTCCACGCGCTGGCCGCGGACCACCAGGCGTGAGGTGTTCCACTCACCCGGCGGCCGGAGGGGCTTGTCCGCGGCCGGCGCCAGCACCTCGTAGAACGAGGCCGTCTGCCGCTGCGGCCCCAGCTTCCCGTCGGGGTGGCCGGCGTCGTCGATCATCTGGTACTCCGGGCCCGGCGACTTGGGGCGGTCCTCGGTCACGAGGTACTTCAGTCCGTTGTTGCCCTTGGCGAGCAGCTTCCAATCCCAGCTCAGCTCATAGTCGCGGAACTTGCGCGCGGTGATCGGTTGGTCGCCCTTGGCGTTGGGGAGGCAGTGCAGCATCCCGTCGACGATCTCCCAGCCCTTGATCGGCTCGGACGCCGGCTTCCGGTAGGCGCGCCAGCCGCTCCAGGAGCGGCCGTCGAAGAGCAGTTCCCACCCGGCCTTCCGCTCCTCCGGGGTAAGGGTGTTGTCGGCGGCGGGGGCCAGGCTGGCGGAAAGCGCGAGGGTCAGGACGAGGGCGAGGGGTTTCATACGCGGACGCACGCTGGCGGATCCGCCGGGCGATGAGAAGCCCGGAGATGCGCCGGGCCCCGGAAACGGCTTGTCCCCTCCGGCGGGGCGCGTACCCCTTGGCCTTCCGTGAGCCCCTCCCCGCCCCCGCCCGTCGTCGTCCGCGGCCTGAGCAAGGCCTACGCCGGCAAACCGGCTGTGCGCGGGGTGGACCTCGAGGTCGCCGCGGGGGAAATCTTCGGCCTGCTCGGACCGAACGGCGCGGGCAAGACCACCACCGTCGAGTGTCTCGTCGGCCTGCGGGCGCCCGACGCCGGCGAGATCCACCTCTGCGGGATCGACGCGCGCCGCCACCCTGACGCCATCCGCCAGCGCCTCGGCGTCGCCCTGCAGAGCACGGCCCTCCCGGACCGGATGACGCCGCGCGAGGCGTTGAGACTGTTCGGCCGGTTCTACGCCCGCCAGCGGCCGGAGGAGGAACTCCTCGCGCGCTTCGGCCTGACCGCGCAGGGCGACCAGGCGTTCGATCGCCTCTCGGGCGGGCAACGGCAGCGGCTCGCGCTCGCCCTCGCCTTCGTGAATAAACCCGCGGTGGTGTTCCTCGATGAACCCACCACCGGCCTCGACCCCCAGGCGCGCCGCGACCTGCACGCCCTGATCCGCGGCCTGCGGGACGACGGCTGCGCCGTCGTGCTCACCACGCACCTGCTGGATGAGGCCGAGACGCTCTGCGACCGCGTGGCGATCATCGACCGCGGCCGCGTCGTCGCCACCGGGAGTCCGCGCGACCTCGCGGCCGGCTCCCGCCGCCGCCAGGCCGTGACGCTCCGCGCCCGCGGTCCCCTCGCCCCCGCACGCCTCGCCGCCTTGCCCGGCGTGAGCGCCTGGGAGGCGCGGCCGGACGGCGGCAGCTTCGAGACGGAAGATCCCGCCGCGACGCTGGCCGCGCTGGCCCCGCTCCTGGCGGCGCCCGGGGTGGAGTTGCTCGAACTGCAGGTGCGCCGGGCTTCGCTTGAGGACGTGTTCCTGCAACTGACCCGGGAGGAACCCCGATGAACGCCCTCCTCGCCCATCTGGGCATGTCCCTGCGGCTGCATTTCCGGAACCGGATGGCGCTGCTGTACGGCTACCTGTTCCCGGTGGTCTTCCTGATCGCCTTCTACGTGCTCTACCGCCACGAGCGCGTTCCCTTGCTGCGGCACATGGGGGAACTGCTCACCGTGGCGGTGCTGGGCGGAGCCTGCTTCGGCCTGCCGACCACGCTGGTGGGCGAACGGGAGCGGGGGGTCTGGCGGCGCTACCGGCTCACCCCGGTCCCCACCTGGGCCTTCGTCCTCGGCACGGTGGGCGCCCGGGCGCTGCTGCTGGCCACCGCCGGCCTGCTCCAGCTCGGCCTCGCCCTTGGGCTGGGGATGACGTTCCCCGCCCATCCGGGCGCCCTGGCGGTCGCCTTTGCCTTCACCTGCTTCGCGTTCCTCGGCCTCGGCCTGGTCCTCGCGGCGCTCGCTGATACCGTCCCCGCCGTTCAGGCCCTGGGGCAATGCCTGTTCCTGCCGATGCTGATCATCGGCGGGGTCGCCGTGCCCCTCGCGGCGCTGCCGGACTGGGCGCAGCACGTCTCCGCCTTCTTCCCCGGCCGCTATGCGGTCGAGGCGATCCAGGCCGCGGTGAACGGCCGCGGACTCGAGGGCGCGCGGTTCAGCCTGCTCGCGCTCGGCCTCACCGGGGTCGCGGGCTGCCTCGCCGGAGCCAAGCTGTTCCGTTGGGACGCCCAGCAGCGCTTCCGCTCCGTGCCGGGGAAGGCCTGGCTGGTCGTCGCCTTCGGCGCGTGGATCGCCGTCGGGATCGTGGCCGAGATCCGCGGCCGCATCGCGGTGCCCGCGGACGCGGAAGCCACCCCGCACCCCGCCGCACCCGCGGCGACGCCCGCGCCCGCCGCCGCGCCGAACCCGGTCGCGGTCGCGCCCGCCGCGTCCCCCGTTCCCGCGGCCACGCCTCCGCCCACCCTGCCCCTCCGCCCTCCCCCGCCGCCACCCGTATGGGCGAAGATCACGGCCGCCGACTGGGACGCGCTCGATTACCGGCTGCCACCGGACCACGGCATCGTCGCCCCCATCGCCGCCGCCGACGAGGAGCCGGACGACTTCCTGCGCGCGGAGATTGACCGGGTGCGTGCCGGCCTCGCGACCTGGTCGCCCGGGGTGGACGGGGACGCCCTCTATTGCGTCCGCAACCTCCTTTACGTGGCCGCGGTACCCGATGCGATCCAGCTGCCGGCGGAGCGCCACCTGCCCCGCGTCGTGTACCAATACCTGCTCGACAGTTATCCCCGCGGCGAGTTGACGCAGATCCTGACCTACATCGCGCAACATCCCGTGGAGGGGCCGGTGGTGGATTCGATCGCGGAACTGGGCATCGAGGGTGCCGTGGGCGACGTGATGCTGGTGCGGGAGCGGGCTTATTTCTACGCCCTGAAGTTCCTCGGCCGGCTGACCGGCAAACTGGAGGACTGACGATGCCCGGACTCTCCAACCACACCGTCCGGATCACCCTGTTCGTCCTGGTGGTCATCGCCCTAGTCTGCCTGCCCTTCGCGATCTTCGGCGAGGAGTTCGTGTTGCCGCTGCTGCAGACCCGGGCGCAGCAGGCGTGGGCGCTCACGCTGGCCGCCACGGCCCTGCTCGCGGCGGACGCGGTAGCGCCGATCCCCTCCAGCCTGGTCATTCTCTATGTCGGGGCGCAGGCGGGTCCCCTCTGGGGCTTCGCGGGTGGCGCCGTGGGCCTGAGCCTGGGTGTGCTCGCCGCCGCCTGGCTCGGGCGGCACGCGGTGGGGCGGCTGGCGCCGCGGTTCCTGCCGGATGCCGAGCTGGCGCGGTTGCGCGTGGCGCTGACGGAGCGCCTCGGCGTCACGCTGGCGTGTTGCCGCAGCATTCCCGTGCTGGCCGAGACCTCGGTGCTGGTCGCCGCGGCGATGGGCATTCCGCCGGGCCGGATCTTCCGGGTGACGCTCCTGCCGAACGCGATCGTCGCAGCCGTGTATGCCCTCGCGGCGGATGATTCGCTGCCCACCGCGGCCCTCACCCTCGCCCTCACCACCCTCGCCTCCTGGCTGTACTGGCGCTGGTCCCAGCGCGGCCGGTGAGGGCGGCGCCCGCCCCCTGCTTTACGCTCCCTTCCTTTTATCGTCCCTCCTTCCCCATGAACTCCTCGCGTCCCCTCGGCGTCGGCTTTGTCGGCAGCGGCTTCATGACCCGCTTCCACCTGCAATCGTGGGTCGCGGTCCGCCACGCGGATGTGCGCGGCATCTGGAGTCCGCACCCGGAGCGCGCGGGCGAGGCGGCGGCGCTGGCGCGGCGGCTGGGGTTGGGCGACACGCGCGTGCACCGCTCGATCACCGAGATGGTGGAGGATCCGGCCATCGATGCGATCTGGCTCTGCGGCCCCAATCACCGGCGGGTGGAGAACCTCGAGGAGATCGTCGCGGCCCTCACCGCCGGCCGGGGTCGACTCGTGGGCATCGCCTGCGAGAAGCCCCTCGCCCGCAATGCGGCGGAGGCCCGGCGTTGCCTCGAGCTCATCCGCCAGGCCGGGGTGCTGCACGGTTATTTGGAGGACCAGCTGTTCATCCCCGCCCTGATCAAGGGCCGCGCCCTCGCCTGGGCCCGCGGCGCGGCGCTGAGCGGCCGGCCTTACCTCGCGCGGGCCGCCGAGGAGCACAGCGGCCCCCACGCGCCGTGGTTCTGGCAGGGGGACCTGCAGGGCGGCGGCGTGCTCAACGACATGATGTGCCACAGCGTCGAGGTGGCCCGCAACCTCCTCACCGACCCGGCCAAGCCCCGCGGCAGCATCCGGCCGGTGCGCGTCACGGGGCACATCCACAGCCTGAAGTGGTCCCGTCCCGAGCACGCGCGGGCGCTGCGCGAGCGGATGGGTCCGGCCGTCGACTACACACGGCGGCCGGCGGAGGACTTCGCGCGGGCGACGATCGAGTATGCCGATGACGCGGGCCGCCCGCTGATCGCGGAGGTGACGACCTCCTGGGGTTTCGTCGGTCCGGGCCTGCGGCTGAGCACCGAGCTGCTCGGGCCCGAATATTCCTTCGCCTACAATTCGCTGCAGGCGGGCGCCCAGTTGTTCCTCAGCCGCCAGGTCACCGGCGCCGCGGGCGAGGATCTGGTGGAGAAGCAGAATGCCGAGCAGGGCTCGATGCCGCTGGTGGGCAACGAGGCGGCCGAATACGGCTACGAGAACGAGAACCGCCACTTCACCGAGTGCTTCCGCGCGGGTCGCCAGCCCGAGCTGGGCTTCGAGGTCGGAGTCGACGTGGTGGAGCTGCTGATGACCGCCTACCTCAGCGCCGAGCAGGGCCGCACCGTCGAGTTCCCGCCGCCGGGCCTCGAACGCTTCGTGCCCGCCGTCGCGCAGGGCACCTGGCGGCCCTAAAACCCGCGCCCCGGAGCACCCGTTCCCGCCACTCCCGCGCTGGATGAAAGCCCGTTCCTTCCTCGCCCTGCTCCTCGCGGCCGCCGCCACCGTCGGCGCCGCCGAACGCATCGAGCTCGTCGCCGGTGGCAACCGCGAAGAACCCGGGCTCCCCGCCGCCGAGACGCGCCTGCGCGAGCCGTTCGGGGTCGAGTTCGACCGCGCGGGCACGCTGTACCTCGTCGAGATGGTTGCCGGCAACCGGCTCCTGCGGCGCGACGCCGCCGGCCGTCTCGAGGTCGTGGCCGGCCAGCTCACCCCCGGGGACGCCGGTGACGGCGGCCCCGCCCTCGCGGCGCAGTTCAACGGCCCCCACAATCTCGCGGTCCTGCCGGATGGCCGGGTCCTGCTGGCTGACACTTGGAACGGCCGCGTGCGGCGCTTCGATCCGGCGACGGGCACCGTAGACACCCTGCCCGGCTACGGCGTCCCCGCGGCCCGCGCGCGCGGCAACGGGCCGTATTGCATCACCCTCGATTTCACCGGCCGGCGCCTGCTCATCGCCGACCTGCGGCAGGTGTTGGAGCTGGACCTCGGCACCGGCGGCGTCCGCCCGGTCGCGGGCAACGGCACCAAGGGAGTGCCGACCGACGGCGCGGTCGCCGTGGAGGCACCGCTCACCGACCCCCGGGCCGCGGCCTACGACCGGCAGGGGAACCTTTACGTGCTCGAGCGCAACGGCCACGCCCTCCGCGTGGTCGACCGCACGGGGCGCATCCGGACCGTGGTGAACCTCGCCGGCCGCAAGGGCGCGGAGGGGGTCGACGGGGACGCGCGGGCGGCGGCCCTCAACGGCCCGAAGCACCTCTGCGTCGACCGCGACGACTCCGTGCTAATCGCGGACGCCGAGAACCACCGCATTGTCCGTTACGTGCCGACCACCGGACGCCTGGAGCGCGTCGCGGGCACGGGGCGGGCCGGGGCGGCGGGCGTCGGCGGCCCGCCGTTGATGTGCGAACTCAACCGGCCGCACGGCGTGACCGTGCACGCGGACGGGTCCCTCTACCTCACCGACAGCTACAACCACCGGATCCTGCGGGTGACCCGGAACGGCCGCTGATCGGGCTCAGCCGCAGACCAGGGGGTTTCACCCGGCGACGGGACTGGAGGCACACTGGAGGCACATTGGAGGCAGATCGAAGGAGAAGCGAAGGGAAGCCGCGGAACCTGGGCGGCGGGTTTCGGGGCCCGAAAACCGGGGAGTTTCCTCAGCGGGGCGTCCGGCTCAGGTGCCCAGGAAGGCCTGCGTGAACGCCAGCAGGCGGCGGGCGCAATCCTGAACGCCGGCGAGGTCGGTGCGCAGTTCCAGGGCGGGGTTTTCCGGCGGCTCGTAGGGGGCGCTGATGCCGGTGAACTCGGGGATGGCTCCGGCCCGGGCGCGGCGGTAGAGCCCCTTGGGATCGCGTCCCTCGCAGACGGCGAGCGGGGCGTGCACGTAGACCTCGGCGCAGGGGAGCTGCCGGCGGGCGAGGATGTCGCGGGCGAGGCGGCGGTCGGCGCGGAGCGGGGAGATCAGGGCGACCACCGCGACCACGCCGGCGGCGGCGAACATTCCGGCGACCTCGGCGGCGCGCCGGACGTTTTCCGCGCGGTCGGCCGGGCCGAACCCGAGGTCGCGGCTGAGGCCGCGGCGCAGTTCATCGCCGTCGATGATGGCCGCCAGCCGGCCGCGGGCGCGCAGGTCCGCGTGGAGGTGCCCGGCGAGGGTGGACTTGCCGGCGCCGGAGAGGCCGGTGAGCCAAATCACGCCGCCGGGGGCCGGGGTCGCGGGGGAGGCATTCATCTCCCATGAGCCAAGCTGCGGCTGGCACGGAGCCGCAAGGGGTAATCCGGGGACCATTCCCGCCGCAAACGAATCTCACCTCGCCCCGGGCACGAGGGTCGTCGGCACGCCCGCGTACCGGCCGCCGGGACGCAGGCGCTCTTCCTTCATCACCACGCTGTTCGCCGCGACCCGCGCGCCGGCGCCGATCTCGGAACCATACAGCAGCATCGCGTTGCGCCCGATCGTCGCCCCGGCGGCGATGCGCACGTGATCCATCTTCAGCACGCGGTCCTCAAAGGTGTGCGCCTGGAACAGGCCGTCGACCGCCGCGCCGTCCGCGATCTCCAGCAGGTCGGGATCCGGCAGATCGTCCCCGAACCCGCCGCCGAGCAGGGTCCCGCGGCCGATGCGGGCCCCGGCCGCCCGCAGGAGGGACGCGAGCCACGGCGTGCCGTCGAGCCACCCGGCCAGTTCACCGGCGAGGACGTTCCACGCCACGCAATGGAAATCCCAGCGGCTCGCCCACGCGGACCACAGCGGATGGGCACCCGGGCGCACCCGGCCGAGGAGCAACCACTTGAGGGCCACCGCGACCGCGGCGGGCGCGAGGAGGAAGAGGCCGGCGTTCACGAGCGGGAGCAGCAGCGCCACGGCCAGGAGCGGAGGGGCCTCGGCGACGACGTGGGTCACAAGGGGCAGCCAGAGGGCGAGGAGCAACGCCGCGACCCCGGGCAACGCGAAGCGCAGGAGTTCCCAAGCGACGCGCACCAGCCGAAGGCCGAGGCCCGGCCGGTGGGTGAGGCGAAGGTCGAACCGGGTCTCCGCGCGGCGCGGCAAGGCGAAGGGCGGATGGCCGAACCAAGACGAACCCGCGGACAGGGCCGCCGGCGCCACGGTGCCCACGCCGAGCAAAATGCCATCCGGCAACCGCACGCCGGCGGGAATCACGGCCCCGTTCCCCACGAAGCTGTCCGCGCCGAGGCTCGCCGGCGCCAGGGTGAGGGTGCCGCGGTGCAGCCGCGGTCCGCCGAGGTAGATGCCATCGGCGCAGAAGGTGCGGTCCCCGATCGCCGTGAGCCCGGGCACGCAGTCGATGAGCGTGCTGACCTCGCACCCGGTCCCGACCTTGACACCGGCGAGGCGCAGCCAACGGGTCCAGAGCAGCGTGCCGTAGAGCCAGCGACTGGCGTCGTCGACCAGGCCCACCTGGAGCGAAACGCGGATCGCCGCGCCGCTCCAGCAGCTGTGGACCCCCGGACGCGGGGGCCCGAGCAGGCGGCAGGCGCACGCCGCCGCGAGCAGCCAAAGGGGGACGGCGAGCAGGGTCAGGCCAACCGCGGCGCCCACGAGGCCGGCGGAATACTCCGGGGCCGCCAGCCAGTCGCCGAGCGCGGCCGCATCCACGCCCGCGGCGGTCGCCGCGGCGAGGGCCGCCAACTCGGCGGGCACCCACAGCGCCGCCGTCAGCGCGAGTCGCGCCAGGACCAGCAGGACGGCATGGACCCAGGGATGGAGCGCGGCAGGGGGAACCTCCGGAGCGGGCGGAGCCGCGCCGGCGGGCCGCGCGGGCACGCCGTCCCAACGTTCGCCGGCCGGCACCTCTACTCCCGGCTCCAAAGCGGACCGCGCGGTCAGGAAGGCGCCCGCCCCCACCCGTGCGCCCCCGCCCACGTGCGCGTGGGTTTCCACGGTGCTGCCGGTCTCGAGCGTCACCCCGGCGAGCACGATCCCGCCGGCCTCGAGCCGGACCAGTTCGAGCACCGCGTCGCGGCCCACCGTGACGCCGTCGCCGAGGTCGAGGTGTTCCCAGCCGCCGCGGGTGAGGTCGACGCCGTGGTGCAACCGCACGCCCTCCCCGATGCGGGCGCCGAGGGCGCGGAGCGCGGCGTTCTGCAGCTCGGTGCCCTCGAGGAGGCGCCACGGGATCGCCCGCGCCGCGCGTTGCAGGAGCCAGAGCCTCGCGTGGGCGGTGCCGCCCACGGAAATGCGGCCGGGCGCGAGGTCGGCGCGGAAGCGACGTTGCAACCAGCCGGTGAAGGCGACCGCGGCGACTCCCTGCAGCGTGAGGGCGGCGAGGGCGAGCGGCGGGCCCAACAGCAGGAGCACCGCGGGACTCCAGTCGGCGACCGCGGCCGGCACCACTCCGGCGAAGACGGCGTAGGTGACCCCGGCGCCGGCGAGGAGCGCGGCCGCGAGCGCGCCGGCCTGGACGCGTGCCAGCGGGGAGCGGCCGGCCGGAGCAGCGGGGGCGACCGCCGCGACGGGGTCGGCCGGTACGGGCGGGGTTGCGGGCGCCTGGGGGGCCCGCGCGGCGAGGGCGGTGAGCGTGCGGGCCTCGTAGACGTCGCGTACGCTCACCCACGCCGTCGCCGGATCCTCGCGGAGGCGGGTGACGAGTTGCGCGGCGGTGAGCGAATCCCCGCCGAGGTCGCGGAAGAAGTCTGCCGCCGGGTCGGGCGCCGTGGGCAGCCCCAGCACTTCGGCACAGGCGGCCTCCAGCGCTCGTTCAAGGGGGGTGGCGGCCGCGGCGCCGGCCGGTTGCGAGGCGCTCGGAAACGCGGCCGCGACCTGGGCCGCGAGGGCCACGCGGTCCAGTTTCCCGCTGACCGCGGTGGGCAGTCGCTCGAGGAGGACGAGCTGTGCCGGGACCATGTAGTCGGGGAGCACCACGGCGAGCGCCGCGCGCAGGGCGGCGGGCACGGGCGGATATAGCGGGTCGGCCGCCACGACTCCGGCGACCAGCGTCTGGACGCCGTGGGGCGAATGCACGGCACAGCCGGCGGCGCGGACGCCGGGGAGGGCGCTCAAGCGGGCCTCGATCTCGGCGAGTTCCACCCGGTAGCCGCGGAGTTTCACCTGGGCGTCGATGCGCCCGAGGAAGAAATGGCGTCCCGTCGCGTCGCGGCGAACGAGGTCGCCGGTGCGGTAGATCCGGCCGAGGCGCGGGTGCACCGGGAAGCGCTCCGCGGTGAGCTCGGGACGCCGCCAGTAACCGCGGGCGAGCCCGGTCCCGCCGAGGCACAGTTCGCCGGGCGCGCCCTCGGGCACCTCCTCGCCGGCGGCGTCGAGGATCCAGGCGCGGGCGCCGCGAACCGGCCGGCCGATCCCGACCGGTGCCCCGGGCACAACGACCTCGCGCAGGCAGGTGACCGTGCACTCGGTGGGTCCGTAGTCGTTGATCAGCGTGCGGCCGCGGGCCCAGCGGTCCGCGAGTTCAGGGGGCAGGGCCTCGCCGCCGACGAAGATCATCCGCAATCCGGGCAGTTCGCGCGCGGGCTCGAGGCAACCCGTGGCCCGGAGCAGCGTGGGCGGCGGGCAGAAGACCGTGATGCGTTCGCGCCGCAGCCAGTCGACCAGGTCGGGGCCGAGCCGCACCGCGGCGTCGTCCATCGGCACCAGCGTGGCGCCGGCGGCGAGGGCGAACCAGATCTCCTCGACCGAGGAGTCATAGGCGACGGAGGAGTTCTGCGCGACGCGATCGCCGGGACCGATGCCCCAGCGGTCGAGGTCATCCGCGACCAGGTTGGCGATGCTGCGGTGTTCGATCATCACCGCCTTGGGCCGGCCGCTGGTCCCGGAGGTGTAGATCAGGTAGGCGAGCCGCTCCGGCGGCACCGCGGGAAAGGGGTCAGGCCGTGACTCGCTACTCCTCACCCCAGGACCGGCGGCCGAGTCCGGCGGCAGTAGCGAGTCACGGCCTGACCCCTTGGCGGCAGAGGCCACCAGGGCCTGCACCTCGAGGACGGGCCGCGCGTTGCCCAAGGCGCCGAGGCGGGCGGCGCCGGCGGGGTTGGTGAGGATCGCGAGCGCGGCGGAATCCTCCAGTAATTCGGCGAGGCGGGCGTCGGGGAAGGCGGGGTCGAGGCAGGTGTAGGCGGCCCCGACCTGGAGGATACCGAGTTGGGCAGCGTAGAGGTCCCAGTGGCTGCGCGGGAGCA
>JAIXQE010000223.1 GCA_027485815.1 Opitutaceae bacterium
GACCACTGCAGCCGGCCGTCGCTCATCAGCAGCTCGTAGCCGCGGCTGGCGGCGTCGGTCCACGCGCGCGAGCGGTGCATGAGGACGGCCCGGTCCCGCGCGGCCGGGGCCTGCAGGCGGAGCGCGACGGAAAACGGCTCGTGGCGCGAGAAGTTGCCGAGGGTGGTGTTGACGGGGTGGTCGCCGGAGAGGCGGAGGCCCTGGCCCTCGTAGCCCGGCACCGAGAGGTTTTCCGCCGGGGTGTTGGCGGCGTGGCGGTCATCGATCGCGCTGGCGAAGTGCCCGAGCTTCGCGGCCTCCATCGCCTTGGTCACAGGGGCCTTTGCGCCGGAGCCAGGCGGCGCGTCGAGGCGGTGCTCGAAGTCGAAGCGGGCGAGCTCCCCCGGCAGCCCCGCGCCCTCCGGATGGGCGGCGAGCCAGGCGGCGAACGCGTCCCGCCGCTGCGCGGCGACCGCGGCGAGCGCCTGTTCCGCCCCGGCGACGGCGGCGACGGCCGCGGTGTAGGCCGCCTTCTCCGGGTCATCCTGCAGCCACATCGCGGGCGTCGGCATCGACGGCGTGAAGAACGAGTACAGCCCCGCCTCGTCGATGTCGTCGAAGAACGCGAAGAGCTGGTAGTAATCCTTCTGCGTGATCGGGTCGAACTTGTGGTCGTGGCAGCGCGCGCAATCGAGGGTCAGGCCGAGGAAGGCGGTGCCGAAGGTGGCGGTGCGGTCGTTGACGTAGTTGACGCGGTATTCCTCCTCGACCGAGCCGCCCTCGCTTTCCTGCGGGTTGAGGCGGTTGAAGGCGGTGGCGAGGCGCTGTTCCTCGGTGGCGCCGGGCAGCAGGTCGCCGGCGAGCTGCCAGGTCGCGAACTGGTCCCAGGGCAGGTTGCGGTTGAAGGCGCCGATGACCCAGTCGCGCCACGGCCACATCGCCCACTCGCGGTCGACCTGGAAGCCGAAGCTGTCGGCGTAGCGGGCGAGGTCGAGCCAGTCGGCGGCCATCCGCTCGCCGTAGCGCGGGGAGGCGAGGAGGCGGTCGACGGCGCGCGCGTAGGCGTCGGGCGCGGGGTCGGCGAGGAACGCGGCGAGTTCGGCGGGGGAGGGCGGCAGCCCGGTGAGGTCGAAGGTGACGCGGCGCAGCAGGGTGGCGCGGTCCGCTTCGGGCTGGGGGGCGAGGTTCCGGCGAGCCAGCGCGGCGAACACGAGTTGGTCGATGCCGTTGCGCGGGGCGGGGCCGGCGCGGAGGGCTGAGGGGGGCAGGGCGGGGGCCGCGGGCGGCACGAAGGCCCAGTGTTCCTGGTAGGGGGCGCCGGCGTCGATCCAGCGGCGGAGCGTATCGATCTCGGCCGGAGTGAGGCGGCCGAGCTTGGCCTCCGGGGGCGGCATCACCTCGTCGGCGTGGGGGCTGAGGACGCGCAGGAGCAGTTCGCTTTCCGCGCCGCGGCCCGGTTCGATCGCGCGCTGGCCATCGCGCTCGCGCAGGGCGCCCTCGCGGGTGTCGAGGCGGAGCTTGGCCTTGCGACCCTGCTCATCGGGCCCGTGGCAATGGAAGCACTTGTCGGAGAGGATCGGCCGGACGTCGCGGTTGAAGTCGACCTCGGCCGCGGCGGCGCAGCTCGCCGTGAGGGCGGCGAGCAGCCGGCGGGCGCGGGACGCGAGGGCAGGGGCGGCGGAAATCACGGGGCGGGCGGGGCGACGGAAGAAGGGAAACGCGAGTTCCCCCGCGCGTAAAGCCCGGGCGAGTCGGAACCGCGCCCTGATTTCCGCCCCGCCCTCAGCGGGTCCGCTGCTCCTCGAACCAGGCGAGCCACTCCTTCGCCGCGCGGGCGTAGGTGATGCGGTGGTTCGCGTCGGGGCCCGCCGAGATGGCGGTCACGCGGTCGTTGCCGATCGCGCGCTGGTACTCCATCGGCAGCCGCGCGAGGCCGACGGTGAGGCATTCGTCGACTTCGCCATAGTACATCCGCACGGGCGTGCGGATCACCCAGCGGTAGGGTTGCATCGCGGCGGCGAGGCGGCCGTACGCGGAACTGCGGTAGCGGGCGGGATCGAAGAATTCCGGGCGGATGAGCGTCCGCAGGTCGCGGGGGAAATCCGCCAGCTTCACCGAGCCATCCTTCAGGTAGACGCCGCGCGCGAGCGGGTACATTTCCGGCGTGAACAACCCCTGCGCGAGGCCGGGGATATCGTAGTATTCCTCGAACGAGAACGCGGTGAGGATGAACATCGTCGTCACCCACCACGCCTCGATCGGGCGGGGAAAGTTCAGGAAGCCGCTCGTCATCACGTACCCGTCGCACTGGGCCGCGGCCGTCCCCACGGCCCGCACCGGCAGGCCGGCCTGCTCGAGCCGCTCCAGCAGGGCCATCGTGACCACCCCGCCCTGGGACCAGCCGCCGAGGAAGTGCTCCCCCGGCGTGATGCCCTCGCGCGCCAGCAGCTCCTCGGCGGGCCGCCGGAGGTCGAGGCAGGCCTGGGTCTGGCTGCCGAGGACGATGTAGCTGTCCTTCTCGGTGGAGAGCCCCATCCCGAAGTAATCGGCCCCGGTGACCACGTAGCCCCGCGCCGCAAACAGGGCGAGCATCAGCCGCGTCTCGAAGGACTCCTCCGGAAATGAGGGGACCTCCTGCTTCCCGAAGACCGTCCCGTGCTGGTAGGACACGACGGGCAGGCGGCCATTGAGGCCCTCGGGGATCGCGACGAGGCCGGTGGCGATCGTCGGCCGGTTGCCCTTCTCCGGAATGACCGAGGGGTAGGTGACCCGGAAGAGCCGGACCGGGTAACGCGGCTCCGGGTAGTCGACCTTGGCGCCCACGGCGGCCGGGACCTCCTCCCGGAGGATGCGTTGGAGCCGGGCCAGGTCGTAGCGCCCGAGCGGTTCGATTCCCGGGCGGAGCTCCGCGGGGGCCGCGGCGGCGACGACGCCCGGGAGGATGAGGAGCAGGCCGAGGAGTCGGGCGGCGCGGAGGCGGGGGAGCGCGAGCATCTCCCACGGGGCGGCGGGGCCGCCCCTTGGTCAAGCGCGGAGCGGACCGGACGAGCTCAGAACGAGCCCTTCACCCCGAGGGTCAGCTGCACCCCGTGGGTCATCTCCTGGTAGCGGCGGGCGTAGGCCGGCGTGAGGGAGCCGCGGCGCTCGAGGATTTCCGGGCGGTCGAACAGGTTCTGTGCGTTCAGGTAGACGAACAGCTCGCGCCGCAGCTGCCAGTCGAGGTTCAGGTCGACGGTCACCTTGCGCCGCACGTACTCGTAGCCCTCGGGACCGAAGGCGGGCTGCGACCCGCGCCGCTGTTCGCCGCGGTAGTTCCACTTCAGCATCACGGTGACCGGGCGGCGCGCGTAGGTGAGGCCCCAGTTCGCGCTCTCCGGCACGAAGTTGCCAAACTCCGCGTCCTTCCCGCCCTCGAGCCGGAGCTTGGTCCCGTTGGCGAAGGCCTGGAAGGGCCGGCCCCAGGCGCCGAGCGGCGCGAGCGAGTGGCGGACGTTGAACTCCACGCCGGAGACGCGCGCGGCTTCCGGCAGGTTGTAGGTGGTGGTGAGGCGCCAGCCGCGGTAGCGCGGATCGAGGTCGAGCTGCGCGAGGTCGGCCTCGGTCGCCAGCTTCACCACGTTGCCGAAGAAGTCGGCGATGTCCTTCCGGAAGGCGCCCACGCTGAAGAGCCCGCCCTGCGGGGTGTAGTACTCGAGGGACAGGTCGAAGTTGTCGGCCGTCCACGGGCGCAGCCCGGTGTTGCGGATGTTGATCGTGCCCGGGATTCCGTCGGGGTCGGGCGTGTTGTCGTTCTGCTCGTTCTCGTCGATCGTGGCGTTCGGGATGATGTTGGTGAAGTCGGGCCGCCCGTAGGTCCGGGCGTAGGCCGCGCGCAGCAGCAGGTCCTCGCGCAGGCTCCAGGTCACGTGGAGGCTCGGGTAGTTGCCGGCGTAGGTGCGGTCCGCCTTCAGCCCGCGGTCCGTGCGGGTCAGGCGCAGTTCCTCCAGGGAGCCGGCCGCGCCGGCCTCCGGGCGGCGGATCAGGGCGCCGTTCGCGGCGCGGGCGAACGCGCCGGTCGCGGTGCGCTGCCAGACCGCGTCCGGGGTGAAGAGCGGTCCCTCGCCCTGCGCCCGCGTCTGCTCGCGCCGCACCCCGGTCACGACCCGCAGCCGGTTGTGGAAGAGGCCGAACTCGGCCTGCACGTAGCCGGCCTGCACGCCCTCCTCCAGCCGCTCGGAGTTGTTGATCCGGAACTGCTCCTCCGTCACGACCTGCGCGGGCGTCTTGGTCCAGTGCGTGGGGTTGGCCGCGAAGCCGTCCCAGGCGCGGTAGAGGGAGACGAAGGGGAGGGACGACAGGCCGAAGAATTCCGGCTGGTTCACGTAGTTGCGCATCCCGAACGGGACGGGCGAGTCGGGCGTGGCCGCATTCCCGTCGGGCCCGAGGTAGGTCCAGTTGATGCTCTGGCGCCGGACGTCGCGCACCTTCACGCGGGAGAGGCCGCCGACCTGCACCGCGGCGGGGAAGGGGAGGGCGGTCAGCGCGCGGCGGACGTCGAGCTTGGCGTTGGCCAGGCTGTCCCGGATCGGCCGCGGCGTGGACTGCGCGGTGGTGAGGCGGTACTGGCTGAGGTCGCGCCAGTCGACCTCGCGGTTGGCGTTGTCGAACACCTGCAGCCCGTACGGCCGGAGGGTGTTGATGCCGGTGAGGCTCACGCGCGCCGGGTTGGTGAGCGCGATCCCGAGGGTGCGGAAGCGGCCCTCCGCGGTGTCGAAGTAGCCGCCGCCCGCGTTCGACTGGCCGGCGCCGGCCACGATGCGCCAGGTGCCGTCGTCGTAGCGGTAGCGCAGGGTCAGCGCCTTGGTGTCGAGGCGCTGGACGACCGACGCGCCCAGGCCCATCAGGGCAACGCTGCCGCGCCCGGTCGCGCCCTGCGTGAAGTCCGGCCCGAAGGTCAGCGCGGTGCCGCCGGCGACGGACGGCGCGCCGTTGGTGCCGGTGGTGAAGTTGACCGACGCGTTGGAGCGGTCGGCGATGAAGCGGCTGCGCTCGAGGCTGAGCGAAAGCACGCCGTTCGGGTGCGGGCGCCAGTCCGCCTTGATCGCCCCCGACTGCCGGGCGGTGAGGCGCGGGACGCTGATCACCTGGTACGCCTGCAGGTAGGGCCGCTCCGGCGTGCCGCCGGTGCCCGTGCCGCTGGTGGCGTAGCCCTTGGTCGAGCGCTGCTGCTCGACGAAGCGGTCCTGCACCTGGCCGGTCACGACGAGGCCGAAGTTGCGGTTGACGGGCAGGGTGTAGTCGAAGCTGGCGCTCGGGCGCACCTTGAAGATGCGCTCGTCGGAGACGTGCGGCTCTTTCCCGAGGCTGAGCCGGTTGTGGATGCCGGCGAGGCTCACGCTCCAGCGCAGCTGGGCGCTCTTCCGCTCGAAGGCGCTCTTGCTCACCATGTCGATCGAGCCGGACATCGAGTCGGCGGGCGTCGCCGGGGTGGGCACCTTGGTCACCTCCAGGCGGGAGATGTTGTTGATCGAGACCTCCTTGAACTGGAACACGCGCGACGCGCCCTGCGGATTGCCGGTGTTCGCCATCTCCATCCCGTCGGTCGAGAGCACCGCCATCGCGGAGGGGAAGCCGCGCACCGCGACGGAGGCGACGGAGCCGCCGGACTCGGTGTCGTACTCGGCGGTGATGCCGGGGAGGTACTTCAGGAACTCGCCGACGTTGCCGTCCATCACGTCGCCGAGGGAGTCGGCGGCGACGACGGTCTTGATGTTGGCGGCGAAGCGCTGCTCGTTGATGGCGATGGCGGCGCCGTCGGTCTCGCGCTCGGTGGCGACAGTGAAGGCGTCGAGGCGGACGACCCCCGTGCCGCCGTAGCGGGCGCTGGTCAGCGCGAAGTCCTGCTCGGCGACCTCGCCGGCGCGCACGGTGACGGTGGCCTGCTGGGGATCGAGGCCGGTGTAGAACGCCTCCAGCGTGACGGGGCCCGGCGGCAGCGCGGCGAGGCGGTAGCTGCCGGACTGGTCGGTGAACGCGCTGCGGTCGGAGCCGGCGACGGTGACGCGGACGTTGTTCAGGTACTGGCCGGTGGCGACGTTCTGCACGCGGCCGGAGACGCCACCGGTGGCGGGGGCGGCGGCGCGCAGGAGCGGGGCGAGGGTGGCGAGAAGGAGGAGGGGCAGCAGGCGCAGGCGGGGGTGATGCATGGTTGCAAGGGAAGGTTCAGGGGCGGGCGCGGACGAGTTCGGCCTTGAAGTCGCCGAGGCTCGACCAGTGCAGCGGGGCGTTGAGGTCCACTTCGGTGACGATGACGGAGCCCCATGCGCGCGCCTCGGCGAGCCGGCGGCCATCTTGGCCGAACACGGCGGACACCATCCAGTCCTGGGCCGCGTCGGTGTGGGTGCTGCTGACGACGTAGACGTGGTTCTCGGCCGCGCGGGCGGCGGCGAGCAGGGGGTTGCAGCCCATCACGGGGAACCCGATCACCTCGGCGCCGCGGTTGGCCAGCTCGCGCGCCACCTCGGGGAAGAAGCCATCGTAGCAGACCATCAGCCCGACGCGCCCGAAGCGGGTGGGGAACACGGGGTACTCGTGGCCCGGGGTGATGCCGCCCTCGATCTCCCCGCGCGGGAGGCAGACCTTGCGGTACTTACCCACGAGCGCGCCGTCGGGTCCGATCAGCGCGGCGATGTTGTAGATGAGGTGGCCGTCGCGCTCCACCAGGCCCGGGACCAGGTAAAGGTCGTGCTGCCGCGCCAGCTCGCCGAAGTACGCCGTCGAGGGGCCCGGCACCGGTTCCGCCACGCCGGCGTAGGTCGAGCCGGAGCCGTAGGTGACCACCTCCGGCAGCACGACGAAGTCCGCCCCCTTCCGGGCCGCCTCCGCCACGAGCGGCGCGAAGGCGAGCCGGCGTTCCTCCGGCGTCTTGGCCGAGCGGGGGACGAAGTGCACGGCCGCGAGGCGCACCTTGCGTGGCGCCGGGGCGGGCACGGCGGTGAGGGCCACTTCGGCCCACTCCACCCGCGCCTCCGCGGCCCAGCGGAACTCGAGGTCGATGACCACCTGCGCGGCTTCCGCCGGGGCGCGGTACGTGCCCTCGACCGGGACCCAGCCGTCGGCGCGGGGCGGGCCGTCGCCGGGGATTTCCGGCTCCGCCCGCGGCCGTTCGCCGGCGCGGTAGGAGGCGGCCGAGGGGGCGTCGTGCCGGACGGCCTTGCCCCGGGCGTCGCGCCAGTGGAGTTGCACCACCGCGGTCCGGCGGCCGTCGCCGGGACCGCCGCGGCGCAGGGCGTGGAACCGGTAATGGCGGCCGCCCTCGATCGGCTGGGTGGTGGTCCACCGGCCGACGAGGCCGGGCCGGTGGTCGGCCTCGATCACAAAGGCGCCGGTGCCGGCGGGGCCGCCCCGGGGCGCGTAGGTGAAGGCGGGGGCGATCTCCTCGCGCAGCGTCACGGTGGTCCAGCCGGCGGGCGCCCCGGGGACGGCGGCGGGGAGGGCCGGGAAGAGGGTGAGCAGCAGGGCGGGGAGGAGCCGGCGCATCGGAGGGGGTGGCGCCGATGCAACCCCGCGGATGCGCTGAGGCAATGGTTTCCGGCGCTGCGCCGGGGCGTTCAGAACGCGAGCGTGTTGGTCCAGACGTAAAGCCGCGGTTGGCCGTAGAACGTGACCGCGAGGTTGGCGGGCACGGTGAAGCCGCTGCCGTTGTTGGGCAGCGTGCCGAGGACGTAGTGGTTGAAGGCGTTCTCGACGTTCACCTGGGAGGTCCAGACGAGGCGCCGGCCCACCTTGCGGCGGTAGGAGGTCACGAGGTTGACCTGCCAGGTGTCGGGTGAGGCGAACAGCTCCCGCCCGCCGCCGGGCGTGTTGTAGTAGAAGGTGCGGTTCCGGAGCCCGAGCGCGGCTGTCCCGCCGACGCTGAAGCCGCGCAGGGGATGGTCTCCCGGGAAGGTGTAATGGTTGGTCAGCACGAGGCGGTACTGGGCGTAGCCGACGGTGTATTCGCCCTTCCGCGCGACCACCGTCTCGCCCTGGGCGCCGAACGGGTCGGACCAGGCGTAGGGAATGCGGGAGACCGGGAGGCCGGTGGTGCCGGTGAGGGCGGTGCCGTTGGCGCCGACGAAGTACTGCAGCACGCGGCGCACGTTGCTCGCCTGCAGCCGGCCGTTGTCGTCGGCGGGCTGGGCCCAGTAGGGGCCGTTGCGGTCGTTCATCATCGCGAGCGTGAGCGGCTGCCATTCGCCCTGGTTCTGGAGCGTCGCGGGATCGACCTGCCGGTTGAGCGTGGCGATGTTCGCGGCGATCACGGCGGGGGTGACCGGGACCGTGAAGGGCGTGCCATTCGCGTAGGTCACCACGCCGTTGCGCAGGTGGAAGTCGTCGTTCCAGAGCAGCGGGTACTTCTTGTCGGAGAGGTTGCGGCCGTCGGCGGTGGTGGCGGCGAGGCGCAGGCGCCAGTTCGGCGTGGGGCTGGCGGTGAGGATCAGCTCCAGGCCGCGGGTGGTGCGGTCGAGGTTGGTCCACTGGTTCTTGGCGCCCGCCGGGCCGTTGTGCGCGCCGTTGAGGCCGTTGGGGTTGATCAGGTCGCGCACGCCGCCGCCCGCGTTGATCATCTCGTCCTTGGAGTTCGTGCGGAAGGCCTGCAGCGAGCCGGAGAAGCGCTGGTCGCGGGTGGTGAACTTGAGGCCGGCCTCGTGGCCGGTGCCGCTCGAGGTGCGGGGGGCGTTGCCGAGCGGGTCGTTGGCGTTGACCAGCGGGATGTTGTAGGTGCTGGAAAAGCTGTAGTAGGGCCGGAGCGCCTCGGTGAGGCGCGCGTTCAGGCCGAGGTTGTAGCTGCGGTTGCCGGCGGAGGACTCGGCCCACGGCGTGGCCACGGCCGGGGTGATGTTGGGCGTGCGCTTGAAGTTCTCGTTGGACCGCACGCCGACCAGCGTCGCGAAGCGGTCGCCCCACCAGCTCGTGTAGTTCGAGGCGTAGAGGCCGGCGGTGCGGTTCTCCCAGTGGTGGCCGTCGTTGTTCTGGCCGCTGACGCCCGGCAACCCGGCGAGGCTGGCCAGCCCGAGCGGGTTGTTGGGCCGCACCCACGCGGGATCACGGGGATTGTTCGGCATCCGGACGTAGTTCGCGCCGCCCCAGGTCAGCCGCGGCGTGAGCCAGCCGCCGCGGGGCAGCGGCCGCTTCTGCGGGCCGTCCGTCACGGACCACCAGAGGCGCGGCATCGGGGTGCGGCCGAGGTTCGTCGGGAGGCGCGGATCCTGCACGACGTTGAAGTTCGCGTCGGCGAGGTAGTACCCGAAGTCGGTCGGCCCCGAATCCGCCCACTCGATGTCATAGCCGAGCAGGGTCTGGGTCGCGGCGCGGCCGCCGAGCAGGTCGCGGGTGATCATCGCGGCGCCGCGGGCGGCCCAGCGCCGCGTGGGCTGCTCGGTGTCGGCGAGGGTGGCGCCGTTCGCCCACGCATTGAGCGGGTTGCCGTTCAGCAGCGGGGCGCTGAGGTTGGCGATGCCGCCGTTGGCGCGGTCGGACTGGTAGTCGTTATAGAGGACGTTGAACTGGGTCGACAGCCAGCGCGTCCACACGGTTTCGGTCAGGACCGCGTAGGTTTTGTTGGTGACGTACTCCGAGGCGGTCCAGCCGGCCCAGGCATTGAGATTGTCCCAGGTGAGCTGGCCGTCGGCGATGGCGCCGCGGGGCCAGGGCTGGCCGGTGGCGGGGTTGATCGCCCCGGCGAGGCCGTTGCGCAGCAGGTAGCCGAGGCCGAAGTTGTGGCGCGGGTCGGTCGCGGCGTTGGTGAACGCGATGTTCTCCTGGTTGGTGTTGAGGATGCGCTGGTTGACGGTCTGCTGGGCCTGCGCGCGGATGACGGTGCGGAGCGCATCGAGCTTGAGCGCGACCTGGCCGTAGAAGCCCTGCGTCTCATAGCCGATGAAGAGCCGGCGGTAGCGCTGGGTGTCGTCGAGCAGCGCGAGGCGGAACGCAATCCCCTCCCGGCCGAGGTTGTAGTCCAGCTGGCCCTGCTTCGAGCCGTGCTGGTCGATGCGCCAGGTGGCGGAGGTGGCCTGCCGGTTGAACTGGGCGCGCTTGGAGACGGTATTGACGGTGCCCCCGGCGCCGCCCGCGCCGTAGAGGAGGCCCTGGGGCCCGCGGACGACGTCGGCGCGCTCGACGTCGAAGGTGCTGGTGATGCCGACCGCGGTGGAGCCGAAGTTGTTGGCGGCCCCGGTGGCGGCGAAGCCGTCGCGGCGGATCGCGCCGCCGCCCGTGCCGCGGATGCCGATCGTCTGGTTGCCCACCCGGTCGCCGGGCTGCTGCGAGAGCGCGTCGCTGTCGGGGTTGGACATCACCGTGCCGGCGCCGGCGCCGTAGCCGTTGAGCATCTCCTCGACGGAGGTGACGGCGATGTCGCGCATGAACTCCGCGGTGAAGATGTCGGCCGAGACGGGGGTGCGGTCGAGGGCGGTGTTGAACTGGGTGAGCGAGTTGGAGTTAAGCGCCCCGTAGCTGTTGTCCGCCTCGGCCTTCACCTCGAAGGGGTTGAGCGCCACGAGGCCGCCGGCGGGCGGGGCGCTGGGCGTCGGCGGGCGGGTGGCCTGCCCCCGGAGGCCCGGGGTCAGGAGCGCGGCGAGCGGAAGGAGCGCGGCGAGCGCGCGCGGGAGCGGAGGGAGGTTCATGGCGGGGTGGGGCGGCGCACCGCGCGCGGGAGGGCGCCGGTGGCAAGGGCGCGAGCCAAGCAGTTGGCGCGCCCGAAGGAAGCCCGAAGATGGCCGCCGTTTCCGCCGGATCAGGGCCGGAGCGCGGCGAGCGCCACGACCAGCTCGGCCACCGCCGCGCCGTCCGCCTCCGCGGCCGGATCGGCCAGCGCCGTCCAGTCCGTCCCGAGGCGCACGCCGCGGCGGGCCAGCAGCGCGAGCGCCGCGGCCAGTTCGGTCACGGTCGGCTCGACCCGCGCCGCGACCGACACGAGCAGGGCGCGGGCCCGGGCGGCCTCGACGGTCGCGCCGGGCCGGACGGCGTTGCGCCAGGCGTTGACGGAAGCCTCGGCCGGGGCGAAGTGGCCGCGCGCGTGCAGCGCGTCGACCGCCGCGAGCGCCGCGGGATCGGCCGCGCCGGCCGGCCCGCGGGCGGAACTCTCGGCGCGGGGGAGTTCCAAGACCGCGCCGGCCCGCGTCAGCACCTCGCGCAGGCGCGCGTAGGGCACCGCGTGCGGCGAGCCGCCGTGTTCGCGCGCGAGGACGGCCGCCGCCCCCGCCGCCTGGCCCAGCATCAGGAACACGGGCTCCATCCGGATCGAGCCGTAGGCGGCGTGGGTGGACGAGAGGCAGACGGGCACGAGGAGGTTATCCGCCTCGGTCCGCCGCGGCAGCAGGGCCCGATAGCTCAGCGGGAAGGCCCGGACGTTTTCGAGGAAGTGGCCCTCCACCCGCAGGCGACCCTCCTGGTCGGCGTAGAGCCCGACGACGTGGGAATCGAGGGCGTAGGAGGCGAACGTGACGGGATCGGGCACCGTCGTCCGGCGGCGCGCATCGTGCTCCGTGATCACGTATTCGCCGAGCAGCCGCCGCGCCTCGCGCACGTACAGCTGAAAAGGCCAGTGGCCGGTGGCCGCGAATTCGTCCTGCGCGAGGCCCCAGCGTGCGACCTCGGCGCGGGTCTCGGCGGGCACGCGCGGGTCGTGCGCAAGGAACCACAGCAGCCCCTGCACGTGGTCCCGGTGCGCCCGCCAGCGGCGATCCCGCTCCGCGTAATCCGCCTCGGCCCAGCCGGTGGCGCCGCCGATCAGATCCGTCGAGAAGAGGTCCCGGTTGTTGGTGTCCGTCTTCCGGTTCGGCATCGGGGTGAGCGTGAAGAGCCGCGGTCCGGGCAGGAGCGGGCGCCCGGCGATGAAGCGCAGGACGAGCTCGTGTTGCCGCGCGTCGTAGGTCTCGGGCCGGGTGAGGGGCACGCGGTTGGCCGGCACGTCGGTCAGGCACACGCGGAAGGTGTACGCCTGGACGCCCGGGTCGGCTTCCCCCTCGGGCCCGGGGGCGCGGGGCGCCACGCCCGGCAGCAGCCCGCTCGCCGGCTGGCCCGGTTCCACGAACGGGTCGATCCCGGCCGTGCGCTCCGGGGGCAGCGAACGCACGCCGTTGAGGGTCTCGCCGTGCTCGCGGTTGGCCTCGCGGCCCGTCCGGTGGCTGACGCCCGCCGCCGCCAGCAGATCGCCCTCGTAGGTCGCGTCGATGAAGGTCCGGCCGCGGAAGTTCCGGCCGTCGAGCAGGCGCAGGGCGGTGAGGCGCGGGCCGGTGCGGTCGACCCCGCCGGCCCGGTCGAGGCGCGCCCCGACGTGCGCCGTCACGCCCGCCTCGCGCAGGAGGTCGGCGAGGACGCGCGCGGCCACGTGCGGTTCGAAGAACCAGTGCTGGCCCGTCGCCTCGGTGACGTTCAGGGGATGCCGCGGGAGATAGTCCGCGCGCGTCTCGTGCCGCCAGCTCCGCGGGTCCCGGTAATGGGCGTGGATGCGGCCGAAGAACTCCCGCGCGAGGCCACCCACGGCCCGCTTGTCGCCGACGTCGCTCGCGCCGAGGCCGCCGGCGGTCATGCCCCCGAGCGCCGGTCCCGGTTCCAGCAGGACCACGCTCGCCCCCTGGCGGGCGGCCTGCACCGCGGCCGCGATCCCGGCCACCGTGCCGCCGTAGACGACCACGTCGAGGGGCTCCGCCGGGGCGGCGGCGCGAACCGGGGCGAATCCGAGGAGGGCGCAGGCGAACAGCGGGCGGAGGCGGGGTGGCATGCGCCGAGGGGAGGCGGGGCCCGCGGGCGCGGCAAATCCGAATTACCGCTTGTCGCTGAGTTGGTCCGGCGGATGCTGTGCAGCGCCCATGGTCCCTCCGCCCCGCATCGTCCGCGCCTGGCTGGAATCCCCCGCCGTCGGGGTGATCGAGCTCGACCGCGACTGGGACCAGGCGGCCCTGCCCCGCTTCAGCCTCGGCCGCCACTGCCCCGCCCCCTCCGGCCTCGAGGCCTCGCCGCCGCTGCCGGCGGCCCGGCACTTCGGCTACCGGGTGGAACCCGGGGGCGCGCTCTGCTGCGTGCTCGCGCCGGAGGAGACCGCCGAGCTCGGCGGCCCCGCGGCCGAGGTCTACCTCGCGGGCGACTTCAACGGGTGGCAGGACGCAATCGGGCAGCCGGAGTGGCGCCTGGCGGCGGAGGAGTGGGAAGGGCGGGCGGTCCGGGTCTGGCGGGGCGATTCCGCCCGGTTCCTCGGCGCGGCGGGCCTGCGGTTCAAGTTCGTGACCGGCGAGCACCAGTGGCTCGTCCCCCCGGCGGAGGCGCCGAACGTTGTCCGGGACGCGCAGGGCAACGTGAACCGCGTGCTCGATCCGCAGCGGACGGGGCGCCACCTCTGGCGGTTCTCGCTGAGCACGTCCCTCAGCCTGGCGGAGGCCTGGTCGGCGGGTTGGGCGGACGGTGCCGGGGAGTCGGTCCCGTTGCAGCCGGGGGCTTTCTTCTACGAGCTGCGCTCCGACCTGCCGCTGGGGGCGCTGGTCCGCGGGGACGAAACCTGTTTCCGGCTCTTCGCCCCCCGGGTGCGCCACGTCACCCTGCACCTCGCGCGGGAACCCGGCGGGATGGGGGAGACCCTGGCCTGCGCGCTGGGTCCGGCCGCCGGCGCCGACGGCGCGGCCGGGGTCTGGGAGGTCGTCCTCGATCGCAGCCTGCACGGCTGGTTCTACTGGTACACCCTCGAGGGGGTGCATCCGGGCCTCGATCCCGCCGCGCGGATCCTCGATCCCTACGCGCCCGCGACGCTCGGGCGGGGTGGGCCCGGGATCGTCCTCGACCCCGCGTGGATCGGCCGCGGCGACCGCGATTTCCAGACCCCGGCCTGGCACGACCTGGTCATCGCCGAGGCGCACGTCCGCGACCTCGCCGCCCACGCCCCGGTCCGCGCGACCCCCGCGGAGCGCCGGGGGTTCACCGGCCTGCGCGCCTGGGTCGAGAGCCCCGACTTCCACCTCGCCCAGCTGGGCGTGAACTGCGTCGAGCTGCAGCCGGTGCAGGAGTTCGACGCCGCCGGCCCCGCCGAGTACCACTGGGGCTACATGCCGGTGAACTGGTTCGCGCCGGCCAGCACCTACGCCCTCGCCCCGGAACGCGCCTCCGGCGTCCGCGAGCTCCAGCAGCTGGTGGCCGCCTTCCACCGCCGCGGGATCGCCGTGCTGCTCGACGTGGTCTTCAACCACGTGGGCGAGCCGCCGCACCTCGCCCGCGTCGACCCGGCCTACTACTTCGAGCACGACGCCGCTGGCCGGCCGACCAATTGGAGCGGCTGCGGCAACGACTTCCGCGCGCGCTCCGCCATGTCCCGCCGGCTCATCATCGACAGCTGCCTCCACCTGCTCGAGGCGTACGGCGTCGACGGATTCCGCTTCGACCTCGCCGAGCTGCTCGGGCTCGACGTCCTCCGCGAGGTCGAGGCCGCGCTCAAGCGGGTCCGCCCCGACGTCATCCTCATCGCCGAGCCCTGGAGTTTCCGCGGCCACCTCGCGGGCGCCCTTCGCGACACGGGCTGGGCCTCGTGGAACGACGGCTACCGCGACTTCGTCCGCGAGTACGTGCGCGGCAACGGCGACCCGGCGCGGATGGAGTACTTCCTGCGGGGCTCGCCCTGGTACTTCGCGAAGTGGCCGGCCCAGACGGTCAACTACACCGAGTCCCACGACGACCGGGCGTGGATCGACGTCATCACCGAGCGGCCGGGCCACGATGGCGCCGAGCCCACCGAGCACGACCGCCGCCGCACGCACCTGATGGCCGCGCTGCTGTTCCTCTCCACCGGGATTCCCCTGGTCTCCGCGGGCCAGGACTTCCTTCGCTCCAAGCTCGGGGTGAACAACACCTACCAGCGCGGCGACCTCAACGCCCTCGACTACCGCCGGCTCCACCGCTTCGCCAGCACCCACGCGTACTTTGCGGACTGGATCGCCTTCCGCCGCGGCGACCTCGGCCGACTCCTCCGGCACCACGAACGCCCCGCCGAGGGCTTCTTCCGCTGCTTCCACGGCTTCGGCGGGCCCGCGCTCGCCTGCCTCCTGAACGCCGACCGCTCGCGCGGCCCCGAACGCCTCCTCTTCGCCATCAACCCCACCCTGCAGGACGCCACCCTCGCCCTCGACGAGTCCGCCCTCGCCCCCGGCCCCGCCGCCTGGCGCCTGCTCGCGGACCAAGATCGCTTCTACCTCGGCGACGCCCACGGCGCCCGCCGCCCGCTCGAGGCCGCCCTCTGGCTGCCCCCGCTCGCCTGCGCCCTCTGGGTCGCCCGCTGATTTGCCCCGCCAAAACCCTTGCTTCCCGCCCCGGCCACCCCTTTTTTCAGAAATCCGCGCCCGCGCGGCCCCCTTCCCAGAACGCAAACCAACCCACACCACACCGGAGTCCCATCATGGCAGTCAAAGTCGCTATCAACGGTTTCGGCCGCATCGGCCGCCTCGTCTTCCGCGCCCTCGTCGAGCAGGGCCTCCTCGGGGAAACCCTCGATGTCGTCGCGGTCGGTGACATCGTCCCCGCCGACAACCTCGCCTACCTGCTGAAGTACGACTCCACCCAGGGTCGCTTCCACGGCACGGTCGGCTCCCGCAAGTCCTCCCCGGACAAGGCCGAGGACGACGTCCTGATCGTCAACGGCCGCGAGATCCTGGTCGTCAGCGCCAAGACCCCCGCCGAGCTCCCGTGGGCCAAGCTGGGCGTCCAGCTGGTGATCGAGTCGACGGGCCTCTTCACCGAGGCCGAGAAGGCCAAGGGCCACCTCGCCGCCGGCGCGCGCAAGGTCATCATCTCCGCCCCGGCCAAGGGCGAGGACATCACGGTCGTGATGGGCGTGAACGACGGGAAGCTCGACCTCGCCCAGCACCACATCATCTCGAACGCGTCCTGCACCACCAACTGCCTCGCCCCGATCGTGCACGTCCTCCTCAAGGAGGGCTTCGGGATCGAGGAGGGCCTGATGACCACCGTCCACGCCTACACCGCGACCCAGAAGACGGTCGACGGTCCCTCGAAGAAGGACTGGAAGGGCGGCCGCACCGCGGCGCAGAACATCATCCCGTCCACCACCGGCGCCGCCAAGGCCACCGCGCTCGTGATCCCCGAGGTCAAGGGCAAGCTCACCGGCATGGCCTTCCGCGTGCCGACGCCGACCGTCTCGGTCGTCGACCTCACGGTGCGCACCACCAAGGAGACCTCCTACAAGGCGATCTGCGAGGCGATGAAGCGCGCGAGCGAGACCTACCTGAAGGGCATCCTCTCGTACACCGCCGACGAGGTCGTCTCCAGCGACTTCATCCACGACAAGAGCTCGTCGATCTTCGACGCCGGCTCCGGCGTGGAGCTCAACCCGAAGTTCTTCAAGCTGGTGTCCTGGTACGACAACGAGTGGGGCTACTCCAACCGGGTCGTCGAGCTGACCCGCAAGATCGCCGCCCAGCTCTGATCCGGCGTCCGGCCGCGGGGCCGGCGTCCGCCGCGGGAGCCTTCCCGCCGCGGCGCCGCCCCGCCCTTTTTTTGCCCGCCCCTCCCCTCCGCCCCTCCCGATGCCCTCCTTCAAATCCATCCGCGACCTGAACCTCGCCGGCCGCCGCGTGCTGATGCGCGTGGACTTCAACGTCCCCCAGGACAAGGTCACCGGCGCGATCACCAACAACCAGCGGATCGCCGCGGCGTTGCCCACGATCCAGCACGCCCTCGCCCAGGGCGCCGCCGTGGTGCTGATGTCGCACCTCGGCCGGCCCGACGGCCAGCGCGTCGCCAAGTTCTCGCTGCGTCCGGTCGCCGCCGAGCTGGAGAAGCTCCTCGGCCGCCCCGTGCGCTTCCTCGACGACTGCGTCGGTCCCGCGGTCGAGGCCGCCTGCGCCCCGGGCGCGCTGAAGCCGGGTGACGTCGTGCTGCTGGAGAACCTCCGCTTCCACCTCGAGGAGGAGGGCAAGGTGAAGGTGAAGCAGGCGGACGGCACCGAGACGAAGCTGAAGGCCGACCCGGCGAAGGAGGCCGCCTTCCGCGCCTCGCTCACCCGGCTCGGCGACGTGTTCGTCAACGATGCCTTCGGCACCGCCCACCGCGCGCATTCCTCGATGGTCGGCGTCGCGCTGCGGGAGAAGGCGGCCGGTTTCCTGATGGAGGCCGAACTGAAGGCCTTCGCCAAGGTCCTGGAGAACCCGGACCGTCCCCTGCTGGCGATCCTCGGCGGCGCCAAGATCGCCGACAAAATTCCGCTCATCAACAACCTGCTGGAGAAGGCCAACAAGGTCATCATCGGCGGCGGGATGGCGTACACCTTCCACAAGGTGAACCGGGGGATGGCCATCGGCGGCTCCCTCTTCGATGTCGAGGGCGCCAAGATCGTCGCGGAGCTCGAGGCGAAGGCCAAGGCCCGCGGCGTCGAGCTGATCTTCCCGGTCGACTTCATCGCCGGGGACCGCTTCGCCCCGGACGCGAACACGCGTCCCGCCGACCTCGCCTCGGGCATTCCCGACGGCTGGGAAGGGATGGACGCCGGCCCGCGTTCGATCGCGCTCTACCGCGAGGCCATCCTCGCCTCCCGCACGATCGTCTGGAACGGCCCGGCCGGCGTGTTTGAATTCGACGCCTTCGCCGGCGCCACCCGCGCGATGGCCGAGGCGATCGCCGAGGCCACCGCCAAGGGGGCCACCACGGTCGTGGGCGGCGGGGACACCGCCACCGCGGCGAAGAAGTTCAAGGTCGCCGGCAAGGTGAGCCATTGCTCCACCGGCGGCGGCGCCAGCCTCGAGTTCCTCGAGGGCAAGGTGCTGCCCGGCGTCGCGTTCCTCGAGTCCTGATCCCCCTTATGAACACCCGCAAGAAGGTCATCGCCGGCAACTGGAAGATGAACAAGACCTCCGCGGAGGGCGTCGCCCTCGCGCAGGAGATCGTCGCCGCCGTCGGCAAGCAGGGGGCGGTGGAGGTCGTGGTCTGCCCGCCGTTCACGGCCATCGAGTCCGTCGGCCGCGTGCTGGAGGGGTCCGAGGTCCGCCTCGGCGCCCAGAACCTGCACGCCGAGGCCAGCGGCGCCTTCACCGGCGAGGTCTCGGCCCCGATGCTGCGCGCGATCTTCGCGACGCACGTCATCCTCGGCCACAGCGAGCGCCGCACCCTGTTCGGCGAGACCGATGAGGGCGTGAACCGCAAGACGCTCGCGGCGCTCAAGCACCAGCTCCGGCCCATCGTGTGCGTGGGCGAGACGCTCGCGGAGCGCGAGGCGGGGACCACGCTGAAGGTGGTGCAGACCCAGCTGGAGCGCGGCCTCGAGGGCGTGAGCCGCGAGCAGGCGGCGTCCGTGATCGTGGCCTACGAGCCGGTCTGGGCGATCGGCACCGGCAAGGTGGCGACGACCGAGCAGGCGCAGGAGGTGCACGCGTTCATCCGCGGCCTGCTGGTGAAGCTCTTCGGTGACGCCATGGCGCAGCGCATCCGGATCCTCTACGGTGGCTCGATGAAGCCGGCCAACGCGCCGGAGTTGCTGGCGCAGAAGGACATCGACGGGGGCCTGATCGGCGGCGCGAGCCTCGAGGCGCGCAGCTTCCTGGAGCTCGTCGCGGCGGCGGCGAAGTAAGCCGTCGGCCGGCGGCGGAGGGGGGCGGCGCGGGAAAAAAATCCTTGCCGTCGCCCCCGCCCGGCCAGACGGTCTTCGACCCTTTCGGTAGGATACTCAAGTGGCCAACGAGGGCAGACTGTAAATCTGCTGGCTTACGCCTTCCCTGGTTCGAATCCAGGTCCTACCACCACTCTTTCCCCGGCGGGCCGCTAGGGCGGCGGAGCCCCCGGGCCGGATTGCTTTGCGGGCCCGCGTTCCTGCTTCCGGGAAGCCTTCTTGGCGGCGCGGTCCTTCGCCCGCTGGCTCTCCTCGCCGCCGATCGCCCCCCAGCGCTTCGAGCCCCCCGTGATGGGCTCCGCCATCGGCTCGAGCCAAGCCTCGTGGAGCGCCGTGAGCGCCCGGACCTTGTCGGGGTGCTGCGCGGCGAGGTTCCGCGCCTCAGCCGGATCGTCGGCCAGATGAATGAGTTCCCGCTGATCGCGGAGCGCGTGGAGCTTCCAGTCCCCCTGGCGCACGGCCCATTCGCCGTTCAGGCCGCCGCTGCTCCAATGGAGC
>JAIXQE010000155.1 GCA_027485815.1 Opitutaceae bacterium
CAGGCTCCACGGGCGGCCCCGGGGATGGCCGGCCAGCGACCAGGTGGCGGCACAAACGACGAGGCGGGGGGACGGGGCGGGCACGGGCGGAAAATTCATGAAAACCGTGGTTGAGTTTCAGGGAGCCGCGAGCTTATTCCCGCCGCCCCCGGGGCCGGTCAGACGCGGTTCCGACGCTCCCTTTTCCCCTGCCGATGTCCCTGCCGTTCACCGCCCAGGCCCAGTGGATCTGGTCCGCCGAGGGTTCCCACGCCGCCCCGGCACCCGCCGACGCGAGCCCCTCGCATTACCAGGTGCGCCTCTTCCGCCGGACCCTCGAGGCCGCGAATCCCGGGGACCTGCCGGCGCGGATCCATGTTTCCGCCGACAGCCGCTACGTGCTGTGGTGCAACGGCGCGCTCGTGGGGCGGGGTCCCGCGAAGGGCGACGTGAACCATCAGTTCTACGACTCGTACGACCTCACGCCCCACCTGCGCCCCGGGCGCAACGTGCTCGCCGCGCTCGTGTTGGACATGTCGCGCGTGGCCCACCGGCCGACGCAGCTGGGAGCCCCGTGCTCGGTGATGACCTATGCCGGGGGCTGGCTCGTCGACGGTGGGGACTGGACCACGGATGCCCGGTGGCGGGTGGCGGTGGATCGCGCGCACCGGTTCCAGAACGACGGCACGACCTTCGAGGGTTACCAAGGTTACTATGAACACCGGGTGGAGGCGCTGATTCCCCGCGGTTGGCTGCAGCCCGGGTTCGACGATGCCGCGTGGGCGCCGGCGACCTTGCTGTACCGGGCGGAACGGCGCGAGGACCGCCGGGATCCGGCGAGCCCTTATGGGTTGGTACCCCGGATGATCCCCGCCTTGGAGGAAGGCGCGTCCGCTGGGTTTGCGGACGGCTTCCTGCCCGGCGGCGGCGATCCGGGGCCGGCGTGGCGCCGCCTGCTCGCGGGCGCGGGGGAGGTCGAGGTGCCGCCGCACGCCGACGTGGAGGTCATCCTCGACGCCGGCGTGCTGACGACCGCCTACCCCCGGCTGGAGACCCGGGGCGGCGCCGGGGCGGAAGTCCGCCTCACGTATGCGGAGGCGCTGCGGCTGCCGTGGGAAACGCCCGGGGCGAAGTTGCTCGGGCGGCGGCAATCGCTTGCGAACCTCGCCTCGCATTACGCGGACGAAAGCACCGGCTGGACCTTTGACCGCCGGGGCAAGATGAGCGGCTGGAGCGATCGCTGGGAGCCCGCGGGCGGGACCGCCGGGGAGGAGTTTGAACCGCTGCACTGGCGGGCCTTCCGCTACGTGGGCCTCCGGGTCCGGACGGGCGCGGAACCCCTCCGCCTGCTCCGCTGCGCGCACCGCTTCACGGCCTACCCGTACCAGGTGCGCGCCGAGTTCGCCTGCGACGACCCGGCGCTCGAGGCCATCTGGCGGGCGTCCGTCCGCACGATGCGCCTGTGCGCGCACGAGACCTTCGAGGACTGCCCGTACTACGAGCAGATGCAGTACGCTGGGGACACGATGATCACCTCGCGGCTCGGGATGCTGACGGCGGGCGACTACCGGCTGACGCTGCAATCCCTGCACCACTTCGACTGGTCGCGCCTGCCGGACGGCCTGACCCAGAGCCGGTATCCCTCGCGGCTGCTGCAGGTCATCCCGTCATGGTCCCTGCATTGGATCACGATGATCCGCGACTACGCTTACCATTCGGGCGACCTTGCGGTGCTGCCGGAGCTGCTGCCGGGCGTGCGCGCGGTGCTGGACTGGTTCGCGCGGCATGCGGGCCCGGACGGGTTGCCGGAACGGCTGCCCTACTGGAACATCACCGACTGGTGCCCGTGGTGGCCGCGCGGGGTGGTGCCGGGGGCGGACGCGGGGCCGACCTGCATCATTTCCGCGCAATACGGCGTGGCCTTGGCCGAGGCGGCGGACCTCTGCCGGCTCGCCGGGCGCGGGGACGAGGCGGACCGGTGCGAGCGGGAGGCGGCGCGGGTGCGGACCGCGGTGCGGGCGCGCTTCTGGTCCGAGCGCGAGGGACTGTTCCAGGATCGTCCGGGCGGCCCGGAGGTCAGCCAGTACGGCAACGCGTGGGCCGTGCTCTGCGGGGCCGCGGGTGACGCGGAACGGCGCCGCTTGGCCGCCCGTTTCCCACACGATCCCGCCCTGGCGCCGGGCTCCTTCTTCTGGTGGCACGCGGGCTTCCGCGCCCTGGAGCGGATGGGCGCCTACGACTCGATGCCGCGCCACCTGGGTCCGTGGCACGAGATGACGGGACTCGGCCTCGACACCTTCGTCGAGGAGAACAGTTACTGGCGATCCCTGTGCCACGCGTGGTCGGCGCATCCCGCGCTTGAATTCCTCACGCGCGTCCTGGGCGTGGAGCCGCTGGCGCCCGGCTTCGCCGTCGTCGGGGTGACGCCGCGCCGCTGCGGCCTCGGCTCGGCGCGGGGCGCGGTCTGCACGCCGCGCGGGCTGGTGCGGGTGGCGTGGCGCGTCGCGGCTGGCCGGTTCCGGCTGGAGGGCGAGGCGCCCGCCGCGACGCCGGTCCGGGTTCGCCTGCCGGGCGGCGAACACGCCGAGTTCCCGGGTGGCGCCTTCGCGCTGGAGGGAGTCGTGCCGTGAACGCCGGGCTGTCCCTCGTGGAGGCGGCGGATCGCGTCGAGGTGCGCCGCGACGGCCGTCCGCTCTGGACCTACGTGTTTGCGCCCGCCACGCCGGCGGAGGAGGCGCCACGGCCCTACTGCCATCCGGTTTACTCGGCGGACGGCGATCTCCTGACCAACTTCCGGCCCAATGATCACCCGTGGCACCACGGGCTCAGTCTCACGCTGACCGCCGTGGAGGGAGTCAACTTCTGGGGCGGTCCCTCGTACCGGCCGGGGGAGGGCTACCGCTGGCGCGGGGATCAGGGCAGTCAGGTCCACGCCGGGTGGGCGGCGCGCACGCCCGCGCGGCTGGAGGAGGCCGTCGAGTGGCGTTCGCCGGCGGGGGAGGTGCTCCTGCGCGAGGAGCGCGTGCTGGCGACTGACTTGCTGCCCGACGGCTGGGCGCTCGACTGGACCAGCCGGTTGTGGAACGCGGCGGGGCGTCCGCTGGTGCTCTCGAATTACCATGCGGGGGGCGGCCTCGCGGGGTCCCACTACACCGGCCTGCAGTTCCGTGGCGCGCGCGAGCTCCTCGATGAGCACGGCGACGCGAGCCTCGGGGTCAGCGGTCCCGGCGGACGCCGGGGCGAGGCGGAGGTGCACGGGGTGCCGGCCCCGTGGCTCGAGTGGTCCTGCCAGCACGACGGCTCGCTGCGGCGGACGAAGGTCCGGTTCGAGAGCCGGACCGGGCCGATCCCGTGGTTCGTGCGCGCGAAAAACCCGCTCGCCGCCTTCGCCTTTCACGCCGACGCTCCGGTGACCCTCCCCGCTGGCGGCGACCTGCTGCTCGACCACCGGCTCGAATTCCTCCGCGCATGAGCCTGCCCCGCCGCTCCTTCCTCCGCCACGCCGCCCTCGGGGCGGCCGGTCTCGGTCTCGCCCGCGGGGCCGGGGCGGCGCTCCCGGAATTCGCCGCGGAGCGTCCGGAACCGTTCTGGGAGGCGGTGCGCGCGCTGTATCCGCTGGAGTCGGGCTTCAGTTACTTCAACACCGGCGGCCTCGGCTCGACGCCGACGCCCGTCCTCGAGCGCGTCGCCGAGGTCACCCGCCGCCTGCAGGCCAAGGCCGAGCACGGTCACGCGCAGTTCACCGCCGCCCGCGCCGACGTGGCCCGCTTCCTGGGCGCGGACCCGGCCGAAGTCGCCTTCGTCCGCAACGCCACCGTCGCCGCCGGCCTGGCCCTGCGCGCGGGCGACGAGATCATCTTCGAGAGCCACGCGCATCCCGGCGGCTCCTTCCCCTGGCTGCAGGCGGCCCGGGCGCGCGGGGTGGTCGTGCGCACGTTCGAGCCGGATGCCCGGACGGCGGCGGGTAACCTCGAGCGCATCACCGCGCTCTGCGGGCCGCGCACGCGCGTCCTCCAGCTCTCCCACATCACTGCACCGACGGGGATCACGCTGCCGGCGCGGGCGGCGGCGGACCTGTGCCGGGCCCGCGGGATCTGGTTCCACCTCGATGCGGCGCAGTCCGCCGGGATGGTGCCGGTCGACTTCGCCGCGCTCGGGTGCGATTCCCTCGCGGTGAGTGGACACAAGTGGATCGGCGGCCCGCTCGAGACCGGGGTCCTCTGCGTGCGCCGCGCGCGGCAGGAGGAGCTGGCGCCGCCGCTGGTGGGCGCCCATTCCGGCGACCTCGACGCGAGCGGCCGCTTCGCGTTGAGCGCGGGAGCGCTGCGCTACGAGTACGGCACGCGGAACGTCGCGACCGCGCTCGGGCTGGCGGAGGCGATGCGGCTGCAGGATCGGATCGGCCGCGAACGGATCGCCGCGCGGGGGCGCCAGCTCGCCGCCCGGGCGCGCGCCGGGCTCGCGGCGCTGCCGGGCGTCGAGATCCTCTCCCCGGAACCCGGCGAGCTCGCCGCGGCGATGGTCACGTTCCGCACCGCGCGGATCCCCCACGACCGCCTCTTCGGGCTCCTGCTGCGCGAGCGGTCCATCCGCACCCGGCCGGTGACCGAGGAAAACCTGAACGCCCTCCGGATC
>JAIXQE010000163.1 GCA_027485815.1 Opitutaceae bacterium
GCGCTGGTGCGCCCGTGGCAGTCCCCCGCCTGGCTCGGCCTCACCGCCGCCCTGACCGTCTTCTGCACGCTCGGGGCCTTCGGGCTGATGACGACCTTCCAGCCGCGCATCACCGCCACGGAGGCCGGGCTCCTTTACTGCGTCGAACCCGTCTTCGCCGCCGCCCTCGCGCTCTTCCTGCCGGGCCTCCTCTCCGCGTGGACCGGGATCGCCTACGCGGACGAGCAACTTACGGCCGGGCTCCTCGTCGGCGGCGCGCTCATCACGGCCGCCAACGTGCTGCTCCAACTCCGGCCCCCGCGCTGAACCGCCTCAGCGTGGTTCGGTCAGGTATTTGAGCAGTTCGACCGCTTCCCGCTCCGGGAGCGCCTCGAGCAGGCCGGGCGGCATCAGCGACTGCGTCGTGCGCTGGCGCTCCCGGATGTCCGCCCGCGGAATGGTCACCGTCTCCGCCACGGTCCGCACCACCACGGCGGTCTCCGATTCGCGGTCAATCATCCCGGAGACCACGGTGCCGTCGCGGCGCGTCAGCACGTGCAGCTCGTAGGCGGCGCCGACCACGCCGTTCGGATCGACGATGTTCTCGAGGAAGTAATCGAGGCCGTGGCGCCAGGTGCCCGCGAGGTCGGGGCCGAGGCGGCCCGCGTCGGGACCGCCGGAGACATGGCAGGCGGCGCAAAGGCGCTCGTAGGTGCGCCGGCCCGCGGCGGCGTCGAAGGCCCAGACGGGCGCGTTGCGGAACGTGTCGCGCAGGCGCGCGATGGTGGCCTTCGCGTCGGTGGAGGCCTCGGCCGTGCGGCCCCAGACCTCCTCGAGGCGGCGGTTGACCTCGGCGTCGCCGAGCTTGCGCAGCTGCCGGGCGTGGAGGGCGGTGAGGTCGCGGCGGTCGAAGGTGCCGGCGGCGACGGCGCCGAGGAGGGGACGGGCCAGCTCGGCGCGGCCGGTGAGGACGGCGAGGGCGGCATTGCGTTCGGCGGGGCCGAAGTCGCGAAAGGCCCCGAGCAGGGCCTGGGCGGCAGCGGGGGCGTCGGGGGCCGCCCCGAGGAGCGGGATGACGGCCGCGCGCAACTCCGGATCCCCCAGCAGCTGCGCGAGGAGCGGCGCCGCCGCGGGATCGCCGGCGCGGCGCAGGAGGTCGAGGGCGCGGCGCCGCTCGGCGGCGGGAACGCTGCGGTCCGCGAGGCGCGCGCGGACGGGCCCGAGCACGGAGCGGTCGCCAAAGAGGGCGGCGAGCTGCTCCACGGCGTCGCGGGCGTGCGGGTCCGCCGTGCCGGCGAAGCGGGCCGCGAGGCGGGGCCAGGCCGCGGGCATCGGCAGCCCGGCCTCGGCCTCGAGCGCGAAGGCGAGCAGGCGCAGGGTACGGACGGGACCGCCGGCCGCGACCTCGGCCACGAGGGCGTCGCGGCCCGCCGGCTGGCGTGCGGCGAACCAGCGCAGGGAATCCGCCACGACCGGCACCGGCGTCTCGCCGGCGAGGGCGAGGGCGCGGGGCAGGTGTGCGGCGGCCTCGGGCGCGAGCGCGGACCAGATGAGCCGCGGCAGGAAACGGTCGGCCGCGTCCTCTGTCCGCCGGGCGAGCGTTTCGGCGACCAGCCAGCGGTCCGCGGCGGGGAGGGCGGGCACCGCGGAGGCGAGCGCCAGGCGCACGTGCGCGGAGGGTTCGGTGGCGGCGAGGCGGGCGAGGGTGGTCGCGGGCAGCGCCGGGTCACCGGGCTCCTCGGTGGCGAGCTGCACGGCCCAGGCGCGGACAATCTCATCCGGGTGCTGCAGGGCGACGGCGAGGCGGGAGAGGTCGAGCGCCCCGACGGCATGCAGGGTCCACAGGGCGCGCAACTGGCGGGCCACGCTGGCGGTGCGATCATCGGCTTGGTCGCGGAGCCTGGTGAGGGCCGCCGGCGCGAGGGCGCCGCGGGCCGCCCGTTCCTGCAGCAGCCGGCGAGCGGTGCGGACGTGCCACTCGCTCGCGTGGTCGTGCAGCGCCGCGAGCGCGGCGTCGTCGAGGCGGCCGAGGTCCACGCGTGCCGGGCGCCAGGTCGCGCTCCAGGCGACGCGGTAGACGCGGCCGTTGGTGCGGTCCCAGATCTCGTCCCGCGGGTTGTGGCAGTGCTGCGTGTCGCTCCAGTCGATCGCGTAGACGGCGCCGTCGGGCCCGTACTGCAGGTCGACGGGCAGGTACGTCGGGTCAGGGGAGAAGAGGACGTCGTGGCCGCCGTGGAACGTCTCGTAGCCGGCCCCGGTGCGGACGTTCACCTGGTGGTTGATCTGGTGGCCGTGGAGGTTGTGGGTGAAGAGTTGGTCGCGATAGGCGGCGGGCCAGTTGTCGCCGAGGTAGATCATCGTGCCGACGTGCGAGTGGCCGCCGTAGACCGCGGAAGTGCCCGGCTTGCCGGCGCCACCCTCGCCGCTGTCGTAGCGGGCCGAGGAGGGCAGGAAGTTGCGCAGGCCCGGCGCGAAGTCCGGCGCGCGGTTCGAGATCCACGGCGCGTAGTCGCTGTTGGCCTGGTTCCAGTAGTGGCCGTTCCGGATCACGTGGGTCGTACCGCCGCCGCCGTGGAAGCTCCGGCAATGGGTCATGAACAGGTGGCCGTGCGCGTTGAAGTCGAGGCCCCACTGGTTGCTGCCGCCGTGCGCGAAGACCTCGAACTTCCCGCGCACCGGATGGTAGCGCCACACGCCGGCCCGGATCTTGTGCCGCTCCGCCGCCGGGGTGCCGGGCGCGCCGACGAGCGAGTGCGTGAACACGCCGTGGCAGCCGTAGAGCCAGCCATCGACGCCCCAGGTGAAGCTGTTGAGGGTCTCGTGGGTGTCCTGCCAGCCCCAGCCGTCGAGCCGCACCTCCGCGGGGCCGTCGGGGCGGTCGTCGCCGTCGCGGTCGGGCACGAAGAGCAGGTGCGGCGCGGCGCCGATCCAGACCCCGCCGAAGCCGACTTCGAGGCCGCTCACGAGGTTGAGGCCCTCGAGGAAGACGCGCCGCGTCTCGAAGTGGCCGTCGCCGTCGGCATCCTCCAAAATGATCACGCGGTCGCGGCCCTGGCCCTCCGGCTGCCGGTTCGGGTAGGAGTGCGCCTCGGCGATCCACATCCGGCCGCGCGCGTCGAAGGCGAAGGCGATCGGCTGGCGCACGTCCGGTTCCGCCGCGACGAGGTCGGCCTGGAAGCCGTGCACGAGGCGGAAGCCGGTCGCGACGCGCTGCCCGGCCGGGTTGGCCACGGCGCTCGCCGGCGCCGGGTTGTCGCGCAGGTGCCAGAGCACCGGGCTCGCGTGCAGGCGCGTGGTATCGTCGACGCCCGGGGTGCGCTTCAGCGGGGGATCGCCGTTGCGGCGCGTGGTGCCGATGCCGGGGTTGGGGCCGGCGGCGGGCTCCGTCGCGGCGGCCACCGCGGTCGCCGCGGGCGGCAGCGGGGTGCGGCCGAGGTCGGTGAGGCGGAGCGCGCGGAACTCGATCTTCCCCGGGCCCGTTTCCGCGACGAGGGCGAGGCCGCCGTGGTGCGCCGCCGCGCCGGAGCGATGGTCGTCGGCCACCGCGACGCGCGCGCCGTTGATCCACGCCTCGAGGTGCGGGCCGCGCGCGACGACGCGCAGGGTGTTCCAGGCGGGCGCGGCCCGCCGCAGCGCCGCGAAGTCGCCGGGTTCGCCGAACGGTTCGCGCCACCGGCGGCCGTCGGGCGCGATCGCGACGCGGTCGCCGCGCTCCGCGAGCACTTCGCCGCCCGTTTCCCGGGTGAGGCGGCCAAGCCAGACCGCGCCCGGGTCCAGCTCCACACGGTAGCCGCCGGTCCCGCCGGTGCGGAACGCGACCGCGGCGCGCGCGCCGGGTTCACCCTCGAGGCGGAACTCGGCCTCGAGCTCGAAGTCGCCCACTTCCCCCGTCCAGCGCAGGGCTCCGCCCGTCGCCGCGGCGAGGTCCGCGGTGACGGTGTCCTCGGCGGCCCGCCAGGCGGGGGATCCGGGCCAGCCGGCGAGCGAACGGCCGTCGAAGAGCGCACGCGGCGCTTCCGCCACCGCGGCGGTCGTCAGGGCGAGCAGGAGCAGCAGGGAGGGGCGCATGGGTCGGGCGGGGTGGGGGAGGGGTCGCGCGCCGGGGTCGCGGCGGCGGGCAAGGGAAGGGGCGGGGTAACGGCCGGCGCAAACGCTTTCCGGCCGCGTGGGCTCAACGCAGGCGGTCGGCGGGCCACCCGAGCTGCGCCGCGGTGCGCGCGGGCCACGACCAGTCGTCGGGGTTGGCGCCGCGGAGGCGCACCGGCTGGCGCTCGGCGGCGAGCGCGACGGCCTGGGGCACGTCGAGGAACCGCAGCACGTGCAGGTAATCCGGACCGCGCAGGTGCGAGGCGGGCGGCGCCTCCAGCTCGACCCCCGCGAGACCGTCGACGTGGAGCGAGGCGTAGAGGGCGTTCACGGCCTGGTCGCGCACGCCGGCGAGGGCAAGGGGCTTGCCGGCGAACGCGGGCGCGGCGCGCAGGGCCTCGGCGGCCCGGCGGATGTCCCACACCCGCATTCCCTCGAGGGTCTGTCCGAGCAGCGGATGTCGCCGGCGCAGCTGGTTCTGCTCGGCGGCGGGGGCGGTCGGCGCGGTCGGCCCGATCCCGCGCGGAGCGAGTTGCAACACCTCGAGTTCCCCGCGGTCCACGGCCGCGGCCAGCTCCGGGGTGAGGCCGCCGGCGGCCCAGGCGGCCTCGTCGAGAGCCTGCAGGAGCAGGCGCGGGGCGGTCCCCGGTTGTCCGCGCGAGTAGCCCCGCAGCGGGAGGCGGATCACGCCCTGGCTGGTGAACTCCCAGCTGGTCTCGACGCGGCCCGCGGCCTCACGGCGTCCGGTCGGGCGCAGGTCGGGCGCGCCGGCCTCGGCGGCCGCGGGCCAGCCGGCGAAGACGCGCGTGCGCAGGGCGTCCCGCCACGCGTCGCGCTGCCGGGCCCAGGCCGCCGCGTCGGCGGGCAGCGCCGGGGCGGCGAGCGGCACGAAGCTGTCGTGGATCTTCGTGGTGCGCTCGTCCGCGGGGTGGCCGCCCACGGGGAACACCCGCAGGTCGCGCGGGGCGAAGAGCTTCTCGGCCGCGACGCGGATCGGCGGGTCCTCGCCCTTCAGGAAACGGTTGAACCACCGGAAGGCCGGCACCTGCAGGTCCTGGGTGTCCTTGTGCGGGCCTTCCGTGATGAGCAGTCCGAGGCGGTCGGCGGCGCCGAGCAGCCGGTACACGCCGGCCACCGCGCGGTGCAGGCGCTGCACGCCGTCGAGCGGGAAGATCGGGTCCTTGTCGGTGTTCGCGATCAGCAGCGGCCGCGGGGCGACCAGCGCGGCGACGGCGGCGAAGTCCCACCGCGCCGAGTTCAGCGTGAACATGCAGTCGCAGTGCCCCTTGATGACGCCGTCGACGACGTGGTTGTGGAGGTCGGTGATGCCGGCGACGGGCACGGCGGCGCGCACCCGCTCGTCGAGGGCCGCGGTGTACCAGGTGTAGGCGCCGCCGCCGGAACGGCCGGTCATCCCGAGGCGCTCGGGGTCAACCTCGGGGCGGGACTGCAGGTAATCGAGGGCGCGGATGCCGTTCCAGGCCTCGACGCCGGCGGGCGTGTAGCCGCGGGCGTTCCAGGCGTGGAGGCCGAGGCGGTGGGTGCCGTGGTGGACGCCCTCGAGTTCCCCGAGCTGGATCGTGTCGATCAGGAGGCACGCGTAGCCGTGGCGCGCGAACCACGCGCCGTGGTGCTGGTAGCCCGCCTTGTTGCCGAAGCTGACCCCGCCCTCCTTCACCACCGCGTGGCCGCACACGTAGAGGATGGCCGGGAGCCGCCGGTCCCCGCGGGCGCGGGGCAGGTAGAAGTTGGCCGTCACGTAGAGGCCGGGGAGCGACTGAAAGTGAAGCTTCTCGACGGTGAACTCCGGGTGTTCGAGGCGGCCGGTGACGGTCGCGTGAAGCGGCGTGCGCTCGGGGAAGGGGAGCAGGCCGAGCATTTCCTGGAGTTCCGCGCGCGCGGCGGGCACGCGGGCGCGCCAGGCGGCGGCCGAGTCGATCCCGGCGAGGGGATCGCGGGTGAGGCGGGCGGTCTCCGTGCGGAAATACTCGGCGAACATCTGGTCGCCCGGCCCGGGCGGCGGCGGGGGCGGCGTCGCGGCGCGGGCGGCAAGGGTGACGCCGGCGAGACCGAGGGTAAGGGCGAGGACGCGGGGCGGGAGGGTTCGGCGGCGGCGCATCGGGGTGGCCAAGCATTGGCCGCCGAACCGCGCCGGGCCAAGCGCGGAGCGCAGGGTTGGGCTGGCCTTCGCGGCGGGCGCCCGTTTCAGCTGGGAGATGCGCCCCGTTCGCCGCCTCGCCCCGCTGCTCCCGTTCCTGGTCCTCGCCGCCGCCGCGGGTGCCGCCGCCGCGCCGCGGCAGATCGCGGGCATCGATCCGCGGCTGGCGATGTTCAACGAGGGCGCCGAATGCGGCACGGGGGCGGTGGTGCCGTGGGCGGACCGCCTTTGGGTGATCACGTATTCCCCGCACAGCCCGAAGGGTTCGAGCGACAAGTTGTACGAGATCACGCCGGACCGGCGGCAAATCGTCCGGCCGGAGAGCATCGGGGGGACGCCGGCCAACCGTTTCATCCATCGCGAATCGGGCCAGCTCTTCATCGGGCCCTACGCGATCGATGCCGCCGGCCGGGTGCGCGTCATCCCGTACACCGCGATGTTCGGCCGGCCCACCGGCACGGCGCGGCACCTCCTCGATCCGGCGAACAAGGTCTACACCGCCTCGATGGAGGAGGGCCTCTACGAGGTGGACGTCCACACCCTCGCGGTCACCGAGTTGTTCCGCGACGAGGCCCAGCCCGGCGACTTCCGCCGCGCGGCGCTGCCCGGTTACCACGGCAAGGGGCTCTACTCCGGCCAAGGCCTGCTCGTGTACGCCAACAACGGCGAGCACGGCACCGCGGCGCGCACCCGCCCGGAAACGCCCTCCGGCGTGCTCGCAAGCTGGGATGGCCGCGCCGACGCGTGGACGGTCGTCCGGCGCAACCAGTTCACGGAGGTCACCGGCCCCGGCGGCCTGACGGGCAACGCGTCCCCGGCGACCGACCCGCTGTGGACCATCGGCTGGGACCACCGGTCGCTGATCCTGATGGTCCTCGCGGACGGCCGCTGGCACGCGTACCGCCTGCCCAAGTCGAGCCACTCCTACGACGGCGCCCACGGTTGGAACACCGAGTGGCCGCGCATCCGCGAGATCGGCGAGGAGGACCTCCTGATGACGATGCACGGCGCGTTCTGGCGGTTCCCCCGCGGCTTCGCCCCGGGCAAGTCGGCCGGCCTCGCGCCCCGTTCGAATTACCTGAAGGTCATCGGCGACTTCGCGCGCTGGGGCGACCAGGTGGTGTTCGGTTGCGATGACACCGCGCGCAGCGAGTTCCTCAACAAGCGGCGCGCCAAGGGCACCCTCGCGGCGCCGGGACAGTCCCAGTCTAACCTCTGGTTCGTCCCCCCAGGGGAACTCGACCGGCTGGGGCCGGTGCTGGGCCGCGGCGCGGTGTGGCTCGAGGAGCCGGTGAAGGCCGGCGTGCCCTCGGATCCGTTCCTCTTTGGCGGCTATGCCCGGCGCGGCCTCCACCTCGCGCACGACGCGGGGCGGGAGGTCACGGTGACCGTGGAGGTGGACCGGGCCGGGGACGGAACCTGGCGCGAGCTGCGGCGCCTGCGCGTGCCGGCGACGGGGGCCGCGTGGTTCCC
>JAIXQE010000007.1 GCA_027485815.1 Opitutaceae bacterium
ATTACACGCGGCTCGTGAAGGAAAACCCCGAGCGCGCGATCGAGACCTTCCTCTATCGCGACCAGCAGAAGCACGAGAACGAGATGCGGCCTATCCAGAAGCAGCTCCCGCAGGCGCAGGCGTTCTACAACGCGCAGACCGCGGAGGCGAAGGCGCGCATCGACCGCGATTTGGAAGGCGTGAATCCTTACTTCAAGGACAAGGCTTTCGTGAACGCGGCGCTGCGGGAAAAGGACCGGCAGACGAGAAGGGAATTCGCCAACCCGAGCCAGGCCCCGGCGACGCCGCCCCCGGCGGCGGGCGCGAAAATCGCGGCGTAGTCCGATGCCCGTCGATCCGTCCATCCGGTCGCATCTCGACGACCACCTTGGTCAGGCGGAGTTCTCGCTCAAAGTAGCGTCGAACTTCGATTGTCTCAAAGACACGCCCGCGCACGACGCTGTGCGCGCGGCGCTGGCCCGGGTGGCGGAGGCGCGGCGCTGGGTGCGCGAAGGGCTCGCGGTGGAACGACCGGTCGTGCGGCCTGAGCTGGCGCCGCTGGGGCAAGGTCTGCCGCTGACCCGGAAGGAACGGCTCGGGTATCGCTGGCCATGAGTGCGCGGGCCTTAGGCGTGATCGTCACCGGTGGGCGGCACTACGTGCTGAGCGCGGACGACTTTTTGTTGATCGAGAGAGCGATGCGCGCGGTGGGCGCGAAGACGATTTGCACCGACGGGAGTGCCGGCGTGGCCGATCAGGTCGGAGCGTGGGCCGAGCGACGGGGCGTTCCGGTCTTGAAGGTGACGGCGAACTGGATGCACGAAGGTCCGGCGACGCCGGAGGAGCGCAATACCTCGCTGGTCGAACTTGCCCGGACGGTCATCGCGTTTCCCGGGGAAGGTCCGACCGATGATTTGCTGAGCAAGGCGCGGCGGCGACGCCTGCGGATTGTGGAAAGTCCGGGCCGGCTCGCGGCCCTGCGGCCGGCGCTGGAGCGGCCGATTCTCAACCTGACACCGGGGCCGCGCCAGCGGAGCGGACCATCACCCAGAGTATGAATTCAAAGACTCCCTCCGTTGTCCGGTCGGAAGACCCGGACGCAGTGCAACACCTGCAAACCAAGATCACCGCGGCCGAAAAGCTGCAGGCCACGATGAAGGCCGCGAATGTCATCGTTCGCAACCGGCAGCTGACCGACGACGAGAAGGTCGCGCGATTGGTCGCGGAGTGCGGCCAGCGAGAGCACAGCGCGCGGGAACTGCTCAAGCCCGACTTTTCCGGGCGGGTGGGTTTTCCGGATTACGCGCTGACCAACAACGGCGCGAACATCCGGCGGATGCAGGCGCGGTTGAAGGGACTCGCGAACGAGAGTGGGCGTCCTTCGGCCACGGTCGAGTTCGCCGGCGGGCGGGTGGAGGACAACGCCGAGGAATGCCGCGTGCGGATTTACCACGACGTGAAGCCGCCGGAAGGGACCATCGCCAAACTGCGGATGTATGGGTTCCACTGGACGCCATCCTTGGGCTGCTGGCAGCGGCTGCGGAACGACTCGGCGCGGTATGCGGCGACGCAGATTACCGGAGTGACGTGGCCGCCTGTGCCGGTGGTTGCCGCGAGCGGGCCGAGTGTCGCGACGGGGAACAGTGCTGCGGCGAGTCAGGCGCCACGGACGGGGATGGCGGCATGACAGCGACCAGCCAAGAGGCGTTGGTCACGCTGCGGCGCATGGCCCGTGGGCACCCGGGCGCGTCGTCGGGCGAATCGGCTGCTTGGGAAATCCTCGCCAATCTCCGCGATGGCGCCGCGGTGGACTTTACGGGGAATTTCGTGCGGCTGGATAGCTGCGGGAGACGGGCCGTCGTGCAGTTGCTGCTGGATCTCACCACGGGCGGGACTGCGCTGAGCGAATTGAACTAAAGGCATAGCCGTATGACCGAACCCGACAATCCGCTGGACGAGGTGTCTCCTCCAGGGGACTGCCAGAACGGCGTTGATCCCGCTCTGAAAAACTCGACTCTGGACCTCACTCCGATGCCGCCTGCAAAACCTATATCCGCCTCCAACTACGAGGGCTTGGTCGCGGAATTGAGCCGCTTGCTGGAGGACGCGCGGCGCGTTTCAGCGCGTGCGGTGAACACAGTGATGACCGCGACCTATTGGGAAGTGGGGCGGCGGATTTTCGAGCATGACCAGGGCGGAAGGAAGCGTGCGGGCTACGGGGACGAACTGCTCGCGCGCTTGGCGAGTGACCTCACGACCCGGTTTGGCCGCGGTTTTTCTCTAAGCAATCTGAAGAGTGCTCGGACATTCTATCTGCTGTGGCCGATAGGCCAGACACCGTCTGGCCTATCGCCTTCGGCTGAAGTCCCCGAAATTGGCCAGACAGTGTCTGGCCAATTGGCCACGGTCGGTCGGCCCGAATTTCGGCTGCCGTGGTCGCACTATGTGCGCCTAATGGCTGTGAAGGAGGAGGCCGCTCGACGCTTCTACGAGACGGAGGCCCTGCGGGGCGGTTGGTCGGTGCGGCAGCTCGATCGCCAGATCGCCACTGTCTTCTATGAGCGCACCGCGTTGTCCCACGATAAGTCCGCCATGCTCATGAAGGGAGCAAAGCCGCGGCCCGAGGACCAGGTCAGTGCCGAGGAGGAGGTCAAAGATCCTCTCGTCCTCGAATTCCTCAACTTGAAGGACGAATACTCCGAGTCGGACTTGGAGGAGGCGCTGCTGCGGCATCTGGAAAAATTTCTGCTCGAACTCGGAGGGAACTTTGCCTTCGTCGGCCGGCAACGCCGGCTGCGCATCGGGGAGGAGTGGTATCGCGTCGACCTCCTGTTTTTTCATCGGAAGCTTCGCGCCCTGATCGTCATCGATTTGAAA
>JAIXQE010000139.1 GCA_027485815.1 Opitutaceae bacterium
ACCTGGATTTCCGTGTCGGTGGACTTTTCGAGAATCTCGACCGTCTGCAGAATCGTCGATTCGCCCATCGGCGTGCCCACTCCGGCGGAGCGGATCATCGAATCGAACTCGGCGTTCAGTCGTGCGAGCGTTTCACGGCTCAGTCGCCGCGCGGTCGCGGCCAGCCGCTCCGCGCGGTCCACGCGGGTCAGCGCTGAGGAAATGCGGTAGCGCGTGGCGGTCGCATCCGTCTGGGCTGCGGCGCGGTCCGCTTCGGCCGCGCGGACCTCCGCGCGAGCATACCGGCGGCTGCGCCAGGGAATCTCGGTCATGAAGGCGAGGCCGAGGGTGTTCTCGTCGCCCATGGCGCGCCGTTCGTTTTCGAAACGCACGCCCACCGAGGTCATCGGATTCGCGGAAGCCCGCGCCATTTTCACCATCGCGTTGGCCTCCTCCGTGCGGGCCGCGGCGAGCCGCACGGCCGCGGCCTCGTCGGCCTTGATGTCAACGACGGTGGGCGCCGCGAAGGACGGCAGCGGGGCTTCCGGACTCAGTCCGAGTCGCCCGCGTGCCTCAGCGAGCGCATCGGCCGCCATCCGGCGCTCTTCCTCGATCATCAACTGCATCGACGCGACGCGCGATTGCACGGTCAGGCGATCGGCTAGGCGGCCGCCGCCCGAGGCGATCCTGGCCTCGATGCTGCGGAGCACCGCATCGAGCCGCCCCACCTGTGTTTCGAGCAACCGAATCCGCGCATTCGCGCCTTCCGCTTCGGCCAGCGCCATCGCGGTATCGGCGGCCATTTCGCCGGCCATCAGCGCGTAGTCCGCGTCCGACATGGCAACCACGGCCCGGGCGCGTTCGCGATCCGCGGCGCGCTCGCCGCGTTTCGGCAAGGGCTGACGGACGCTCACTTCCCACATCGTGGCGCGTTCGTTCATGGGGCCGACCATGCGCGAACCCATCCCTTCTACTTCCACGTCTGCCAGCCGGCCGGCGGCGTCGATCCGCTCACGGGCTGCGGTGGTCCGGCGCGCCGCCGCGTTCAAGGCCGGAGCGTTCGCCACGGCACGCAGCAGCTCAACTTGCTCGTGAGGCACGGACGGCGATTGCGCACCGGCTCCCGTGGTCAGAGTCGCGAGGAGCACGAGTGGGAGGTAGAGTCGAGTGAGGCGCATCGGAAGGGAGGACGGAGCAGGTCGGCGAATCTAACGCGGCGGACGAAAAGGAATTAATGATGTCCCTTGTGCGCGTCCTTGGCCGCGCCAGTGCTGCCCGCCTTTCGGCCCTTGGCCGCATCGATCTTGGCGAGATGCTTCGCGGCGTCCTTCAGGAAATCCTCGTCGCAACCCGCGCAGCAGAACACCACGAGCCGATCCGGTTTCCCCGCCGCGCGGTAAATGTATTCCGGCGACTTGCCCATACTGCCCAGCTTTTCGTCCGAAGTGACGCAGACATCCAAGGGATAGCTCGCCCGTTCCCTGGCCGCCCAAGCAGCGTCTTTTTCGGTGACCTTGAGCAATTGGCCGGCTTTGGCGTCGGCTTGGCCCTTGGAAGGAGATGCGTGGTGGTCGTGTTGCGCAAAGGCCGAGACCGCAGAGAGCAGTCCCAGCGTTACGGTGAGGGCGGAGAGGTATGATTTGAGATGCATAGAGGAGTGTTCAGGGGCTATAACCCCGGAAACGCAAAATCCCTCGAAAATTCTTCGAGGGATTTTGCGCGCTCAGGTTTATAGCTGGTAGAAGACTCCATGAACCCGTCCCCTCCCAACGATCCTTTCTCCCGGACCCTCGCCGATTGGCGGGTGAGTCCGAAGTCGGACCCGAACTTCCGTCCGGCGGTGTGGCAGCGCATCGGGCAGCGCTCGCGCGAAACCTGGGCGGCTTATGTGCGGGCTCACCTCGCCGCCTGGACTGTTGCGGGTGCCGTTGCCCTCGTCGCCGCCAGCTGGACCGGCCACTTGTTCGCCCGCGCCAAGCTCGATTCGAGCCGCGAGCAGATGGTTGTGTCCTACCTTGGCAATCTCGATCCACGCGTGATGGCGAAACTTCGCCCCTGAACACCATGAAGCATCTGGTTGCCACCATCGCCCTGCTTGCCGCCGCCGCCGGCGCTGCCGGCTTCGTCGCGTTTCAGGCCACCAGCGATCCCGAGGTTTCACGCGCGCTCGCCAAGCAGGACGCGATGGAATGGCTGCGCGTGGATTTTGACCTCAACGAGGCTCAATTCACCGCGATCAAGAAGCTGCACGACGCGTATTCCGTCGTCTGCGAAGAACACTGTCGGGAAATCATGCGCGCGGTGCGTGCGCGCAACGAGCTGAAGGCCGCCCCGCAAGCAGACGCGCCCGCAATCGCGACTGCCGAACGCCGCGTTGAGGAGCTTCGCCTGGTATGCGAGTCCGCCATCGCCACGCACGTCCGCGAATGTGCCGCTCAAATGTCCCCGGAGGCGGGCCAGCGCTACCTCGCGCTGATATTGCCCAAGATCAAGGATTTCGACCACCAGGCTCCGCCTGACCTTCAGCTCAACAAGCACGGGCACTAAAATCATGTCACCCGACGCGGCCGCACTGACCACTCCGGGTGAAGACGCGGAGCTCATGCGGCGCGTGCAAGCCGGCGACGAGGCCGCGCTGGGGGCCTTAATGCAACGTTGGGAGCTGGCGGTGAAAGCCGTCATCGGACGGATCGTTCTGAACTCGAGCGAAGCCGAAGAACTGGCGCAGGAGACCTTTGTGCGCGTGTGGGAGCAGCGGGAAAAATACCGCGCGGGCGCCGCGTTTCGTCCGTGGATATTTGCCATCTCTGTCAACCTTGCCCGCAATCGACTGCGTTGGTGGAAGCGGCGCCCCGTCGTCGCGCTCGAAGACTGGACGGAAGCCCTCCCCGACGAGCAAGTCGCTGGAACCACCGGAACACGTGGCCTGGAAAGGAGCGAACGAGCGAGCGCGGTGCGCGATGCCGTCGCCGGACTGCCGCCCGATCTGCGTGAGGCACTCGTGCTCTTCGAATACGAGCGGATGTCCCAAGCGGAAATCGCCGAAGCCGTGGGAGTCTCGCCGAAGGTGGTGGAAAACCGCGTCGCGCGTGCCCGGGAAAAGCTGCGCCCGGCCCTCAAGTCCTGGATGTAAACGACCGTTATTCCGAGTTCGGCTCCCTTTTGCCCCGGATCGGCGTCAGCCGCTTCGTGGAGCTTGGAGCAACCGGAGAGCGTTCGCCACCACGAGCAGCGTTGCACCTGTGTCGGCGAGAATGGCAAGCCAGAGGCTCGCGTAGCCCGCCAGCGCCAGCACG
>JAIXQE010000087.1 GCA_027485815.1 Opitutaceae bacterium
AGTCCCCCGGCGGCGCGGGCGGCGTGGCCTCGGTCGCGCCGCCGGACTCCGGCGTGACGAACGGGTACACGCAGCCGGTGGAGAACGCGATGATCCGGGAACCGGCGAAGCGGGCGGCGACGAGCCGGGGCACCGCGACGTTCATCCGGTGCAGGAGTTCGGGCGCGGCGGCGGTCCCGAATTTAACGCCCGCGAGGAAAAACACGGCGCCCGCGTTCGGGAGGGCCGCCACCGCGGCGGGATCCGAGAGATCGGCCGCGTGCGTCGGGATCCCGTGTCGGGCGAAGTCGGCGCCATCGCGCAACGTGGTGAAACGGGATACCGCGAGCAGGTCCGCCTCCCGCCCGAGCGGCCGCAGCGCGCCCTGCAGCAGCAGGCACAGGTGGAGGCCCATCTTGCCGCCGGCGCCAAGGACGAGCACCCGGCCCGGGACGCCGGCCAGCACCTCCGCGAGTTCCGGTGCCGGGGCGCCGAGGAAGGCATCGGCGTCCTCCGGGGCGCAGGGCAACTCGGGCGCGGTGGGCATCACGGGTCAGCCTCGGCGCCGCGTTCGGCGTCGCACAAGGGCAAACTTTTCCGCAGCGTGCCCGCGATGTCCCGCCTCCCCGCCTCCCTCCCCGCCTTGCTCGCCGAGATGGTTGCCGTGCCGAGCGTGAACCCCGGTGGCGACCCGGGTGGCAGCGAGCCGGGCGAGGCGCGCTTCGGGGCCTGGATGGCCGACCACCTGCGCCAGCTTGGTGCCGCGGTGGAGATCCGCGACCTCGCGCCCGGCCGGCCCAATGTGCTCGGGGTCTTCGAGCCCGCCCGCCGCGCCCGCGCCACGGTCGTCTTCGCGCCGCACCTCGACACGGTCGGCGTCGCCGGGATGACGGTCCCGCCCTTCCAGCTCACCGCCCGCGGCGGACGCCTCCACGGGCGCGGCGCCTGCGACACCAAGGGGCCGACCGCCGCGCTGCTCTGGGCGCTCCGGCGCTGGACCCGCGGCGGCCCGGGCCGGGCCGGATCCGACGTGCGCTGGATCGTCGCCGCCACCGCCGGCGAGGAGGAGGGCAGCGCGGGCGCCGCGGCGCTGGTCCGCTCTGGTTTCCGCGCGGACTTCGGGGTCGCCCTCGAACCGACCGCGCTGCGGGTCGTCCACGCCGCGAAGGGCATTTTGCGTCTCTGGTTGGAGACGCCCGGCCGCGCCTGCCACGGGGCGCAACCGTGGCGGGGCGACAATGCCATCTACCGCGCCCTGCCGCTTGCGGCCGCGCTGCGCGACGAGCTGGCGCCCGCGTTCCTCGCCCGCCGCCACCCCGTCCTCGGCCCAGCCAGCCTCAACCTCGGGGTGTTCCAAGGTGGCCGGGACCTCAACATCGTGCCGGACCGCTGCCGCCTCGGCCTCGACCTGCGCCTGCACCCCGACCTGGACGCGACGGAGGCGCTCCGCTTGGTCCGGGAACTCTGCCGCCGCCACGCCCCGCGCACGCGCGTCCGGATCCACCGCACGGGACCGGCCTTCGTGACGCCCCGCACCGACCCCTGGGCGCACGCGCTGCGCCGGGCCGGCGCGGGCTGGGCGCGCGCGGACTGGTTCTGCGACGCGAACGTCCTCGCCGCCGCGGGCATCCCCGCGGTCGCCTTCGGCCCCGGCAGCATCGCGCAGGCCCACACGAAGGACGAGTACATCGCGCGCACGGACCTCGTCGCCGGCGCGGCCGCCTTCGGGCGCTTCCTCACCGGGTCTTGATCGCCCGGCCGGCGCGGGCGGCTGCCTTCCGTCGTGCAAAATCGCGCCTTCCGGCTAGGGTATCGTCGATGCGCATCGCGGTGATCGCCGACACCCACGACCGTTACCCTCCGAGCCTCCCGCGGCGGTTGCGCGGCGCGGATGAGATCTGGCACCTGGGTGACGTCTGCGAACCCGAGGCGCTCGCGGAGTTTGCCGCCCTCGGCCCGCCCCTGCGCGTCGTTTTGGGCAACAACGACGAGCAGGCCTGGCCCCTGCACCTCGACCTGGAGCTCCACGGCTGGCGCTGCCACCTGATCCACATCCCGCCCCGGCGCGCCCCGGCCGGCGCCCGCGTGGTCCTGCACGGGCACACCCACGTCCCGCGTGACGAGTGCGATCCGGCGGGCGTCCGCTGGCTGAACCCAGGGTGCATCAGTCGCGCCAACCGCGGCGCGCCGGCCAGCTTCGGCTGGCTGGAAATTCCCCGCCCCGCGGAACTCCGCTGGCGGCTGGAGCTGCTCTAGCGATGCAACGCCGGCACTGGCCCAACGTCATTTCGGCGACGCGCCTCGCGCTGATGCCCGCCGTGCTGGGCGCCGCGATCGCCGGCGAGCGGTCGCTCTTCGTCGGGCTGATCGCCTTCTCGCTCCTGACGGACGCGGTCGACGGCAACCTGGCGCGGAGGCTAGGGGCGGAGAGCGAGTTCGGCCGCAAGTTGGACAGCGCCGCCGACTACGTGACCCTCTTGGCGGGCACGACCGGGATTGCCCTGCTCTGGCCTGAGGTGGTCCGCCGGGAGCTGCCGTGGGTCCTCACCGGGGTGGCCGCGTTCCTCGCGGTGATCGTCCTCGGCCTCATCCGTCTCGGCCACGCGCCCTGTTACCACACCTGGGCCTCGAAGGTCGGGGCCGTCCTTTGTCCATTCACCCTCATTCCCCTGCTCAACGAGGGCCCCGCGTGGCCCTTCCATGGCGTGATGCTCTGGCTGGTGGCGACGGGGATCGAGGAGGTCGCGATCCTGCTGCTGCTCCCGGGACACGTCGGGCAGACCCCGACCTTTTGGCACGCTTGGCGGGGCCGGCGCGCGGGATCCGGAGGCGATATCACGCTGGATTCGCGCGGGCCGATCCGTTGACTCGCCGCGTTGAGCCCGCAGCAGCAGGATTTGTTCGGCCTCTTCGCGCCGCAACCCGGGGTGCACCACGCGCCCCCGGGCTCCGCCCGGCCCGCCCCCGTTGCGGATCCCGCCGGCGAGGAGGGAATCGTCTTTGAGCGCAGCCTCCGGGCCAGCCGCTACCGGCTCACCCTCCGGCGCGATGGCGTCGCGGTGGCGACGATCCCGGCGAGCGGCAGCGAGCGCGAGGCCCGCCGCTTCGTCGCGGCCCACCGTGAATGGCTCGAGCGCGCGCGGGCCCGCCAGCGCCAGCGGCCGCGCGGGGCGGAGATCTGGACCATCGGGACGCGCGTCCTGTGGCGCGGGGCCTTGGAGGAGGTGCGTGTCGCCGTCGCCGGGGAACGCCCCCAGGTCTGCCTCGCGGCGGACGTTTTCCGGGTGCCGCGGCTGGAGGGCGACCTGCGGCCGACCCTTGAGGCCCACTTTATCCGTCGCGCGCGGATCGAGTTGCCCGCCCGCACCTGGGAACTCGCCGCGGTCACCGGCATCGAGGTGCGCGAGGTCTCCGTCCGCAACCAGCGCTCCCGCTGGGGTTCCTGCTCGGCCACCGGCGGCATCTCGCTCAACTGGCGCCTCGTTCAGACCCCGGAGTCGGTGCGCGACTACATCATCCACCACGAGCTGATGCACCGCCGCGAGATGAACCACTCCGCCCGCTTCTGGGCGCGTGTCGAGGAGGTCTGCCCCGGCTGGCGCGAAGCGGAGCACTGGCTGAAGCGCAACGGCTCCCTCGTCGGGCTCTGAGGGCGACCGTCCTTGGCCTCAGCGCCAGTCGATCAGCTCCACCTCGAAGATCAAGGTCGCCTTGGGCGGGATCTTCGGCGGCCGGCCCTTTTCGCCGTACGCGAGCCAGTAGGGCACGATCAGGGTCCGCTTCTCGCCCTTGCGCATGGTCAGGAACGCCTCGTCCCACCCGCGGATCACGGAGCCCGTGCCGACGCGGAAGGTGAACGGCGCCCCGCGCTTGCGGGAATCGTCGAACGGGGTGCCGTCGAGCAGCCGGCCCTCGTAATGCGCGAGCACCTCGCCGCCGAGCGGGGGCGTGTCGGGGCCGTTGCCGGGGGCGCGCACGACCCAGCGCAGGCCGGAGGGTCGGCGCACGGCGGTCCCGAACCGCTGCGCCAGCAGCAGCTCGTCCTCGGTGCTGTATTGCGGGTTGCGCCGGTCGAGGGCCTCCCGCATCGCACTGTTGATCGGCCGGTCCCGCGGGTCGTTGCGCGAGGCGATGCCGGTGCGGCTCACCACCGCGACCGTCACGAGGACGGCGCCAAGGATCAGGAGGAAGTACACGCTGCGCATCGGGCGAAGGGAGGCCGGGGAGTTCGCTTTGGCAAACCTCAGCGCGGGGCGAGCCGGCGGATCAGGCCGTCGAGGATCGCGTCGGCCTGCAGTTTCACCCGTTGACCCGGGGGCGGCGCGGGGGTTTCGGGCCGGGCGGCGGCGGCCCGCACCTGTTCCGCAAGTTCCTCCTTGGACCGCGCCAGGGCGGCCGCGAGGAAGGCCTCCTTGGCCTCGTGCATCGAGCCGTCCGCGGTGAGTTCCGCCGCGGTGCCGGTCCGGCCGGCGAAGCGCCCGACCAGCGCGTCGCCGATCCACACCCGCCACTCGTCCTCATCCGCGAAGTACACCGCGAGCGCGCCGGCCCGCGCCGTGCCCAGCTGTTCCGCGAGGGCGCGCATGAAGGCCCCGGGCGCCGCGTCCTCGGCCGGGGTGGGGGAGCGGGCGCGGAAGCGGGCCGCGATCCGCAGGCCCAGGGTGCGCTCGACGTTGGCCAGCTTGTGGTTGAAGGCCCGCGCCCGCGGGGGCTCCGCCGGCAGGATGCCGTCGGGATCGTGGCAGAAGGCCTCCGGCCCGGGTTCCGCCGGCCCGGCATAGGCCCGCGCGCCGGCGTTCAGGGCCCGCCAGGCCTCGTCATCCGCCCGGAAGGCCGCGGCCTCGGCACCCCGGCGGTGGATCGCGACCGTCATCCGGTCCCCGCGCTCGATCCGCGGCAGCACCTCGAGACCCCGCACCACGCGGCCAAAGACCCCGTGCAGGAAGTCGAGCCGCGGGACCGCCCGCAGGGTCAGGAAGAACTGGGAGCCGTTGGTGTCGGGGCCCTTGTTGGCCATCGAGAGCACCCCGGCCGCCTCGTGACCCAGCGCGGGCGAGAACTCGTCGACGAACGCATACCCGGGGCCGCCGTCGCCGGTGCCGGTGGGGTCGCCGCCCTGGACCACAAAGTCCGGGACCACCCGGTGGAAGGTCAGGCCGTCGAAGTACGGTTTGCGCGGCGCGGGTCCAAGGGTGCCCTCGGCCAGGCCGACGAAGCTCGCGACGGTCCGCGGCGCCGCCCGGAAGTG
>JAIXQE010000057.1 GCA_027485815.1 Opitutaceae bacterium
GCGACGGTGCGCGAGGCCGAGGCGCAGCTGGCCTACACCACCCTCCGCGCCGCCTTCGACGGCGTGGTCGCGCGGCGGCTCGTCCACCCGGGCGACCTCGCCTCGCCCGGCCAGCCGCTGCTCGAGATCGAGGGCACCGCGGACCTTGAGCTCGAGGCCGCCGTTCCCGAGTCGGCCGCCGCCGCCCTGGTTGTGGGGTCCAAGTTCGATGTCAGCGCCGGCGGCCAGACGTTCCCGGCGACGCTGCGCGAGGTCTCCTCCACGGCCGACGCCGCGACCCGCACGATCGGCGTGAAGCTGGCGGTGCCCGCCGGCGCCCCGGTCCGCTCGGGCCAGTTCGTGCGGGTCCTCGTCCCCGGGGACACGCGGCCGGCGGTACTGGTACCTGCCGCGGCGGTGGCCCTGCTGGGCCAGATGGAACGCGTCTTCGTGGTGCCGGAGAGCGGCCCCGTGCAACTCCGTCTCGTGCGGACCGGCGCCCGCCGCGGCGCCCAGGTGGAAGTGCTCGCCGGCCTCGCCGCGCGCGAGCGCGTGGTGCTCGCGCCCCCGGCCGACCTGCGGGACGGGCAGCCCGTGGAGGTGGTGCCGTGAGCGGGGAACCCCCCGCCGGCGCGCCCCCCGGCCTCTCCGGGCGCTTCGCGGGGTACTTCGTCACCTCGAAGCTCACCCCCATCGCCGTCCTCGCCTCCGTTTTGCTCGGCGTCTTCGCCGTCCTCCGGCTCCCGCGCGAGGAGGAACCCCAGATCAAGGTCCCGATCGTCGACGTCTTCGCGCTGCTGCCCGGCGCCACGCCCGCCGAGGTCGAGAACCGCCTCACCCGGCCGATGGAGAAGCTGCTCTGGGAAATCCCGGATGTGGAGTACCTCTACTCGACCTCCAGCCCGGGCCATGCGCTCACGGTTGTCCGCTTCCAGGTCGGCACCAACGTCGAGGCCGCCCTCGTCCGACTGAACCAGAAGCTCGCCGGCAACGCCGACCGCATCCCGCCCGGCGCCTCGCCGCCGCTGATCAAGTCCCGCACGATCGACGACGTCCCGATCCTCGCCCTCACGCTGCACAGCCGCACCCTCGACCACCTGACGCTCCGCCGGCTGGCCGCGCAGGTCGACGACGTGGTCAAGGCGGTGCCCGAGGTCGCCGAGACGGTCCTGCTCGGCGGCACCCGCCGCGCGGTGCGGGTCGAGCTGGACCGGACCGCCCTCGCGGCCCGGGGCCTCGCCCCGGCGGACGTCGCGGGGGCCTTGCGCCAGGCCAACCGCCAAGTGCAGGCGGGCTCCCGGCCGTTCGCGGGCACTGAGATCCTGCTCGAGACCAGCGCCTTCCTCCGCGACGTCGCGGATGTCGGCGCGGTGGTCGTCGGCGTCGCCGGCGGCCGGCCGGTCCATCTCCGCGACGTCGCCGCGATCGCGGATCGCGCCGAGGAGCCGGTGGACTACGTCCTCCATGGCACCGCGGCCGGCGGCCTCGAGGCGGCCGTCACCCTGAGCGTGGCGAAGCGCCCGGGGGCAAACGCGGTCGAAGTGGTCAACCAGGTGCTGGCGCGCGTGGAGGCGTTGCGCGGGACGCTGTTGCCCGCGGAGGTCAGCGTCACGGTCACCCGCGACTACGGCCACACGGCGGCGGAAAAGGGCAACGAGCTGCTGCTGCACATGGGCATCGCGGTGTTCGGCGTGGCCCTGCTGATTTTGCTCTTCCTCGGCTGGCGGGAGTCGCTGGTGGTGATGCTGGCGATCCCGTCGACCCTCGCGCTGACGCTCTTCATCTTCTACCTCTACGGTTACACGCTGAACCGGATCACGCTCTTCGCGCTGATCTTCTCGATCGGCATTCTGGTGGATGACGCGATCGTGGTGGTGGAAAACATCGTGCGCCACGTGCGCCTGCCCGGCGCGGCGCGGAAGCCGCTCTCCCAGATCGCGCTGGAGGCGGTCGACGAGGTGGGCAACCCGACGATCCTGGCCACTTGGGCGGTGATCGCGGCGATCCTGCCGATGGCGTTCGTGGGCGGCCTGATGGGGCCCTACATGCGCCCGATCCCGGTGGGTTCGACGGCGGCGATGCTGTTCTCCCTCGTCATCGCGTTCACGATCACCCCGTGGGCGGCGATCCGCGTGCTGAAGCGGCGGACCTCCGGCGGGCACGGGGGGCCGGCCGCGGCCGACGGGCACGACGAGGCGCCGTCGGACTGGTTCACGCGGCTTTACTATCGGGTGATGGGCCCGCTGCTCGACCGGACCGGCTGGCGGTGGGGTTTCCTCGGTGGAATCGTCGTGCTGCTGCTCGGCTCCATCGCGCTGGTCCTTCTCGGCCGGGTGGAGGTGAAGATGCTGCCCTTCGACAACAAGTCGGAATTCCAGATCGTCATCGATGCCCCCGAGGGCACCACCCTCGAGCAGACGACGCGGATCGCGCAGGAGATGGCGGCGACGCTGCGCGGGCAGCCCGAGGTGCGCGACTGGCAGATCTACGCGGGCACCGCGGCGCCGTTCAATTTCAACGGCCTCGTCCGCCACTATTTCCTGCGCCGCGGGCCGCACGTGGCCGACATCCAAGTGAACCTGGTCCCCAAGGAGCAGCGCGGACTCCAGAGCCACGCGATCGCCAAGCGCATCCGGCCGGCGGTCGCCGCCATCGCCCGTAAGTACGGCGCCGCGGTCGCGGTGGCCGAGGTGCCGCCGGGACCGCCCGTCCTGCAGTCCATCGTGGCCGAGGTCTACGGCCCGGATCCCGTCCAGCGCACGGCCCTCGCGGCCGAGGTGAAGCGCGTGATGGCGGCGACGGCGGGCGTGGTGGACCTCGACTGGTTCGTCGAGGAGCCGCAGCCGCAGGTGCGCTACGTCGTCGACCGGACCAAGGCGGCCCTGCACGGGATCACGGCCGACGACATTGCGGCCGCCCTGCAGCTCGCCGCCCGCGGTCAGGCGGTGGGCCTGCTGCACGTGCCGGCGGAGCGCGAGGATGTGCCGATCGTGCTGGAGCTGCCGCCGGCGACCCGCGGCCGCCCCGAGGAGATCCTGGCGCTGCAGATTCGCGGCGGACGGGATCCCGCAGCGCCCCTCGTGCCGCTGTCGGAGTTGGTGACCGTCGAGCGCGTCACCGCCGGGCCGAACCTCTACCGCAAGAACCTGAAGCCGGTGACGTACGTCACGGCCGACGTGGCGGGCGTGGTGGAGAGTCCGGCGTACGCGCTGTTTCAAATCGATGCGGCCCTGCGGCAGTTGGACGCGCGGAAGTTCGGGGCCGCGCAGGCGGCGCTGCCGATCTACCATTTGAACGTGCCGGAGGAGGACCTCGGTCCGGCCCTGAAGTGGGACGGCGAGTGGCACATCACCCTGGAGGTGTTCCGTGACCTCGGGCTGGCGTTCGCCGCCGTGCTGGTGCTGATCGCGATGCTGATGGTGGGCTGGTTCCGGAGCTACGTGACGCCGCTCGTCGTGATGGCGGCGATCCCCTTCTCGTTCGTCGGCATTTTGCCGGCGCACTGGGGGATGGGGGCGTTCTTCACCGCCACCTCGATGATCGGCTTCATGGCGGGGGCGGGCATCGTCGTCCGCAACTCGATCATCTTGGTCGACTTCATCGAGCTCCGGCGGGCGCAGGGCCTGCCGCTGCGGGCGGCCGTGATCGAGGCGGGCGCGGTGCGCTTCCGGCCGATGCTGCTGACCGCCCTCGCCGTGGTGGTGGGGGCGGCGGTGATCTTGGCGGACCCGATCTTCCAGGGCCTGGCGATCAGCCTGATGTTCGGGGAGATCGCCTCGCTGCTCATCAGCCGGATGGCGGTGCCGGTGCTGTACTTCATGGCGAACCGGCGGGAGGGGGCGGCGTGAGTGGCTGGGTTCAGGTGGTCCTCGGCTTGGCGCTGGCCTATGGGGCGTGGCGGTTGTTCCGCCTGCTCCGGCCGGGGGTGGGGCCGGCCGAGGCGGCGCGGGCGGTGGCGGCGGGCACGGCGGTGGTCATCGACGTGCGCGAGCCGGATGAGTGGGCCGCGGGCGTGGCGGAGCCGGCGCGACTGCTGCCGCTGAGCGACCTGCAGGGGGCGCGGCGCGAGTGGGGCCCGTTTTTGGCCGAGCACCGGGAGCGCCGGCTCCTGCTCTATTGTGCGGCGGGCGGACGTTCCGGCCTGGCGGCGTCGATTTTGCGGCGTGAGGGCTTCGCGGCGGAGAACGTGGGTTCCTTCCACCGCTGGCGCGCGGCGGGATTGCCGGTGCGCCGTCCGTGAGCTGACCGCGGGAGAAGGTGGCCGCGACTGGAGCCGCGGCCACATAGGGGCGGCGGAAGGAGCGTAAGACGGAGATGCGGACGAGGCGGTGCCGGTCGGAGTTTTCGTCCCGCCGTCCGGGGATGGAATCCCCGGCTACATCGAGCCGCGGAGGTTCCGTCAGGCAGCCGTCCACCGACTCACCGTCCACCGATTAACCGATCCCCCGCCTCGCCCCTTGCCTTCAGCCGGGCGTATTACATTGTCATACGGATGAACGACGAAGTGCTCACCGTCCGCCTGCCCAAGGGCAGCCGCGGCCGCCTGACCCGTCTGGCCAAGCGCAAGCGTCAGAACCTGAGCCAGTACGTGCGCGACGCCATCGACGCCAAGCTCTGGATCGATGCGCTCGATGAGACCACCGCGCTCGCCGCCCCCCGCGCCGCCGCCCTGAGTCTCCGGTCCGAGGAAGACGTCTTCAAGCTCTTCTCCTGAGGCTGCCCCGGCGTTCGCCTCGCGTGAAGCTCGTGGTCGATACCAACGTGCTGCTCTCGGCCATCCTGGTGCCGGGCTTCTGTCGCGAAGTGCTTCGGGGCCGCGCCCTCGCCCACGATTGGTTCACCTCGCCCGGCCTGCTCGCGGAACTGGCCGAAAAACTCGCGGGTAAGCTCGCCCTCGATCCCGCGCGCACCCCCCTCTACCTCGTCTACCGGCAACGCGCCCGTCTCGTCTCCCCCGATCCCCTGCCGGCCCCCGTCTGCCGCGATCCCGACGACGATCTCGTCCTGGCCACCGCCCTCGCTGCCGGTGCGGATCTCATCCTGACCGGCGATCAGGACCTGCTCACCTTGGGCGCGTACGCAGGGATCCGGATTCGCTCCCCGCGCCAGTTCTCCGAGGCGCCCCACGCGTGATCCGCGGGTGCGATGCCAGCGCGAGGCCGCCGCGCGAGCGCGCTTGGTGTGGCCGCGGCTGCAGCCGCGGCCACATCGTTTGGCGACGGACGGCTCTGCGTACGGAAATGCGGACGAGGCTGCGCCGGTCCGTGTATTCGTCCCGCGGTCCGGGGATGGAATCCCCGGCTACATCGAGCCGCAGAGGGCCGGCAGTCGTCCACCGACTACCGGCCACGGATCACCGTCGACCGATCACCGGTATTCCTCGCCGGTGAGGGCGTTGATGATCTTGAAGTTCTCGACGTGGTAATTGAGGTCGGCCCGGAAGGCCAACTTCACGCCGAACAGCTTCTCCATCCGCACCAGCAGGTCGGCATCCTCGCTCCGCAGGCGCTCGAGGATGCTCGGGTGCACCAGGACGCGCAGCGAGTACTCCTTCGCGTCGTTGCGCAGCTGCAGGCGGCGGACCACCGAGCTCAGCTTGCGCTGCAGCTCGACCGACATCGTGGTGGCGCTCTTCACGATGCCGCGACCGCGGCAGTAGGGGCAGTCCGTGTAGAGGTTGGACGACAGCGACTCCTGCTGGCGCTGGCGGGTCATCTGCATGATCCCCAGCTGCGAGATGGGCAGGATGTGGTTCTTGGCCTTATCGGAGTCCATGAGCTCGACCACCTTCTCGTACACGGCGTTCCGGTGGCGCCGCTCCTTCATGTCGATGAAGTCGATGATGA
>JAIXQE010000195.1 GCA_027485815.1 Opitutaceae bacterium
AAGCTCGGTGATGCCGAAGGTGAGGCGGCTGAGACACAGGTTTGGCTGCAGTTTGCCGTCAGCTGCGGCTACCTCTCCGCCGAAGCTGCCCGCCCGCTCTACGCCGAGTACGACGAGATCATCGGGATGCTGGTCCGGATGATCACCCGCCCCGAGGACTGGACCCTCTGATCTCCGCCTCTCCCTCTCTCCGTCCCTCCGTCTCTCCCTTCCTCATTCCCTCCGTCCCGCCCCCTCCCGCCGATGCACGCCGCCGAAGCCGAACTGCTCCATCAACTGACGCGCCGCACTTTCCTCGGTCGCTCCGCCCGCGGGATCGGCGGCCTCGCCCTCGGCACGCTGCTCGCCGACTCGCTCTCCGCCGCCACCCGCGGCCAACCCGGCCTCCCGCATTTTAAGCCGCGCGCCAAGCGCGTCCTCTGCCTGTTCCAGAGCGGCGGGCTCTCCCACGTCGACCTCTTTGACCACAAGGACGCCCTCCAGCGCCACGCCGGCCAGGAGATCCCGCCCTCCGTCAAGGGCACACAGCGGCTGACCGGGATGACCAGCAACCAGTCCGCCTACCCGGTCGTGCCCCCGCTCCGCCCCGGCCGCCGCTGCGGGGCCCACGGCACCTGGATCAGCGACCTGCTGCCGCACCACCAGCGCATCGCCGACGAGCTGTGCATCGTGAAGAGCCTCCACACCGAGGCGATCAACCACGACCCCGCCATCACCTTCATGAACACGGGCAACCAGCTGCCCGGCTACGCCAGCATCGGCGCGTGGGTCAGCTATGGCCTCGGCTCGGTCAACGCCAACCTCCCCGCCTTCATTGCCCTCGTTTCCCAGGGCACGGGCAAGAATCCCGGCCAACCGATCTTTTCCCGCCTCTGGGGCAGCGGTTTCCTGCCCGCGTCCCATCAGGGGGTCGGGCTCCGCCCTGGCGCCCATCCGGTGCTGCACCTCAACAACCCGCCGGGCGTCGATCGCGCCCAGCGGCGCGCCCTGCTCGACGACCTCGCCCGCCTCAATCAGGCCCACGCCGCCGAGCTCGGCGACCCCGAGACGCTCGCCCGCCTTGAAGCCTACGAGATGGCCTTCCGGATGCAGGCCTCCGTGCCCGAGCTCACCGACCTCTCGGGCGAGTCCGCCGCCACGCTCGAGGCCTACGGCCCAGAGGTCCGCAAGCCCGGCACCTACGCCGCCAACTGCCTCCTCGCCCGCCGGCTCCTCGAGCGCGACGTCCGCTTCGTCCAGCTCTTCCACCGCGGCTGGGACCAGCACATCGCCATCGCCCGCCAGCTGCCCAACCAGTGCCGCGACGTCGACCAGCCCACCGTCGCCCTGGTGGAGGACCTCAAGCGCCGCGGGCTGCTCGAGGACACGCTGGTGCTCTTCGCCACGGAGTTCGGCCGCACGGTCTTCAGCCAGGGCAAGCTCGGCGACCCCGGGATGGGCCGCGACCACCACGGCCGCGCCTTCACCGTCTGGCTGGCGGGCGGCGGCATCAAGCCGGGGATCGAGTACGGCGCGACCGACGACTTCTGCTACAACATCACGGAGAACCCCGTCCACCTGCGGGACCTCCACGCGACGATCCTCCACTGCCTCGGGATCGACCACGCGCGGTTCACGCACAAGTTCCGCGGCCTCAACGTCCGCCTCACCGGCGTCGAGGAGGCCCGCGTCGTCACGGACATCCTCGCCTGAGCCGCGCCGCGCGCGCCGTCAGCCCGCGGCCGCGGCGGCCTTGCCCTCGGAGCGTTTCACCAGTTCGTCCACCACTACGGTCGTGGTCACGTCGCAGGCGACGTTCGTCGCGGTGCGGCACATGTCGAGGATCCGGTCCACGCCGAGGATGATGCCGATGCCGGCGGGATCGATGCCGAAGGTCGCGAGGAGGCCTGCGATCAGCGGCAGCGAACCGCCCGGGATCGCCGCCACCGCCACGGCGCTCAGCACCGACAGCAGCAGCAGCGAGAGCTGCTGGCCCACGCCGAGGTCCACGCCAAACACCTGCGCCACGAACAGGACCACGCAGCCCTCGTAGAGGGCCGTGCCGCTCATGTTCATCGTGGTGCCGAGGGGCAGCACGAAGCCCGCCGTGCTCGGGGTGACCTTGAGCCGCTCGGTCGCGTTCTGCAGCGCCGCCGGGAGCGCCGCCGCGCTCGAGCTGGTCGAGAAGGCCGTCACGACCACGTCCTTGATCGCCGCGAAGTACGCCCGCGGCCGCCACGAGGTCCAGATGCGCAGCCAGAGCGACATCGTGCCGAAGACGTGCACCGCCATCACCGCCACGCACACCAGGACGAACACCCCGAGGGCGAGGATGATGTCGAGGCCGGTGCGGACCACGACGCTGTAGATCATCGCGGGGACCGCGTACGGGGCCAGGCGCAGCGCGAAGTGCACGATGCCCGTCATCAGGTCGTTCACCGTGTCGAGCGCCGCGAGGAGCCGGGCCTGCCGGTCCGGCGCGAGGCGCGTGCCGGTGGCCCCGACCAGAATGGCGAAGACGATCAGCGGCAGGACGTCGCCCAGCGAGGTCCGGCTGTTGCCCACGAAGGCGCCGAACAGGTTCCGCGGCATGAACATCTCGACCACGGTCATCACCGTCATCCCCGCCTGCGCCTGCTGCTGGTTGGCCACGTGCTTCTGCGCCGCGCCGCCGTAGGTCGCCATCACCGCCTCCTTGGTCTCCTTGCTGATGAAGTCGCCGGGCTGGACGACGTTCATCACGATCAGGCCCATCCCGACCGCGATCGCCATATTGAGGAAGAAGAAGAGGAAGGTGCGCCCGGCGAGCGGCCCCAGCTTCTCCGGCCGGCCCAGCTGCAGCACGCCGGAGGCAAGTGAGGCGAAGACCAGCGGGATGATCACGAAGAAGAGCAGCCGCAGGAAGACCTGGCCGATCGGTTCGAGGACGTGGGTCGCCACCGCCTGCGCCCCCGTGAGGAGGCCGGGCGCGAATTTGCCCAAGCCGATGGTGGCCGCGCCGGCGATCAGGCCGAAAACGAGGCCGCGCAGGATGCGGTTGGCGAGTTGCGGGTCGGAGGGGCTGGCCATGGGGGAGGGGGAGTGCGCGGACCCTGCCCCGCGTGCCGCCCGGTGTCCAACGGGAAACGCCTACGCCCGGCTCAGGCGTACCGGTCTTCCGTCCACGGGTCCGCCGTGTTGGAGTAGCCCCGCACCTCCCAGAACCCCAGCTTGTCCTCCGCGAGGAAGGTGATCGCGTTGACGAACTTCGCCCCCTTCCAGGCGTAGAGCTTGGGGATGATCACCCGGGCCGGCCCGCCGTGTTCCCGTGACACCGGCGCGCCGTCGAAGCTCGTCGCCACCAGCACGTCGTCATCCAGGCATTGCTCGAGGGCCACGTTGGTCGAGTACCCGTCGTACCCGGTGAAGTAGACGAAGCGCGCCTCGGGCGCCGGCCCCACCAGCTCGTGCAGGGTGGTGAAGGCCACGCCGCCCCAGCGGCAGTCGAACTTGCTCCAGGTGGTCACGCAGTGGAAGTCGCTTACGTCCTCCACCTGGGGCAGGGCGTTGAACTGGTCCCAGGTGAGCTCCATCGGCCGCGCCACGAGGCCGTCGATCCGCAGGCGCCAGTCCGCCGGGTCGATCTTCGGCTGCACGCCGAGGTCGAGGACCGGGAAGCCGGTGGTCAGCTTCTGCCCGGGCGGCAGCCGCTCCCCCGAGCGTTCCGGCCGCGCGGTCACTCCGCGGGCCCGCTGCTTCTCCGCCCACCGCTGCTTCGCGCTGACGAGTCGTTCCTGGGACATAGGTCGGGACCCTAGGCGGCCCCTCCGGTCACGCAAGCGCGCCGCCGGGATGTGGCCGCGGCTGCAGCCGCGCTCAGGCTTCCGGTTCCAGCGCGCGCCGGACCGGCTCCCTTCGGCGCCAATAGTACACGAACAGCCCGCCCTGGTAGGCCGTGGCCAGCAGGGCCACCAGACCGTGGGTGATGCGGTGCACCAGGCGCAGGTAGTCGGCGGGCGCCATCCCCAGCTGCCGCGCCGTCTCCTCCACCGCCTCCCGCAGCGACTCCGGCAGGGGCGGCGGGACGAAGTCCGCGAGCCGCAGGGCGCAGTACGCCCAGACCGCCGCGAGGAGCAGCGGCTGGCTCGCCAGCAGCCAGCGCAGGCCCCGGTCCGCGCCCTGCCGCAGCAGCGTGACGCCGTGCAGCTCCACCGCGCCCGCGCCCGCCGCCGCGAGGCCCACCGCCGCGTACGCCGGTCGCCCGCCCGCGGCCGCCAGCAGCGCGAACCCCCCGGCCAGCACGACCACGCCCAGCCCGTCGAACCGCGCCAGGCGCAGCACGCGGGCCAGGGTCTCCTCGGGCAAGAGCGGCGGGGCCTGCATCGAAGGTTTGTCATCCCGCCCCCGCCCCCGAAGCTCAAGCCCCTTCGTGACGCGCCCGCCCGCACCGCCCGCCCTCCCGTTCCGTCTCGAGTTCCCGCCCGAGCTGCCGATCACCGCGCGCGCCGGGGAGATCGTCGACGCGCTCCGCGCCCACCAGGTCCTCATCCTCGCCGGCGAGACCGGCTCCGGCAAGACCACCCAGATCCCCAAGCTCTGCCTCGCCGCCGGCCGCGGCACCCGCGGCCGCATCGCCTGCACCCAACCCCGCCGCGTCGCCGCCCTCTCCCTCTCCCGCCGCGTGGCCGAGGAACTCGGCGTCCCCTGGGGCCGCGAGGTCGGCTGCAAGGTCCGCTTCAGCGACCAGACCGGCCCGTCCACGATCGTCAAGTTCCTCACCGACGGCATGCTCCTCGCCGAGGTCCAGGGCGACCCGCTGCTGCGCGAGTACGACACGGTCATCATCGACGAGGCCCACGAGCGCTCGCTCAACATCGACTTCCTGCTCGGCCACCTCCGCTCGCTCCGCCACCGCCGGCCCGACCTCCAGATCGTCGTCACCTCCGCCACGATCGACACCGCCGCCTTCAGCGCCGCCTTCGACGACGCCCCGGTCATCGGAGTCGAGGGCCGGATGTTCCCCGTCGAGGTCGTCTACGCCCCGCTCGACGCCCTCGGCCGCGATTACGCGGAGGACGACGGGAACGCGGAGGCGGAGGACCGCGCCTCGGCCCGCGCGGAGGCGGTGCATTACCTCGACGGCGCCGTCGCCGCGGTCGAACGCATCGTCGCGGGCGGCGCGCCGGGCGACGTGCTGGTGTTCCTCCCGAGCGAGCGCGACATCCGCGAGGCGATGGACGCCCTCGAGCCCCGCCTCCGCGGCGCCGCCACGCTGGTGCCGCTCTTCGGCCGCCTCACCAACGCGGAGCAGCAGCGCGTCTTCGCCCCCGCCCCCCGCCGCAAGGTCGTGGTCGCCACCAATATCGCCGAGACTTCGCTCACGCTGCCGGGCATCCGCTTCGTGGTCGACGCCGGCCTCGTGCGGGTCAGCCGCTACGCGCCTCAGGCCCGCACCCGCCGCCTGCCCATCGAGCCGATCTCCCAGTCGAGCGCGGACCAGCGCAAGGGCCGCGCCGGCCGCGTCGCCCCCGGCACCTGCATCCGCCTCTACGCGGAGGCCGATTTCCTCGCCCGTCCCCGCTTCACCCAACCCGAGATTCAGCGGGCGAACCTCGCCGACGTCATCCTCCGCCTGCAGGCGTTCGGGCTCGGGGACATCGAGCGCTTCCCCTTCCTCAACCCGCCCCCGGCCAAGGCGATCCGCGCCGGCTTCGGGCTGCTCGAGGAACTCGGCGCCCTCGGATCCGACCCCGGCGACGGCACGCCGCGCCCGCTCACGCCCGTGGGCCGCGAACTCGCCCGCTTGCCGGTCGATCCCACGGTCGGCCGGATGATCCTCCAGGCGCGTGAGGAGGGCGCCGTGCGCGAGGTGCTCGTCATCGCCGCCGGGCTCTCGATCCAGGATCCCCGCGAACGCCCGCTCGACCGCCAGGCCCAGGCCGACGCCGCCCACCGCCGCTTCGCCCATCCGGACTCCGATTTCCTCACGCTCCTCGCGATCTGGGAGGCCTTCCACGACGACCTCGAGCGGCTCTCGCAGGCCCGTCTCCGCCGCTTCTGCCGCGACCACTTCCTCAGCTACACGCGGCTCCGTGAATGGCGCGACATCCACGCCCAGCTCAGCGAGGCGCTCTCCTCCCGCCCCGACTTCCGCGCCAGCTCCGTCCGCGACGGCGTGCCCGCGCCGGCCTCGGCTGCCCCCACCGGCAATCCCCCCGGCGCCCCGACCGAAGCCCGTCGCCGCGCGCGCCGCGAACCGGACGCCGACCCGCTCGCCTTCGGCACGCCCGCCTACCGCGCCATCCACCGCAGCATCCTCGCCGGCCTCCTCGGCAACCTCGCGCGCCTCGACGAGGAACACGGCGGCTATCTCGCCACTCACGACCGCCGCCTCGCGCTGTTCCCCGGTTCGGTCCTGTTCCGCCGCGAGGCCCCCCGCCGCCGCGGCGCGCCCCCGCCCGCCAACACCCCCGCCCGCGGCCCCGCCACGCCCCGCTGGATCATGGCCGCCGAGATCGTCGAGACCTCGCGCGTCTACGCCCGCACCTGCGCCCGCCTCGACCCCGCCTGGGCCCTCGAACTCGGCGCCCATCTCCTCCGCATCTCCCACAGCGAGCCGTTCTGGGACGAGGCCGCCGGCCGCGTGATGGTCCGCCGCCGCACCCGCCTCTACGGCCTCGAGCTCGAGCGCCGCGCCGTCAGCTTCGGCGCCGTCGAGCCGGTCCAGGCCACCGAGATCTTCCTGCGGGAAGGACTGGTCAACGACACCCTGACGTTCCCCCTCGATTTCCTCGCGCACAACCGCGAGGTCCGCGCCCGCGTCGCCGACCGCCTCACCCGCGCCCGCGACGGCGGGTTCCTCAACCTCGACGAGGCCGTCTACCGCTTCTACGCCGCCCGCCTGCTCGGCCGCGACGGCGAACGCCCCGTCCCGCTGCCGATCGCCTCCTCCGGCGAACTGGTCGCGCTCGTCCGCGCCCGGCAGGCCACCGAGCCCCGGTTCCTCTTCCTCGCGGAGACTGACCTCCACGACCCCGCTGCCGCCGCGCACGACGAGGCCGCCTTTCCCGGCGCCCTCCCGCTCCGCCAGAACGTCCTCCCGCTCAGCTACGCCTACCGGCCCGGCCAGGCGGACGACGGCGTGACGCTCGAGGTCGGCCCCCGCGAGGCGGAGGCGCTTACGCCCGCCGCGCTCGACTGGGCCGTGCCCGGCCACCTCCCGGCCAAGGTCGAACACTACCTGCGCACGCTGCCCAAGGAGCTCCGCCGCGCCTTCGTCCCCCTCGCCGAGTCCGCCCGCGCGCTCGCCACGGCGGCCGCCGCCCGCGACCGCCTCACCGGCCGCCGCGAGACGGTCGCTGCCGCGCTCGCCGCGGTCATCACCGAGCGCCACGGCGTCACGCTCGACCCGGCGGTCTGGGCGGACAAGCCGCTCCCCGAACACCTCCAGGTGCGGGTCCGCGTGGTCGACGCCCGCGGCCGGGAACTCGCCGCGGCCCGCCAGCTCGAGGAACTCCGCGCTGCCCTCGCCACCCAGGCCCGCGAGGCGAGCGCCGCCGTCGCCCGCGAGGATCCGCCGGCGTGGCGCGCCGCCCGCGCCCGCTGGGAGACGCCGGTGCATGTGACGTGGAAGTTCGACGAGTTGCCCGCCCGGATTCCGGTCGCGGAGCAGGACGGGGTGACGGTCCACGCTTTCCCCGCGCTCGTCGCCGAGCCCGGAGGAGTCGCCCGCCGCCTCTGCCGCACGCCCGAGGAGGCCGCCGCGCTCACCGCCGCGGCGCTCCGCGCCCTCCTCGAGCGGCACCTCACCGCCGACCTGATGTGGACGCAGCGGGACCTCCGCGCGCTGCGCGAACTGGGCCCGCTCGCCGCCCGCCTCGCGCCGGTCGCCGAGCTGCCGGAGCACGCCTTCGCCTCGATCCGCGAATGGGTGCTCGGCCGTCCCGTCGCGCCGCTCACCGCCGCGGGATTCGACGCCGTGCTGGTGCGGGCGCGCGAGGACCTCCGCGGCTTGGTGCCGCGGCTCGTGGACCTGCTGCGCGAGCTCCTGGGGCTGCGGCTGGAACTCGAGGTGCTGCCCGACCCGCCCGCCGGCCAGGCCGAGTGGCTCGCGGCGCTGCTGCCCCCGGACTTCCTCCGCGTCATTCCCTACGCGCGCCTCGCCCACGTGCCCCGCTACCTGCGCGCCGCGCTCGTCCGCGCGGAACGCGCCCGCCGCCAGCCCGCCCGCGACGCGGAACGCCTTGCCCGCCTC
>JAIXQE010000232.1 GCA_027485815.1 Opitutaceae bacterium
CGGGTCCAAGGCGGCCCTCTACCGCGGAGTGATCGAGGAGCTGGATGCCCAGTTGGGCGAGCTCTTCGCCGCCCTCCGCGCCCGGCCCGAGTGGCGGGATCAGACCCTGGTCGTGCTCTGCTCGGACAACGGGCCCGAGTTTGGTGCCGGCTCCTCCGGTGGCCTCCGCGGCAGCAAGGCGATGCTGTACGAGGGCGGCGTGCGTTCGCCGCTCATCGTCTGGGGCCCCGGGCTGATCGCTCCCGCCCGCGCGGGGTCCGTCAACCGCGCCTCCGTCCTCGCTGCGATTGACCTCGCGCCGAGCCTCCTCGCGCTCGCCGGAGCCGCCGCGCCCGCCGATCAGGTGCTCGATGGCGTGGACGTCTCCGCGACGCTGCTCGGACGGGCCGAGGCGGGGCGGGGGAGGCCGCTCTTTTTCCGGCGACCGCCGGACCGGAACACGTTCTCGGGCGTCGCGGACCTGCCGGATCTCGCGGTCCGCGACGGCCGCTGGAAACTGCTGTGCGAGTACGATGGGTCCCGCGCGGAGCTGTACGATTTGGAGGCTGATCCGGCGGAGAGCCGCGACCGGGCGGTGGATTTTCCGGCCGAGGTGGCGCGCCTGCGCACTGCGCTGCTTGATTGGCACCGGCAGATGCCGCCGGACCTCGGCGCCGCCTACCGGCCGGTCGGCAAGAAGAAGGGCTGAGCCGCCGCCCCGGGCTTGCCTCGGGGGCCGGTCCGCGCCGTGGTGGGTCGATGCCCCCGCTGCCCCTGATGCGCCGGGTGCGGCAGGTCTTCCCCGCCTCCGCGCCCCTCGACCTGCCCGCGGTCATCGCGGCGGGATTGGAACGCCTTGGCTCCGCCCTGCACCCCGGCGCCACCGTGGCCGTGGGGGTCGGCAGCCGCGGCATCACCGGCCTGGACCGCCTCGTCGCGCTGGTGGTTGCCGGCCTGCGGGAGCGTGGCGTGCGGCCGTTCCTCTTTCCCGCGATGGGCAGCCACGGAGGCGCGACCCCGGAGGGTCAGCTCCGCCTCCTCGCCAGCTACGGCGTCACGGAAGCCGCGCTGGGGGTTGCCATCCGCCCTTCCCTCGAGGTGCGGCAGGTCGGGGTCTCCGCGGAGGGGGTGCCTGCCTATTGCAGCGTCGAAGCCCTCGGAGCCGACGCGATTTTGCTCCTCAACCGCGTCAAGCCCCACACCGATTTTTTCAGTCCCACGCTCGGCAGCGGCCTCATCAAGATGACCGTCGTGGGCCTCGGGAAACAGGCGGGCGCCTCGGCCATGCACGATGCCGCCTGCCGCATCGGCCACGAAACGGCCATCCGCGGGATCTGGCGGGTCCTGCGCGACGCAACCCCGCTGATCGGCGGGCTGGCGGTGCTGGAGGACCAGCACCATGCGACGGCACGGGTGACGGGCGTGCGCGCCGCGGACTTTGAAACCGAGGAGCCGGAGTTGCTGGCCACCGCCCGCGCCCTGCTGCCGCGGCTGCCGTTCGAGGAGATCGACCTCCTGGTGGTCGACCGCATCGGCAAGAACATCAGCGGGACCGGGATGGACACCAACGTGATCAACCGCTCGGTCCACGGGTACTCCGCCGCCCTGGCCCGGGAGGGCCGCCCCGCGCCGTTCATCCGGCGCATCTTCGTGCGGGGCCTCACGGAGGAGACGCACGGCAACGGCGTGGGCATCGGCCTGGCGGACGTCACGACCGCCCGGGTGGTCCGCAGCCTCGACCAGCAGGCGATGGCGATGAACGCCCTGACCGCGATGGCGCCCCAGTCGGCCAAGGTGCCGCTGTGGTTTGCCGACGACCGCGAGGCGTTGGAGCGCACTCTGGGCGCCCTCGCGTTGCGGGTGGGCGAGGAGCCGCGGGTGGTGCGGATCGCGGACACCCTGTCGGTCGCGCGGATGGAAGTGTCGGCGGCGTTGTGGTCCGAGGTCGAAGGCCGGCCGGGCCTCGAGTTCACTGGTCCGCCGCAGCCCTGGACCTTTGATGCCGAGGGTTCCCTGGGGGATTAGACGGCACGCGGGATGGGGCGTCGGTTTAGCCGGAGGAAACGCCCGCCAAACGCGCTAGGCGCTGATCGAGGAGCGGTCCTTCTGGTCGAGGTACCGGTGCCCGGTGTGCCGTTGCTCAGTGCGCCTCGGCGCGGTGTAGCCGGGGAATCCTTCCCCGGTCAGACAAACCCGCAGGCTTCACGGCCGCAGGCCATCTCTCCCTTCGCCGGCCCGCCCTAGCCCCTCCGCGGCCTCCCTGGACGCCCCTCGACTCCTATCCGCGCGGTGAGCCCTTTTGCGCCTTTTGCGGCCATTCGCCGGGTGGGTTTTCACGCTTTTCCGACGGTGCTTTCACGTTCCCTTCACGCAGCGAGCGGTACCTTGCCTGCCTCCTCTCGCTGACGGGTTCAGCACCAATCCCAATCAACAGGGCCCTCCTTCCCGGGGCTCCTCGGCAGCGGGCGGAGATCCACGATGCACACCCTCCCCATTCGTCCCACGCGTGCACCGCTGCTGCCGGTCGCGCTCAGCCTGGCCGCCTTGCTCCTCGTGAGCTCGCCCCTGCGGGCGGCGAACGCGGAACCGGCAGTCTCCACCGCTTCTTTCTCCCCGTGGTTCACCGAGTTGTCCGCCGGTATCAGCATCATCCCGGCCGGGGATGTCACCCTCGGCGGCCGCACCTATGAAGGCGACTTCAAGGACGGTCCTTTCCTGCGCGGGGCGGTCGGCCGGCGCTTCGGCGCGAACTGGACCGTCGCGGCCGAGTGGTTTTATCGGAAGAATGAGCTGGGCTCGCTCGACGCGGGGGATCGCCGGTTCACGCGCGGGGACGTCGCCTCGAACAGCGTCTTCCTCAACGCGACCTTTGCCCCCGGCCCGCGCTTCGCGTGGCTCGGCATCGAGCCGTACGCGGGTCTGGGCTTCGGCTGGATCCAGGAACTCGATCTTGATCTGCAAGGCCCTGATGGTGGCGGCTTCGAGTCCGGATCGTTTCCAGCCTGGCAATGGAGCCTCGGCTTGAAGCGGCCGCTCGCGCCCCGGGCGGAACTCTTCCTTGAGGGCCGGGCCGTGGCGGCGGGCGAGCGGGAACTGCAGGGGCCGGGGGGCCGCCGGTTGCGGATCGCCTACGACGCCTGGGGGCTGCTCGCCGGCCTGCGCTGGTCTTTCTGAGCCGCTTGGGTTTCCTGACCGGATGCCTGCGTCCGGCCCACGCCTGCTGCTCGTCGAGGATGACCTGGACCTTGCGGAAAGCATCGGGGATTTCCTCACGCGCCGCGGGTGGCAGGTCGCGCACGCCCGCCACGGCGCGCTCGCCCTGAAGCTGGCCGCGGCGGACCGCCCCGCGGTGATCCTCCTCGATCGCGCGATGCCGGGGCTGGACGGCCTCGCGGTCTGTCGCGCACTCCGCTCCGGTCCTCTGGCCGCCGTGCCCGTCCTGATGCTCACCGCCGCCGACAGCCTCCCCGAGCGCCTCGAGGGCTTCGCGGCCGGGGTGGACGACTACCTCGTGAAGCCCTTCGCCCCCGCCGAGCTGGAGGCCCGTTTGACGGCCCTGGTCCGCCGGTCGGGGACGGCCGGGGGTGGCGGGGGCGAGGTCTTGCGTTGCGCGGGCCTCGAGCTCGATCCCGCGACGCGCGAGGTCCGGCACGCCGGCCGCCCGGTGGATCTGAC
>JAIXQE010000183.1 GCA_027485815.1 Opitutaceae bacterium
CGGGGCTTGGGCAGCACGGCGTCCCGCTCCCTCCGCCACCCCCGGGCCGATCCTGCGATCGGTTCCGGGGGCGGCTGCGTTTTCCCGGGCTTGCCCCGCGCGCGCCGGCGGCCGAGCCTCGCGGGGTCCCGCCCCCAATGCCCCCGTTCCAGCTCTCCCGCCGCCGCTTTGTCCAACGCTGTGCCCAGGTCGCCGCCGCTGCCGGCCTGCCTGCCTGGTTCGTCGCCGAGCGTCTGGCTGCCGCCGAGGCCGCGCCCGCCCCGCGTCCCAGCCCGAATGACCGCCCCGGCATCGCGCTGATCGGCGCCGGCGGGCAAGGCACCCGCGACGCCCAGAATGCAGCCAATTGGGGCGACGTGCTCGCGGTCTGCGACGTGGACCGCACCCACGCCGAGGCGGCCGCCGCGAAGCTCACGGTCGACGGCCGCCGCCCGGTCGTGGTGACCGACTTCCGCCGCCTGCTCGACCGGAAGGATATCCAGGTGCTGGTGAACGGCACGCCCGACCACTGGCACACGCTGATCAACCTCGGCGCCGCGCGGGCGGGCAAGGACGTCTATTCCGAAAAGCCGCTCACGCTCACGATCGACGAGGGCCGCCGGCTGGTGCGGGCGGTGCGGGACCGCCGGATCATCCTGCAGACGGGCACCCAGCAGCGCAGTTCCCAGCGCTTCCGCCTGGCCTGCGAACTGGTGCGCAATGAGCGGATTGGCCGCCTGCGCGAGGCGCACGTCTGGTTGCCGGCCGGTCTCCGCGAGGGGCCCTTCGCCCCCGGCCCCGTCCCGGAGGGCCTCGACTGGGATTACTGGCAGGGCCCGGCGCAGCGAGTCGAGTACGTGAAGGAACGCTGCCACCGCACCTTCCGCTTCTGGTACGACTATTCGGGGGGCACGATGACCGACTGGGGGGCGCACCATAACGACATCGCCTACTGGGCGATCGGCTTGCTCGCGCCCCGCACCGTCGAGGCCACGCCCCTGATCCAGCCGATCCCCGGCGGGTACGACACGTTCAGCGAGTACGAAATCCGCTACGTCTACGAGAACGGGGTCCGCCTCGTCATCCACACCACGAAGGACGACTCGATCTACGGCGCAAAGGTCAACCCGACGGGCCAGCGCAACGGCATCCGTTTCGAGGGCACCAACGGCTGGATCTGGGTGAACCGCGACCAGCTGACCGCGAGCGATCCCGACCTGATCAAGACCCCCCTGCCGGCCGGGGCGGTCCGGCTGTACGAGAGCAAGAACCACATGGAGAACTTCCTCGACTGCGTGCGCAGCCGCCGCGACCCGATCTGCGACGTGGAGGTCGGGCACCGTTCGGCCACGATGTGCCACCTCGGGGCCATCGCCCTGCGCACCGGCCGCCGGCTCACCTGGGACGCGGCGCGCGAGGAATTCACGGGGGCCGACGCGGCGGCGGGCAACGCCTTGGTCGCCCGCGAGCTGCGGGCTCCCTACGATTACTCGTTCGTCGCCTGACCGCGGGGCGGCGGGCGCGCAAAAAAACCGCCCCGGAGCGCGCGAACGCTACCGGGGCGGGTGAGAGGGGCTGGTGGGGCTGCCGGGGGCAACCGGCGCCTTCGCCGGGGTTTTCGGGGAAGTGAACGCGCGAGGTCCGGCCGCGGATGCATCCGGGCCCAAATTCCACTCGCCCGCCGGGCCGGCGCCGTGCCATCAGCTCCCGATGCTGACGCTGGCGGCGCGCGAACTCGGGGGGGCCGGAAAGCCCCCGTTGGTGCTGCTGCACGGACTGCTGGGTTCCTCGCGGAACTGGCTCACCGCCGGGGCCGCCCTGGCCGAGCGCCACGAGGTCGTCGCCCTCGATGCCCGCAACCACGGCCGTTCCCCGCACGACGCTGAGATGTCCTACCCAGCGATGGCGGCCGACTTGCTGCGCTGGCTCGACGCCCAGGGCTGGGATCGGGTCGCGCTGCTCGGCCACAGCATGGGCGGGAAGGTCGCGATGTGGGCCGCCTGCCGCCATCCGGAACGGTTCACCGCCCTCACGCTGGTCGACATCGCGCCGCGGACCTACTTCTGGGCCGCGCACCGGGCCAATTTCGCCGCCCTGCAGGAACTCGACCTGCGCGACCTGCGCTCCCGCGCCGAGGCCGAGCTCCGGCTTGAGGGCCGGGTACCGGACGCCTTCCTGCGGAAGTTCCTGCTGACCAACCTCGAGGCCACCCCAGAGGGCGGCTGGCGCTGGGCAGTAAACCTGCCGGTCCTCGCCGCTGCGATTCCCGCCCTGGAGGCCAATCCCCTGGCGCCGCAAGATCGTTACCCGGGACCCGTCCGCGTGATCGTCGGCGGGCGGTCCACGTACGTGCAGCCGGAGGATCACGCGGTCCTGCGGACCCATTTCCCGGCGGTGGAGATCGTCACTCTGCCCGCCTGCGGCCATAACCCGCACCTGGACGATCGTCCCGCTTTCGTGGCAGCAGTGCTGCGGTGAGGCCACGCGTGGAGGCGGCCGGGTTTGCCTTGCCTTGCGCGGCGCGGCGGGTCTCCTGCCGTGACCCCTTTCGCGATGCCCGTCGTCACCCCTTCGCAGACGCAGCCCGAGTATGATGTGATCGTCGTCGGTTCCGGCGCCGCCGGCGGCCAGACGGCCTACACCTGCGCCCTGGAGGGGGCGAAGGTGCTGATGCTGGAGGCGGGGCGCGATTACGACCCGGCCCGCGAGACCCCGATGTTCCAGGTCAACAGCCAGGCCCCGCTGCGCGGCCAGAGCACCCCGGACAAGCCCTTTGGGTTCTACGATGCGACGATCGACGGGGGCTGGCAGGTGCCCGGCGAGCCCTACACCAGCGCCTCGGACGACCCGGCCCGGCAATTCTGGTGGTGGCGGGCGCGGATGATGGGCGGCCGCACCAACCACTGGGGCCGCATCTCGCTGCGCAACGGTCCGTACGACTTCAAGCCGCGCACCCGCGACGGCCTCGGCTTCGACTGGCCCCTGTCCTACGAGGACGTGGCGCCCTATTACGACAAGGTCGAGATGCTGATCGGGGTTTACGGGGACAATAACGGCCTCGAGAACACTCCGGATTCCCCGCCCGGGGTCCTCCAGCCGCCGCCGATCCTCCGGGCGGGGGAGCAGTACGCGCGCGCCAAGGGCAAGGGCCTCGGCCTGCCCGTGATCCCGATCCACCGGGCGGTCCTCACCCAGCGGCAGGATCCCGACGTGCTCCCGGCCAAGATCCATCCGGGCAATCCCCGCGCCCAGCGGTTGCTCGCGGATTCGATGCGCCAGCGCGCGGCCTGCTTCTGGGCCACGCCCTGCGGCCGCGGGTGCTCCATCCGCGCCAATTACCAGTCGACCACCGTCCACCTGCCCCCGGCGCTGGCCAGCGGCAACCTCGACATCGTCGCCAACGCGATGGCCCGCGAGGTGACGGTCGACGCCGCCGGCAAGGCGACCGGGGTGCTGTTTATCGACAAGGCCACGGGCCAGGAGCAGCGGGTGAAGGGCCGCGTGGTGGTGCTGGCGGCGAGCTCCGCGGAGTCGGTGCGCATTCTCCTCAATTCCCGCTCCGGGCGTTTCCCGCAGGGCCTAGCCAACTCCAGCGGGCTCGTGGGCAAGTACATTATGGACACCGTGGGGGCCGGGCTGGCCGGGCAGATCCCGGCGCTGGAAAACCTCCCGCGGCACAACGAGGACGGAGCCGGCGGCAATCACGCCTACGTGCCGTGGTGGCTGTACCGGGAGCAGCTCGCGGGGAAGCTGGGGTTCGCCCGCGGGTACCACATCGAATTCGGCAGCGGCCGCCAGCTGCCGGCGCTGCACACGGTGTCCGGGCTGGAGGCCTTCACCCGCGGCAGCTTCGGCCGGAAGTTCAAGGAGGACGCGCGTCGCTTCTACGGGTCCTTCATCGGCTTTGCCGGCCGCGGGGAGATGATCCCCAACGATGACTCCTATTGCGACCTCGACCCGGTGGTCCGCGACAAGTGGGGCATCCCGGTCCTGCGCTTCCACTGGAAGTGGTCCGACCACGAGACCCGCCAGGCCGCGCACATGCAGCGCACCTTTGCCGACTGGATCTCGGCGATGGGCGGCAAGGTCCGCGGCACGCCCGCGATGGACGGAGCCAAGGCGATCGAACCGGGCGGCAAAATCATCCACGAGGTGGGCGGCACCATCATGGGCGCGGATGCCCGGCGTTCGGTCACCAACCAGTGGTGCCAGACTTGGGACGTGCGCAACCTGTTCGTCACCGACGGCGGTCCCTTCTGCTCGAACGCGGACAAGAACCCCACGCTGACCATCATGGCGCTGGCGTGGCGCGCGAGCGATTACCTGCTGGCCGAACTGCGCCGGGGGAACCTTTGACCATGAACGCGCCTTCCGACGCCGCCCCGCGCCTCAGCCGGCGCGATGCCCTGAAGTGGATCACGGCCGCCGCCGCGAGCTCGCTCGCCTTCTCCCCGGACCTGCGGGCCGGCGTCCCCGCGGCCCGCGGATACGGCACCGATCCCGACCTCCAGCGTGCCTACGCCCCGGGCGACCTCTGGCCGCTCACCTTCACCCCTGCCGCCCGGGCCGCCGCCGCCGCCCTGTGCGGCCTGATCGTTCCCGCGGATGAGGAGGGCCCGGGCGCCGAGGCCCTCCGGGTGCACGACTTCATCGACGAATGGATCAGCGCCCCGTACCCCGGGCACGATGCCGACCGGAAGATCGTCACCGAGGGCCTTGCTTGGCTGGACGCCGAGGCGGGCCGCCGCTGGGGGAGCGACTTCGCCCGCGGAACCCCGGCCCAGCGCACGGCCCTCGCGGAGGAGATCTGCGACCTCGCCTCCGCGCGCCCGGAGCTCCGGGCCGGCGCCCGCTTCTTCCAGCGCTTCCGGGATCTGACCGCAGGCGGGTACTTCACCACGCCGGAAGGAATGAAGGATCTTGGCTACACGGGAAACTATGCCCTGGAGGCCTTCACCGGCCCGCCCCCGGAAGTGCTGCGCCGGCTGGGTCTGGCCTGACGCGCCTCGCCCGCGGCCACTCCGGGATTGCGCGCCCTGCAAAAGGGGCTGGATTGGCCGGGTGAAGCTCCACGTCCTGCCCGCCGGGCCGATCCAGACCAACGCCTACCTGCTCACAGCCCCCGAGCGGGGCGAGGCGGTGCTGATCGATGCCCCGGGCGACGTCTGGCCGGAGGTGGAGGCCGTCCTCCACGACGAGAAATGCCGTCTCACCGAGCTC
>JAIXQE010000213.1 GCA_027485815.1 Opitutaceae bacterium
AGGGCACGTTCTGAGGCCCTGCCCCGGGCCCCTGTGGCCCCGTGAAGCGCGCCGGCGGCAAGGACCGCCTGGCGCCCCCTCCCTGCTTGGCCGGCTCTCCGGAGCCGGCCTTTTTGTTGAATTTGAAGGACACAATTTCGGGGTCTGATCCGGGCGTGGCGCCGTAAACCCAGCTTCACGAAGTCCGGGGTTCGGTGTAGCCGGGGAATCCTTCCCCGGGCAGCGGGAGGGCAACCTGTTTAGCGCAGCCATCGAAGGCGAGGCGGGAAGCACCCAGGCCGCGCGAGAAGCGGCGGAACCAGCTCTCGTCCGCCTCCACCGGGGCAAGATGCCCCGGCTACACCAAACCATGGCCCCGGCCTTCCCGGTTTAGGCCTGGCAAGGCTAGCTACGCGCCTCGCACCTCGCGCAACGCGGGTCAGGGAATCTTCTCGAGCTCGGCCGCAGTCCAAGGCTGGCGATTGCCTTCCTTGCCGCGGACCTCGGCGACCTTGGCCGCCGCCACCGGCGTCTCAATGCCACCCCACTCCTTGCGGATATAGGTCAGCACCGCCGCCACCTTCTCGGGGCTCAGATTGTAACCCGAACCCGGACCGGCCGCCGGCATGGCACCGACATATTCGACGCCCTTGACCTTGATCGGCCCCTGGAGGCCGTGCAGGACGATCCGGATCAGACGCTCTTCGGAACCGGAAACCCACTCGGAGCCAGCCAGCGGCGGAAACGCCGGGGGGAGCCCAAGGCCCGTCGGCTGATGGCACGCCGCGCAGACCTGGGCGTAGACATTCTTGCCCAGCACCAGCGGGTCGACCGCGACGGCGGCAACGGCTCCCGCCTTGGGCGGCTGGCCGTACTCATTGAAAACCTTCGGGTGGAAGTGGCCGGAGAAGCGGCCCAGATAGGTGCCGCCGATAAAGATCAGCGCACTGAACAGGAACAACAGGTTCAGCGGCAACAAGCGGTACTGGCCCTTCTCATCAGGCTGCTTGCCGATGATCTGCTCATGCCCGGCCTGCAGGGCCTCGTCGGACAGGGGAGACTGCTTGGAGCCGGGATCAGGACGTTGGGACGCGCTCATTTCTTGGCCTCCGGGCTGGCGGGGGACTTGGCCGGAAGCGGCCGCGCCTCCGGGTACTCAAAGCCGCTGTTCACGTTCAGGAGATAGGCCACCAGGGTCTGCGCACGCTCAGTCGCGACCACCTCGGAGCCCGCCTTGGGCGCGGCGGCGCCGGTCAGGCGGACCGCGTGCCGCGACGACTCGCCGACAATCCCCCGGGTCTCGTACAGGAAGGGAAAGGCCGGGTGGGCGGCAGACCCCGTGTACAGGAGGCGGTGCAGATCGTCCGCCGAGGGAGCTTGCGGCTTGCGGGCCGCCAGGTTCATCAGGTCGGGCCCGAGCCGGGAGGCGCCGAGCTGGGGCTGGGCGTGGAAGATGTAGTCGCGGGCGACGCTCTGGCGCTCGCCCCAACCCCGGGCCTGATCCGAACCAAAGCCGGGACGGCGAACCTGCTGGGTATGGCACGCGGCGCAACCCAGGTCGGCATAGACCGCCTGGCCGCGGGCCGCGAGGCCCGGCAGGCGGGCCGGATGCGACTGGCCGTCGGCCTCATCAAAGAAGGGGGTCAGCGTGCCCAGCTGGCCATGGGACCCAAGCACGAAACCCGCCCAGGAGACCAGGACGGCGGCGAAGAGGCCGAGAAGGAAGAGCGGCCGGTTTTTCATGAGGCGGAGGAGGCCGGACGGAGGACCGAGGCACCTGCTTCCCGGCAGCAGGAGGCGGCGGCGGAACGAAGGAAGGCGACCAGCAGGAGGAGATTACCGGCCAGCAGCGCAAACTGACCCGCCGTGTGCAACAGGAGCGGCGTCTTCAATTGGGCGAGGATCTCGGCGAAGGGCGTCTGCGAATGGTTCAGCAGCGCATCCTGCGCGAGACCGGCCCAGCCGAGCGACAGGACCGAGACCACCACGCCCAACATGTAGAGGCTGCCGTGGCCCGAGACAAAGGTGGGCAGCGTCCAATCGCGGCCCAGTACCCGCGGGAGTTGGTACACGAGGCCGGCGAACAGGAACATCGAGAGCGCGCCTTGAAGCGTGAGTTGCTCCATCGCGGGCACCAGCAGGGTGAACTGGGTGTGGACCGCCACCCCGCGGAACGAGGTGAGGGTCTCCAGCAGGCCGGTCAACAGGTACGCCACCAGTCCGAAGCGGAGGTACTGCAGGGTGAGGCTGCCACCCGCCAGCACCGGCCGGAAGTTCAAGGCGATCACCAGGAAGTGGAACAGCAGGAGGCACTGGGCGACGACCGCCATCGTCGGGATCCACGCCGGAACCGGACCGCCGATCAGATGGCGGCCAAAGTTCCAGCCGCCGACCACGATGAGCGTCCAGAAGCTGAGCGGGGCGGATTCGTAGCCCGGCAGCAGCCGACCCGTCTGCTTCGGAATGACGTAGTAGGCCGCGGCCAGCGCCAAGGGCATCAGCCAGAGGGAAACCAGGCTCTGGGCGTGCCAGGAGGCCGCCACCGTCTGGACCACCCCACGCAGGGGGGACCACAGCAGGACGGCCTGGGTGGCGGTCCAGAACCACGGCAGCAGGAAGAGGGCGGCGACCGCGTACCATTGGGCGGCATAGGTGCCCTCCCGCTTGCGGCCGGCCCACGCCAGCACGCCCGGCAGCGCCATGCCGCAATAGGCCGCCACCAGCACCGGTTGGACGGCGCGGGGCAGTTGCAGACCCGCGAAGCCCGTCATCGACCCGGTCGCGATCCCGACCATCCCCGCGAGCAGGCCCAGGTTCCAGAACACGGTGCCCACCACGGCCCAATTGAGGGCGCGGAGCGGATGACCGCCCAAGCGGCCGAGAATCCACAGGCCGAGGCCGACGCCGGCGTTGCCGGCCCAGCCGTACAGGAAAGCCGTCTCCCGGAGGGCCTGCGCCCGGCCGTGCGTGAGGGCCGAGCAGTCCGCAAGGAACGAAGGGGTGTGCAGCTGAATGGCGGTCACCAGCGCCAGCAGGCTGCTGAGCACGAGCCACACCAGCGCGGAGCCGGCCAGGAGGGTCAGCGGCCAGCGCGCGGCAGGATCCGCGGGGCTGGCCTCCACCGTGGAGGCTTGGGTCGGGGAATGAGACATCTCGGTCGGAGGTTGGCGGGCGGTTATTTCTTCGCTCCGTACTGCTTGACGGTGAGCTCCATCGCGCGCTCCAGCGGCAGCTGGACCACGCCCTTGTCCTTGTCGATCCAAGCGTAGCTGGTGGCCTGGGTGGCCTCGGCGGCCCGCAGGTCCACGAGGGCCTTGCGGCGGGCCTCCGCGGTCGCGCGCCACTCCTGGTCCTTCGGCAGGGCCTCCGGGGCCGCGTTGTAGGCGGTCGCCGGGGCCGGACGGAAGAAGTAGCGCACGGTGAAGAAGAAGGCCGAGAACACCCCGAGGAGCAGGATGATCGTGAAGAGCGAAACCGGCCGGGCCGGACTGACGCGCGGGTCACTCATGGTGGGTAAGGCTTTCACCGATGCGCGGATCGCGGATCGGGATGAGTTTGGCGGTGCCGAAGCTGCGGAGGTAGGCCCACACGCAGACCCCGCCCACCCCAACCACGGAGGTCAGGATCCAGACGAGGTTCAGCGAGAACAGCGGCAGGGCGTCGCCGTGCGAGTCCTTCAGCGCCGGCATGATGTTGTAGCAGAGGTCCAGCAGGATCACCGCCAGGATCCAGATCGCGATGCGACGCAGGATATGGGGGGTAATCTTGAACCGGTAGGACAGCAGGAAGAAGAACGGGATGAAGAAGTGGCCGAACAGGATCCCAAAGATGCCGATCCACTTCCACTGGTTCGAAGCCCCGTCGTGGTTGATCTCACGCAGGTTGTACCAGAACGTCTCCTCCGGCACGTTGGCGTTCCAGATCAGGAAGTACTGGGAGAAGGTGACGTACGCCCAGAAGACCGTGAACGCGAGCATCAGCATCCCGATGCTATGGAAATGATTCGTGTTCAGGATGCCCTTGTAATCGCCGCGCTGCCAGAGCCAGACCATGATGATCACGCCGAACGAAAGGGCACCGCGCACGCAGTTCGCGAAGAACCAGACGCCGTACATCGTCGAGAACCAGTGGTACTCGAGGGACTTGATCCAGTAGATCGCGGCAAAGGTCAGCGTCAGGGCTGCAATCGGGAGGCCGAGGGCGGCCGTCACCCGGTTATGGCGGGTCCAGCTGAGGGAGCCGTCCTGATCCTGCGTGAAGGACGCCCGCCGAAGCCGGGACGAGAGCCAGATCCAGCTGGCGAAGAACGCCACGGTCATCCCGAGGAACATCCCGGGATTCAGGAAGGCCGCCTTCTTCAAGTAGAGCGGGTCATGGCCGACAGTGTGACCGCCGTGCATCTCGTGGTTCAGGTCCAGCCACGGCCAGATCAGGTCGCGGTCGTACAGGAACGTCGCGAGCACCAGCGGCAGGAACAGCAGCCCGAGCCATTTGAAGGCGGCGAGGCCGTGTTCGAACTGGCGCCGGATGACGGTCGACCAGGAGGCGTCGAAGATGTGGTGGATCAGCACCAGCAGGAGCATCCCGATGGCGAGGGCGGTCCAATAGGTGACGCCGACCAGCCAGGAGTGGGCGACGACCTTGGCGCCGGAAACGAAAAGTCCCAGCGCGGTGAGGACGATCCCGGCGAGGCCGAGGGTCAGCGCCTTGCTCGCCGCGGGAGCGGTCGAGGCGGGGGCGGCGGACAGGGCCGCGGGGGCGGAGGCAGCGTGGGAACTCATTGGAGGCCGAGGGCTTTCTTACCCGCCGCGTCGGTGACGTCGGCAACCGTGCCCTGCTGCGCGCGCTGCAGGGCGCGCACATAGGCGACCACCGCCCACCGGTCCTCGGGGGACAGTTTGTCGGCGTAGGACATCATCGTGTTCTTGCCGAGGGTGATGGTCTGGTAGAGTTCCCCGTCGGGCTGGCCCCGGAGGCGGGGGTCGTGGTACGAGGGCGTGGCGCCCATCCCGTACTTCTTGGTGATGCCGTTGCCATCGCCGAGGGCGCCGTGGCAGGGGGCGCAATAGATCTGGTACTGGGTGCGCCCGCGTTCGAGGAACGCGCCATCGACCGTCAGGGTGGCGGGCAACCCGGTGGCGAAGCCGCCGCCGGCGACCTTGCCGTGGTGCAGGTGCAGGTCATCGCGCATCATGCCGCGCGCGACGGTTCGCGGCGGGGGCGTGCGGTCGGAACTGCCGTCCGCGAAGAACGCGCTGGCCGACTGCGGGCGATGCTTCGGCTGCACTTCCATCCCGGGGAAGGCCCAGTCCGGCCACTGGTCCAGCGGCGGGAGGGTGAAGGTCTGCCCGCGGAAGCCCAGGATCGAGACTCCGAGCACGCAGATAAACAAGGTGACGAGGTAGACGTGCCGCATACTCAGGGCTCCAGTTCGGTGATCGCCTCGCCGCCCGCCTGCGCGAGCAGGGCGCGGGTGTTGGCGGCGTTGAAGCGGGGATCGCGGGCCTCGATCACGATGAAGAAGGTATCGTCCATCCCCCGGCGGATCTGGTCGTACTTCAGCACCGGATGGTAGTGCATCGGCAGGCCATTGAGGACGAACATCCCGATGATCGTGGCGAAGGCGGTGAAGAGGATCGTCAGCTCATAGCTCACCGGGAAGGCGAACATCGGGCTGAACAGCGGCTTGCCACCGACGATCAGCTTGTAGTCGACCGCCCCGGTCCACCAGATGAGGGACATCCCGGTGCAGAACCCGGTGATCCCGCCGACGAGGGAGATGCGGGGGACGATGGAGCGGCGGAGGCCCATCGCCTTGTCGAGGCCGTGGACGGGGAACGGCGTGATGCAGTCCCAGTGGCGGTAGCCGGCGTCGCGGACCGCCTCCGCCGCGTGGTACAGCGCGGGGGCGGTCTTGAAGGTGGCGATCAGGCCGTAAGGTTGGGCGGACATCGGCGGGGAATCAGTGTTTGTCGTGGCCGCCGTGGACGTCGGCCTGCGGGGTCACGGCCTTGAGCTCGGCCATCGGCATCACCGGGAGGAACCGGATGAACAGCAGGAACAGCACCGAGAACACCCCGAACGTCCCGAAGAACGTGAAGATCTCGACGATGCTCGGGGAATAATAACCCCAGCTGGACGGCAGGAAGTCGCGGGCGAGGGAGGTGACGATGATCACGAACCGCTCGAACCACATCCCGACGTTGACGAAGATGGAGAGGATCCAGACCAGCGCGGTGTTCTCGCGGACCGCCTTGAACCAGAAGAACTGGGGCGTGATCACGTTGCAGGAGATCATGATCCAGTAGGCCCAGGCGTAGTGGCCGAACGCGCGGTTGACGAAGGCGAAGCCCTCGTACGGGTTGGCCCCGTACCACGCGATGAAGAACTCCATCCCGTAGGCGTAGCCGACGATGGTGCCGGTCGCCAGGGTGATCTTGCACATGCAGTCGATGTGGTACTGCGTGATCAGATCCTGGAGGCCATAGACCGCGCGCAGCGGGAGCATCAGGGTCAGCACCATCCCGAAGCCCGAGAAGATGGCGCCGGCCACGAAGTACGGCGGGAAGATCGTGGTGTGCCAACCGGGGAGGAGCGAGACCGCGAAGTCGAACGACACGATGGTGTGCACCGAGAGCACCAGCGGGGTGGAGATGCCGGCCAGAATCAGGTAGGCCATCTCATAGTTGCTCCAATGGCGGTTGGAGCCACGCCAGCCCATCGCGAACAGCCCGTAGAGGGTGGCCCGCACCTTGTTGCCGGCGGCGAAGAACCGGTCGCGCAGCACCGCCAGATCAGGGATGAGGCCGACGTACCAGAAGAGCACCGAGACGGTGCCGTAGGTGGAGACGGCGAACACGTCCCACTCGAGCGGCGAACGGAAGTTCTGCCAGATCGCGTTCGAATTGGGGATCGGGAACAGGTACCAGGCGAACCAGACGCGGCCGACGTGGAACACCGGGAAGATCGCGGCGCAAACCACCGCGAAGATGGTCATCGCCTCGGCCGCGCGGTTAATGGACGTCCGCCACTTCTGCCGCAGGAGGCAAAGGATGGCCGAGATCAGCGTGCCGGCGTGGCCGATGCCGATCCAGAACACGAAGTTCACGATGTCCCACGCCCAGTTCACCGGATTGGCGTGGCCCCACACCCCGACGCCGGTGGCGACGAGGTAGGTGATGCCGGCCACCGTGAAGGAGGCGACGAAGCAGGCGAGGATGAAGCAGACCCACCACCAGGTGGGGGTCTTGCCCTCAATGATGCCGCAGATCTTCTCGGTGATCCACGAGAAGCTGCGGTCGTTCTCCACCAGCACCGCCCGGGGCAGGACCGCGGGCTTGACCTCCTGCAGGAGCGGGTGCGCGGCGGCTTTGGGATCGGCGTGCGCCATTAGCTTTTTCCTCCGTGGCTTGGGGTGGCGGGCGCCGCACCGTGACCGTGGCCGTGACCGTGGTCGCCGTGGGCCGCCGGCTCATTCTTGCGGGAATATTCCACGCGGCTGAACGGCAGCGGTTGGAAGTCGGGCATGCGCGGATTCGGGTTGCGGAGCTTGCCGGAGTAAGTGGTGCGGGGGCGGACGTTCAGGTAGCCCAGCACCGCATAATCCTGCTCGCGGGCCTTGGCCCGGCTCACGGCGCTGTCCTTGTCCAGAATGTTCCCGAACACGATGGCGCCCACCGGACAGGTCTGCTCGCAGGCGACCTTGATCGTGCCATCCGGCACCACCACGTCGCCCGGCCGGCCGGCCTGGGTCATCTTCACCTTGTGCCGGATCTTGCCGTTTTGGACGCGCTGCACGCAGTAAGTGCACTTCTCCATCACGCCGCGCATCCGGACGGTGACCTCCGGGTTCTTGGCCATCTGGAGGATCTCCGGCATCCCGTAGTCCCCGGCGGGCCCGAGGTACAGGCTGTCGAGGCGGCGCTGGTTCCAGTCGAAGAAGTTGAAGCGCCGGACCTTGTACGGGCAATTGTTGGCGCAATAACGGGTCCCGATGCACCGGTTGTAGGCCATCGTGTTGATGCCCTCCTCGTCGTGCACGGTGGCGTTGACCGGGCACACGACCTCGCAGGGGGCGAGTTCGCAGTGCACGCAGGTCATCGGCTGCAGGGAAACCTGCGGGTCTTCCGGCAGCTGCCGGTTGCCCTCGCCGCCGAAGGCCTCCGCATCGATGGTGCCGCTCGAATAGTAGCGGTCCAAGCGGATCCAGTGCATCTCGCGGCCGCGCAGGACCTGGTCCTTGCCGACGATCGGAATGTTGTTCTCGGCCTGGCAGGCCACGACGCAGGCGTTGCAGCCGATGCAGGTGTTGAGGTCGATCGACATCCCCCACTGGTGGTGGCCGTCGAACTGCGGCGTCTGGTAGAGCGAGTTGCCGCGCGGGATCTTGGTCGCCCGCTCCTGCGGGGTCATCTTCTCGCCCACCTCCCCGAGGTTCGAGGGGGTATGGGACTCCATCCCGACCTTGCGGACGTAGCCCGGATTCTCGCGGTAGCTGTTGCCGTCCGGCTTGGTGGCCGGCTCGAAGTTGGCCTCGCGGATGATGTCGCGACCTTCCATCGACCAATGTTCCTGCGTGTTCGCCAGGAGCAGGCGGGTGCCGGTGTCGCGGAGCTTGGCGCCCACGCCCACGTGCATCGCCCCGGTCGTCCGGAGCGGATAGGCGTTGAACCCGGCGCCGTTGCCGACGTGACCGGCGGCGGAGCGGCCGTAGCCGAGCGGCACGATGACGGTGTAATTGGCGAGGCCGGGCTGGATGTGCACCGGACCGCGGATGGTGCGGCCGCCGAGCGACAGCTCGAACACGCGGGCGTTCTCCTTGCCCATCGTGAATTCCGCATTCTCCTTCCGGGCGACCTGGATCAGCGAACCCTTCGGGTCGATGCCGAGCTCCCGGCCCAGCCGCGGACTGACCAGAATGGCGTTGTCCCAGGAAATCTTGGTGATCGGGTCCGGGCACTCCTGCAGCCAGCCGTTATTGGCGAAGCGGCCGTCATCCACCTTGGCATCCGCGACGAAGCGGACCTCGAGGTTGTCCTTGGACAATTCCGCCGCGGGACGAGCCGCCGTGAGGAGCGATTGCGCCCCGGAGGCATTGAAGCGGACGGTGACCGGACGGTGCGCGGAACCGGCGAGCACGCCATCGTGGAGGAAGCGCTCCATCACCCGCGCGGGGTCCGCGCCGGCGCCGGCCAGGCCCGCGATCGTGGTGGCGACCAACTGGTAGGCATCGACCTCGGTCTGGCCCGCCAGGCGCGCCAGGACCTCGATCTGCGTTAGCCCCCCGAACAGGGGCAAAATCATCGGCTGGACCGGCACGACCGTGCCGTCGACCGTCCGCGCGTCGCCCCATGACTCGAGGTAGTGGGCGGCGGCCACGTGCGTGGTCGCGGCCGGGTTGACCCCCGAGGTCTCGTCCACGTGGCTGCCCCAGCGGATCACCTCGCCAACGGACTTCTGCAGGGCCGCCCAATCGAGGTCGGCGGGGGCATTGTAGGCCGGGTTGCCCCCGAGGATCACCAGCGTCTTGACCGAGCCGCCCTTGATCGCGGCCGCGAGGGCAGCGAGGGAGGTGGCGCCGGGGGTGGTTTCAACGGGAAGGTACGAGACGGTCGCCCCGGCGGCGCCGAGGATCGAATTGAGGCCGTGGACCATCGCGTGGACCTCCGCGGGGAGGTGCGAACCGGCCACCACCAGCGCGGCGCCCCGGTGGGCCTGAAGGTCTTCCACGCAGGCCTGGATCCACTTCGGATCGAGCTTCACTCCCTGCGTGAGCGGCTCCAGCACGGAGGCCGACTCCGGATACACCGCGATGACCAGACTGGCCGTGAAGGCCGTCATCTGGCTCGTGGCGAGCCGCAGGCGGTGGTCCGCCATGCTGCCCGTGAGCGACATCCCGCTCTCCACCACGTACAGGCGGTTCATCGGGTCTTCCTTGCGGGTGACCCGGCGGCCCTGGGCGAACCCGCGGGCGGAGGCGAGGCTCCCGGCCTCGGCCTGGAGGAAATCCGCGTCGATCGACAGGATCCGGCGCGCCTTCGCGAAATCCGGGAGCGGACGAACCGCCTGCCCGAACACGGCCTGCGCGGCGGCCACCGGCGGCTGATCCGTCACCGGCTCGTACTCGCTCCAGAGGGCCTTGGGCAACTTCGCCCGGAGCTCGCGCACCAGCCGCGCGCGGGTCGGCGAGGAGGACTCATCGGCCAGGATGGCCAAACCGGCGCCCTGCGACGCGGCATACTTGGTGGCCACCTCGCCCAGAAGCACGCCGACCTGCGCGGCGGAGAGGGCATTCCCGCCCCGGGTATGGGCGCGGGCGCGATCCGGGTCGTAAAGGTCGAGGATCGAAGCCTGCGCGAGGAGCGAAGCGGCCCCGCCGTGGGGAGCGTAGGTCGGGTTGCCCTCCAGCTTGGTCGGACGGCCCTGATGGGTCTCCGCCAACAGGGGGATCGCCCCCTGCCGCAGCGGCATCGCGGTGGCGTAGTACGAAGGCAGGCCGGGGATGACCCCCTCGACGGACTTGCCGTAGGGCAGAATGAACTTCTCCGGCCGCCGGCACCCGGCCAAGCCCACGCCGCCCAGCGCGAAGGAGGCGGCCATCAGCTTCATGAAGCCACGGCGGTCCACGCCGTCCAACTCCGCGGCGCCCTCCGGGAATTCCCGCTCCAGCTGGGCCCGGAACCCCGGGGTGCCCGCCAGCTCGTCGAGACTGCGCCAGTACTTCGGGCCGGTCAGCGACTCGGCGGCGGGGGGGGCGGGATGTTCGATCTTGCGTTTCATCGGTGGCAGCCGGAGCAGCTCTGCGGGGGCAACAATTTCCAGTCGTGCGTGAAGGCCTCGGCCGCCTTGCGGCCGGCCTCGCCTTGGTCCGCCAAGCGCGGGGAATCCAAATTATAGACGTCCTTCGGGTCGCGGAGGCGGGAAGCGGGATCGCGGTGGCACTCCAGGCAGAACGCCATGCTCAGCGGCTGCATGTGCGTCACGGTGTCCATCTCATTGACCTTCCCGTGGCACTCGACGCAGGAGATGCCCTTGTTCACGTGGGCCGCGTGGTTGAAGTAGGCGTAATCGGGCGTCTGGTGGATCCAGACCCACGGCACCGGGGTGCCCTGCGCGTAGCTCTCCCGGACCGGCGCCAGCAGGGGACTGTTGGTCTTGAGGATGCTATGGCAGTTCATGCACGTCTGTGACGTCGGCACGTTGGAATGGGCCGACTTGTCGACGTGCGAATGGCAGTAGCGGCAATCGAGACCCACCTCCTGCACGTGCTTCGCGTGGCTGAAGGGCACCGGCTGGACCGGCGCGTAACCCACCCGCGTGTACTTGGGGGTCATGTAGTACGTCACGCCAGCGGTGGCGATCCCCGCGACCACGGCCAGATAGATCAGGATCTGGAGCGGCAGCTGGTTGGCCGACTTCGGGAAGAGTTTCGACATGAGCGGGAAAGGAGGCGGGGGCCGGGAGGGAAAATCGCGGCCGAGGCAAGAAGGGGCCGTTTGGCTTGTAAACCAAAAAGTCCCGCCGCTCGGGCGGGACCCGACTCATTAGCGGCAACGCCGGGGGGCGGCGATGACGCTAATGCCACCCGGATCAGCGGCGCGCCCCGCGGTGCAGCCGGCTGGCCGGCTTGACCGCGGCGGCGGCGGTCTCGGCGAGCGCCTTCTCATCGAACAGCGCGGAATAGATGTAGGGGAAACCCTCGATCTTCTTCCGCTCCACGCTGACGCCCATGTAGCGCTCGATCGAGCGGGCGTCGCGGACGTCCTCCTCGGTCACCAAGGTGAAGGCGTCGCCCGTGTTCTGGGCGCGGCCGGTCCGGCCGATGCGGTGGACGTAGTCCTCGGCGTTCTCCGGGACGTCATAATTGATCACGTGGGAAACCCCGGCGATATCGAGGCCGCGGGCGGCGATGTCGGTGGCCACGAGGACCTCGTAACGACCGGTCTTGAAGCCTTGCAGGGCCTCGATGCGCTCCCGCTGGTTCCGGTCGGAGTGCATCACCCCCACGGTGTGGCCGCTCTTCTCCAGCCGGTGCGCGATGCGATCGGCGCCCATCCGGGTGCGGCAGAAGATGATCACGCTCTTGAAGTCGGTCTGATCCAGCAGCAGGTGCAGGAGGTCGAACTTCTGCGTCGCGACGACCGGATAGAAGGCATGCGCGACGGTCTCCGCCGGCGAACGGACGCGTCCGATCTCGATCTTGACGGGATCCCGCAGGGCCCAACTGGCCAGCTGAGCCAATTCCGGCGGCAGGGTCGCGGTGAAGAACAGGGTCTGGCGCGCCTTGGGGCACTGCTGGACGATCCGCCGGACATCGGGCAGGAAGCCCATGTCCAGCATCCGGTCCACCTCGTCCAATACCAGGATATCGACGTTCGCGAGCGAGCAGTTGCCGCGCTCCAGATGGTCCAGGAGGCGGCCGGGCGTAGCCGCCACGATGTCCACCCCGCGCCGGAGGTCATCCTCCTGTTTGCCGTAGCCGACGCCGCCATAGACGATGGTGACGCGCAGGTCGGTGAACTTGGCGTACTTCTGGAACGCCTCCTCAACTTGGAGCGCCAGCTCGCGGGTGGGCTCGAGGATGAGGCACCGGAGTTTCCCGTGGGTGCCGAGCCGCTGGATGATGGGCAGCGCGAAGGCGGCCGTCTTGCCCGTGCCGGTTTGGGCGGAGCCGATGACGTCGCCGCCCTGCAGCACCACCGGGATGGCCTGCGCCTGGATGGGGGTGGGCGTGACGTAACCCATTTCCTGGACGCCGAAGGCGAGCGCATCGCTCAGGCCCAGCGCGGAGAACGCCGTCTCCATCTTGGGGATATCGACCGGAACGGTGGGCTTGAGGTCCCCGGTGCGCGGGTGATCGAAGGTCTTGTCGATCATCGGCCGCTCGGACCGGGCCCCGCGGCCGCCGGGACCGCCCGGCCCGCGGCCGCCCCGCTCACCGCGATCGCTGAACCGGCCGCCGCGCCGGCCGCCGCGGGAGCCCGCATCGTCGCGGCGTTCGTCGCGCGGGCCCGCCTCGTCGCGGCGCGGGCCGGCGTCGTCGCGGCGGGGCCGGGGGCCGGGTTCGCGGCCGGGTTCGCCGGTGCGGGGGCCGCGGCCGGAACCGCCGCGGTCACGGCGGCCTTCACCACGGGCGGGACGGGGAGCGGAAGGGGAGGCGGCAGGGGCGCCGGAGTCGGCGGCGGGCGCCGGACGCGAGCCGGTGAGCTTGCCACGCAGCTTCGCAAACAGGTTCTTCAACATACGGATTAAACCCCCGAGCCTCGGGGAATCCCCGGCATTTGCAACCCCCGATCACGGCGCGGGACCGCCGGTCCGCCGGTCCGCTCCGACTACAGCCTGGCCTGGATGCGATCGAGCAGCGTGCGGGAGAGCTTCTCGTCGCCGAAGACGCCGACCCGGATGCGGACGCGGGTCAGCTTCTCGCCCACCACGTCCTGCCGGATCTCGATGCGCTGATCGGCAGCGTTGCGCACCACGGTGAGGGCGAGCAGGGCGTCCTTGTTCTCGCTGATGCGGACGAACTTTAGTTCCTCGATGGCACGGTTCACGGCCTGGTTGGTCCGCTCCAGATTGCCGCCCAGGGTGGCCTCGAGTTCCCCGCGCAGGTACGCGACCGTGCCGGCGCCGGCCCCGGCGGCCACGACGGCGACGCAGCCGGAACCGAGGGCGGCGAACGCGAGAAGGGAGAGGGAGGCCGCGAAGCCCCGGAATAGACGGGAGGAAAATAGTTTCATCGCACGGGCGAGACCGCCAGAACCCGGCGCGGGTTCCAAGGCTTAATCCCTTGCGTGGCAGGCGCCCTCCCCCACCCTCCGCCCGATGGCCGCAACCGAAGAGGATCCCGCCGAGGTGGAACGCGCGTACCGCCGCGCGCTCTTCAAGCTGATCATCCACCTCGGCTACGTCTTCCTCCTCTGCATCGGCGCCTTCGCCATCCGCAAGGCCTTCGGCCTGCCGCCCGCGTTCCTGACGATCGTGCTGGTGCTCGCGCTGGTGCTCTTCAGCCCGGAAATTTTCCGCTTCATGGTGTTGCGGGCCAAGGTGCAGCGCATCCGCGCGCGCGACTGAGCCGGCCGCTTGCGCGACGCCCTTTTCCCGCCTAGCTCGGGGAATGGAGAACTTCACTTACCACAATCCCACCCGGATCCTGTTCGGCCGCGGCCAGATCGCCGCCCTCGCCCAGGAAATCCCCGCGGGCGCCCGCGTCCTCCTCCTCGCGGGCGGCGGCAGCATCCGCGCCAACGGCGTCCACGCCCAGGTCCGCGCCGCCCTCGGCGACCGCACGGTGCAGGAGTTCTGGGGCGTCGAGGCCAACCCGGACTATGACACCCTGATGCGCGCCGTGGACCTGGTCCGGCGCGAGCGACTCGACTGGATCCTGGCGGTCGGGGGCGGTTCGGTCCTCGATGGCGCCAAGTTCGTGGCGGCCGCGGCAGGGCACGCCGGCGATCCCTGGGAAATCCTGACCAGCGCCGGGGCCAAGGTTACCTCGGCCCTGCCGCTGGCGGCCGTCCTCACGCTCCCGGCGACCGGCTCGGAGGCCAACGCCGCCGCGGTGATCAGCCGCCGGGCGTGGCGGGAGAAGCTGTTCTTCATCCATCCCTCCGTCTTTCCGCGCTGTTCCGTGCTGGATCCGGAGACGACCTTCTCCCTGCCGGAAAGACAGGTGGCCAACGGGATCGGCGACGCCTTCTGCCACGTCCTGGAACAGTACCTCACCCACCCTGCCGACGCCGCCGTGCAGGATGAGTTCGCCGAGGGCGTCCTGCGGATCTTGGTCCGCGAGGGCCCCCGCACCCTCGCCCAGCCACGCGACTACGCCGCCCGGGCGAACCTCGTCTGGGCCGCCACCTGGGCCCTCAATGGCGCGATTGGTGCCGGGGTCCCGCAGGATTGGGCGACCCATATGATCGGCCACGAATTGACGGCCCTCCACGGCCTCGACCACGCCCGCACCCTCGCGGTGGTGCTGCCGAGCCTGCTCGAGGTCCGCCGCGACGCCAAGCGGGAGAAGCTCCTGCAGTACGGGGAGCGGGTGTGGGGCATCCGCGAAGGTTCCGTAGCCGAGCGGGTGGACGCGGCGATCGCGCGCACGCGGGCCTTCTACGAGTCGATCGGCCTGCCGACCACCCTGAGCGCCCACGGCATCCGGGTCGCAACCGCGCCCGAAGTCGCGCGGCGGCTCGCGGCGCGGGGAATGACGCAGTTGGGCGAACGGGGCGAGGTCACCCCGGCGGTGGTCGAGGAAATCCTGCGGCGGGCCGCTTAACGGCCCTGGTCAGGGCGCTTTCGGCGCCGGGAGGCGGGCGGCAAGCAGCGCCCGCAACTCCTGCAACGTGGCGGCGTGGCGGGGATCACTGGCGAGATTGGTGAATTCCCCGGGATCGTTGGCGTGGTCGTAAAGTTCCAGGCCGTTGCGACCCTCGTCCCATTCGGTGCCGCGCCGGCGGCGGGGATCGAGCCGGAAGCGGGCGCGCGACCATGCGCCCGGCTCGCATTTTGCCCGCCGCCGCCTTTGCTCCCGGCCCATGGAACCCTCCGTCCGCCTCGGCGTGCTCAACATCTCGGACCGGGCCAGCGCGGGCGTCTACGCGGACACCCCGGGCCAAGCGTGCGCGGCCCTGTTGCGGGAGTGGCTGCGAACGCCCTTCACGCTGGAGTACAAGGTCATCCCGGACGAGCAGCCGGTGATCGAGGCGGAGCTGCGGCGGATGGCGGACGAGGCGGGTTGCGGCCTCGTCGTCACAACCGGCGGGACCGGGCCGGCGCCGCGGGATGTGACGCCCGAGGCCACCGTCGCCGTCTGCAGCCGGATGTTGCCCGGCTTCGGTGAGCTGATGCGCGCGACGTCGCTGCGCTACGTGCCGACGGCGATCCTGTCGCGACAGACGGCGGGCATCCGGGGCCGGACCCTGATCGTGAACCTGCCGGGGCGGCCGAAGGCGATCCGCGAGAACCTAGAGGCGGTCTTTCCGGCGATCCCGTACTGCCTCGACCTGATCGGAGGTCCGCGGCTCGAGACCAACGAGGCCGTGATGAAGGCATTCCGCCCGCCGGGTTGAGGGCGGCGGCCGGGGCGAGGGGCACCCGCGTGCCCTCGGGGCTGGTTCAGGGATCCTATAATGATCCTTCGGTTATCCTTCGGTGTCCCAGAGGTAAAAATGGGTTTTCTCCAATCAGAACCGAAGGATGACCGAAGGATAAAAGCAGGAGGAAGGCAGGAGCAGGCCAGTAGGAGCGTTCGCGGGCCGATGGGCTGCAGGGCCGCGGGGCCCGAACGCGGACCCGCGCCGGGCGCACCTTCGCGCCGCCCCCGGAGGTTGGCCGCAAAAGGCACAAAGGGCGCAGGGCGCGGACCAGGTTGATGGTGGCGTCCATAGACGCCGCGGAGGTTTCAGGGCGAGCGCTCCGAGGGGAGGGTACGAACCAATGCCACGAGGTCTTCGTCCCCTTAGGCCTAGGTGGTCGGAAATTCCTCGGCGCGAGCCCCCGCCTCGACGAATCAGGCCCCTCAGCGGCCGAGGCGTCTATGGACGCCACGCACAGTCCCAACCGCGGATTCGAACCTTTTGAGCCTTTTGTGGCCATCCTCAGGAACTGATGGATGCCGTCGGGCGTGACCCCCGCTGCCAAGCCGCCAAGGCCGGGAGTCTTTGGCTCAGGTGAAATTGGCCAACGGCGCCCCCGCCGGGCCGGCGGAGACTTGCGCCGGACCGCGGGAACGCCTCACTCCTCCCGACTTTCCCATGACGACCTACGTCTACGAGACGATCCCGGAGCAGCCGGGAAAGAAACCGCGCCAATTCGAGGTGCGCCAGTCGATGCACGATGCTCCCCTCGAGCGGCATCCGGAGACCGGTGAGCGCGTGAAGCGGGTCATTGCCGGCGGTTACGGCGTCATCGCCCAACGGGCGGCTCCGCCCCCGGCCCCCTGCGGCAACCAATGCGCCTGCTACGGCAACAACTGATCCGGCGATGACCAACCTCTCCGCTCCCGACCTCACCCTCCATCCCCCGCGCAGCGTGCGGGTGCGCCTCGGTGGCTACGCCCACCTGCCCCGCCTGCTCGACAAGGCGCGGGCCAGCGCGGCCGGCAAGGTCGGCGCCTACGTCTACCACTGCCCCCTCGACAAGCAGTTCTTCACCTTCACCGGGCTGAACGCGGAAGCGTTCCTCGCGGAGGCCGCCAAGGGGGGATCCGACACGCAAATGCTGGGCTGGGTGCGCGCCCGCACCGCGCGGCTGCCGGCCGAGATCGAGGCCTGGTCGGACTGGCTGATGCGCCACGGCCCGGGCGGCAGCGACGGCCACCAGTGGATGGCGGCGACCATCAAGGCGGCGGCCCCGGACCGGGACGACATCAAGGGCTTTGCGGACCTGCTCGACCTCGACGATTACGTGAGCTTCGGCGGCCGCGGCTGAGCGCCGGGCGGGGACCCGCTGCCGCCAGGCCGCCCCTCCGCTTATGGCTCAGAGTTCCGTGTACTTGTCGGAGCGGCCGCGGGCGCGTTCGACCGGGTATTTCGCGGCGTTCGCGGCCATCTTGGTGGTGATGGCGGCGGAGAGATCGATGCCGGCCATGTTGGCGAACTGGAGGGCGTAGACCACCACGTCGGCCAACTCGTCCGCGATGCGGGGCTGGCGGGCGGGATCGGCGGCGAGGCGCCGGGCCTCCTCGGGGGAGACCCAGAGGAAGGGCTCCATCAGCTCGCCCGCCTCGGCGGCGAGGGCCATGCTGAGGTTCTTGGGGCTGTGGAACTGTTCCCAGTCGCGCTCGCGGGCGAAGGCGAGCACGCGCGCCTTCAGCGCAGCCACGGTGGTGGAGTCGTCGGTTCCGGGAGTCATCGTCGGACCGTGGCGGGAGGCGCCGGGCGGCGCAATCTCGCGAAAAACTTCCGTTCTGACTTGGCACGAGGCCTGCAGTGCGTTCTGTCGACCCGTTCTCGGATGACCGTCTCGCACCATTCCACCGCCCGCCGCTCCGGCGCCTGCATCCAGCAGGCGTGGCAGCGCATCGGCGGCATGGGCGCGGTCACCGTTTCCGTCGGAAACAAACAGACCGGTCCGGGCCGCCAGCACTGAAGCTTCCTCCGGAAGCGCAGTTCCTGAGCCGAGCCCGACGGTCTTCCGACCGGCGAGGAAGGCGCTTCCACCCTTTCCTCCATGAACCTCACCGAATCCTCCCTCCTGCCCCGCGCCGGAGTACGCCCTGCCCTGATCACCCGCCCCGACCGGCGGTCCCGGCAGCCGGCCCATGAGTGCGCGGAGCACCCGGAGGGCGTGCGGATCACCGTGTACGTGCCGGGCGTGGACGACTCGGCCGTGGAGATCGAGGGCCGCGGGGCCGATCTGACCGTGCTGGCGCGCAAGGAACGCGTGGTGCGGCCGAACTTCGAGGCGCTGCACCTCGAGGCCGCCCAGCGCGACTACCTCCTGCGGCTGCGCCTGGGGGCCGGTTACGACTTCAGCCGGATGGAGGCGGAACTGGCGGACGGAGTCCTCACCGTGCTGGTCCCGCGCCGGAGCCGGACGGCGGCGCACGGCCTCGCGGCCTGAACCGGGCTGGCAGGGAACCGCGCCCCCGTCACCCCGATCCTTCGCTTCTCCTTCGATTGTCGTTCGATGGGCTCTCGGCGCGGAAACCGGCCACAAAAAAGCCGCCCCCCTTGCGGGGAGCGGCTGAAAGGGACGGGTGAAGCCGGGGCTCAGGTCTGCTCCTCGAGCTTCACGGCGCGGTAGCCGCCGATGCCCTTGAAGTAGAACAGCAGCAGGAGGTAGACCGCGGCCATCGTGAGCGGGATGAAGGAGTCGGCCTTGAGCGTGGCGCGGTCACCGGCCTGGTTGGCGGCGACGATGGCCTTCTGCTCGGGCGTGCCCTTGTCGCCGGCCTTCTTGGCGGCCTCGAGCTTGGAACCGTCGACGGCGGTCACCGGGTCAAGGAAGAGGAAGGAGGAGGGGGCGGCGGCCTTGTTGGCCTCGTAGACCGCGGCGTTGGAGGCCTTCAGGTTCTCGGCCGTGAAGCGGTCCTTGGCATAGCCGAGGCCGGGGCCGCCGATCAGGCCGGCGGAGAGCATCCCGATGCCACCCATGATGGACATCGCGACGGCGCCGGAGCGGGGGAAACGGTCACCGACGACCGCCAGCATCGTGGGCCAGAAGAACGTCTTGCCGACCGCGTAGAGGCCGAGGGCGATGAGGGCGACGGCGAAGGAGTTCATCCCGGAAGCCATCTGGAGGCCGACCACCGCGAGAATGGAGGACGTCAGCAGCAGGCCAATCGGGGAGAGGCCGAGGCGGGTCTCGATCCAGTGGGCGCAGAAGCGCAGGCCGAACATGATGGCGGAGGTCCAGATGAACAGGATCTTGCCCTGCGTCGGGGTGAACAGGTTGCCCGTGATGGCCTCGATCCAGCCGTCCGTGCCGAGCTCGACGGCGCCGATCATCGCGTGGGTGACGAAGAGGACGAAGAGCAGGAAGTAACCGAAGGAGAAGCGGGTGAGCAGGCCGACCACCACCACGAGGCCGCCGCCGGCGACCCAGCCGATGGTGGGGTTCTTGAAGACGCCGCCCAGGAACAGGGCGAGCAGGTAGCAGGCGACCGCGGCGCCGAGGATGCCGACGTCCTTGAACATGTCCGCGTAGCTGGTGCCCTTGGCCGCGGCTTCCGACTTCGGGAAGGACTGACCCATGAACATCACCGCATAGGCGATGGTGGGGACGAGGTAGAAGGCCAGCTGGCCCTTCCAGCCGAAGCCCATCACGGTGCCGAGGACATAGGAGGCGACGGCGCCCAGCACCATGCCGAGGGGCCAGGAGGCGTGGAGAATGTTGAGGAAGTGCGTGCGGTTCTGGGGGTAAACGGTGGCGACGAGCGGGTTGGCGACCGCCTCGAGCGTGCCGTTCGCATAGGCGAAGATGAACATGCCCCAGTAGAGGAAATCGTAGGCGTTCTGCGGGGTGCTCGCCATGAAGGTGACCACCGCGGAGAGCACGTGGCCGAGGAGGGCGAGGGCGACCAGTTTGCCGTAGCCCAGCTTGTCGACGATCACGCCGCCGATGATGATGCCGAAGCAGAACCCGGTGAACCCGGCGCCGCCGATGGCCCCGAGCTGCGTGGCGGTGAAGCCGTATTCGGAGGCCCAGGCGCCGAAGATGCCGCCGCGGAGGGCGAAGCCGACGCCGGCGGCAAGGATGGCCATGAAGCCCGCCCACAACAGCCGGCTGGCGTTGGGCACGGTGCCTTCGTTACTGATCGGAGTAGTACTGGTCATATTAGGAGGAATGCGATGGGGGTTGGGGAAAAACCATCCCGGGCCGCGCGCCAGAGGGGGCGCCGACCGACCGCAACGGGGGTAGCCGCCACGGACCGGGGTAAGTGCGCGCAGGTTGAGTCGCGGCCCGGACCGGATCAAGGGCCAAGTGGGTCGCGGGACACTTTCCGGCCGCGGGTCGACGTGGGCATTCCGCCCTAGGTCCACCGCGCCGCGCTCCGCCTCGCCCGCGGCTAGCGATCGGGCACCAACCAGGTTAACCGGCCCTCGCCCCCGGGCGCCTGGGCCAGGCGCGGCACGAGGAGGTCCAGCAGACCTTGGGCGACCGGAGCGAAGCCCCAGGGCGGGTTGAGCACGAGCAGCCCGCAACCGCGCAGCTTGGGCCCGGCGGATTCACCCGCGACGGTCAGCTCGGCCGTGAGGCAAGGCGGCGGCGCCAAGGTGGCGACGGCGTGAAGGAACTCGTCGACCCGGGCGCGCTGGGTGAGCGGATACCAGGCAGCGAAGACTCCGGTGGGAAAGCGGCGCAACCCCTCCCCCACCGCGGCCGCGAGGCACGCGAACTCCTCCGGGGCCTCGAACGGCGGATCGAGCAAAATGAGGCCGCGGCGTTCGGGCGGCGGCAGCAGCGCGCGCAGGAGCGCGTACCCATCCCCCTCCCGGACCTCGGTGCGCGGCCAGCCCGCGGCGAAGGCGCGCAGGGCGGCGCATTCCGCGGGGTGACGTTCCACCAGCACGAGCCGGTCCACCGGCCGCAGCAGCGCGCGCAGCAGCCCCGGCGAACCCGGATAAAAGCGGGGCTCGGCGGCCAGGTTGCCCTGCCCGCGGTCGAACTCCCGGACCAGCCCGAGGTAGTCCGCGAGCGGTTCAGCCCCCGCGGCCTCCGCGCCCAGCCGGCCGAGGCCCTCCGGCCATTCCGGACGGCGCGCGAGCGAATCCCCCGCGGCGGCGGCGGCGAGGTCATACCGCCCCCGGCCCGCGTGGGTATCCAGGAAAAGGCACCCCTTGTCCTTGCGCTGCAGCGCCCGCACCAGGGCGACGAGCAGGGCGTGCTTCACCACGTCGGCGAAATTCCCGGCGTGAAACTGGTGGCGGTAGTTCATCGCCCGGAGCGGCGTGGGCGCGGCGGCCTCAGGCGACGGGCACTTTCACCACCGTCTTCCGCACCAGCACCGGGGCCTCGCCGGCGCGCAACCCCGGCTGATGGACGTCCGCGGGAAAGTACACCGCCGCATCGCCCGCCCCGAAGCGCGCCACGAGGGTCCCCGTCGCGGGGGGATAGGCCTGGAAATCACGCTCGTCCTGAAACGCGCCCGCCGGGGTGATCCGGCTCACGTCGATCACCTCCATCACCTCCTCGCCCTCCACCACCACCTGGACGTCGATGTGGCGGCGGTGGGACTCGAAGAACCCCTCGGCCCGCGGCTTGGTGAAATAGGCCTGCTCCATCGCGAAGACCCCACCCCCGAGCTCGACGCGGGCGGAAGTGCCGGGCGCGAGCGCGGCGAGCCGGGCGCGACCCGCGGAGCCGGGGGCGAGCAGGGCGTCCACGTAGGCGACCGCGGCGGCGAAACCCGGCGTGGCGGGCACCTGCGAGCGGACGGTGGCGAAGGAGCCGAGAATGGCCATCCCCGAGGGCACCGCCCGGGGCCGGCGCTGGCAAGCCCGCAGGCGGCTCAGCGCCGTTTCTCCGTCAGGGGCAGCATCACCCCGCGCCGAAACAGCGTGACCTGCCCGGTGCTCGAGGAGACGACGATCGCGATGCAGTTGGCGGCCACGCTGACCGCCGCCGCCGCGGCGTGGCGGGCCCCGAGGCCGCTGGGCAGGTCGTGGCCGGGCGCCGTCGCCTGGATCAGGGACCCGGCGGACTCCACCACCCCGTCACCCCGGATCACGAACGCGCCGTCGATCGAGGAGAATTCCTTCACGGTCTCATCCATGAACGGGTTCAGGATGTTGCGGTCCTCCTCCTTGTAGCCGTAGAACGGATTGAGCACGAGGGGCTTCGACAGCCCGCCGACGCGCTCGCTGTCGCCCACCACGAACAGGCAGCCGACCGGCCGGCCCTCGCGGCCCTCGACCGCCAATTCCGTCGCGACCGCGATCACGCGCTCCAGCACCTCCGGCTTCACGTCGGGCGGGAGCAGGTCGGCGGTCGAGCCGGTGAGGAGCGTCTGGAACTCGCGCTCGATGTCGACCACCACGAGGGTGTCGAACTGGTTGCTGCCGGTGATCCCGCCGATGCAGCAGATGCGGTCGCGGAACGTGACCACCCCGCGGGTCAGCGCGACCAGCATCGCGCTGCGCAGCTGGGCCAGCCGCTGCTTCGAGAACGAGCGCACCTGGAGCGTCTCGTGGAACCGCTCCTCCCCGGGATCGCCCAGCTCCAGGGCGGAGCGGGTGACGAGGATCGTCTTCAGCTTCGAGCGCAGCACGCCCGACTGCAGCCCACCGACAAACGTGTCCCCGAAGATCATGATCGCGCTGCACCCGGCGCCGGTCGCGATCCGTTCCGCCTGGCGGAAGAGGAGGCGGTTGACCCGGTTCTGGCGGGCCTCGACCGCGCCCAGCCCGACGAAGCCGCCCACCATCCGCTCGTGCAGGGCGTCGAGGTCGGCCGCGTTGACCAGGTTGTCGACCAGGTCCTTCTCCTTCACCTGCCGCGCGATGGCCGCCAGCACCTGCAGGTAGTCCCGGGCCGACTCGCCCGCCAGCAGCATCACGATGAGGTGGACGCGTTCGTCGCCGAGGGCGCCGTCGTGGCGGATGCCCACGCGGCTGCGCCCGATGGCGAGCACGTAGCGGCGGGGCATGCGGACGCGGACGTGCGGGAGCGCGACGCCGTTGCCCAGGTAGGTGGTCATCGTGCCCTCGCGCGCGAGCAGGCCGCGGAGCAGCGCGTCGGGCTTGAGGTCGGGGAACTTGTCGACGCAGGTGGCGAGCAGTTCCTGAAGCGCGCCCTCGAGGTCGAGGCTGCGCACGTCAATGATGCGGCTGCGGGAAAGGATCTTCTCGAGTCGCATCGGGCGGGACCGGGGGCCGGGCCGGCCGCTCACTTCTCCCACTCCAGCGCGCCCTTGCGGACCTCATAGATGAGGCCGAGGATGAGCACGCCGAGGAAAAAGAGCAGCGGGCCGAGGATCGGGATGTGGGCGGCGAGGAACTCGCGGTAGACGAACGTCGCCGGGATGAGGATCACCACCTCCAGGTCGAACAGCATGAACAGTAGGGCGGTGAGGTAGAACTTCACCGGGAAGCGCGTGTGGGGCAGGCCGCCGCCGGCCACCCCGCATTCGTAGGCGGAGTCCTTGATCGCGTTCTTGCGGAAGCGTTGCCCGAGCAGGTGGCTCGCGCCGATGACGGTACCCGTGATCAGGGCGGCGAGACCGGCCTGCAGGAGGAAGGGCAGATAGGCGGCGGAGGACATCGGAGCGGAAAAAGTGGGCGCGGCGCGCGGGCGGCCGCAAGCGGGAAGTGGCTCAGTCCAGCCGGAGGATGCGGACCTGCGCCGTCTTGGTGGAGCCGACCCCGAGCGTCTCGGCGAACTCCAGCGTGCGGATTTCCTCGTCCACTGGCTCGAAGCCCTGCTTCTTCCGGTGGCCGTTGATGCGGTCGCGCACGAGCGAATCGAGCATCACCGGGTCGTTGCTCAGCCAGAGGAGCGGCTCGGAGACGGTGTAGAGCGAGTTGAAGAAGGGGCCGCCGACGAACTGGTAATGCTGGAGGCTGGCGAGGGTGAAGGCCCACGTCTGGCGCAGCTCGGGGATGGCGCTCATCTCGGCGACCGCGGCCGGGGCGTTGGCGGGCGAGCGGAAGAAGCGCGCGGTGTTGGAGGCGTTCCAGAGCGTCGCGTTCACCAGGGCCCCGTTGATGCCGAGCGTGGGATGGTCGGTGTAGACCGGTAGGTTGATCCAGAAATCCGCCTCGAGGAACAGCGGCGTGGCGAGAAAGCTCTTGCGGTCCTGGTCCTTGGTCGTGTCGGGCGACACCCCCTTGGTCTGCTCCTGGGCGAAGATCGGGTCGAAGCGCTGCGGCAGCGGCGAGTCGTAGAACCAGACCGGGTCGTAGAACCGGCCGGACTCGAGCACGTAGACCGGATTGCCGGAAAAGGGCGTGCGGCCGGAGACCAGCGAGGGCAGGTAGCCGGTCATCCGGAGCCGGAGGGCGTTGAGGCCGACGAGGAAGATGTCCCCGTTCTCGAAGCCGCGGCGGCGCAGGGCGGAGATGACGGCCTTGACGAGCGGGAGCGGGGTGGCGAGGCCGGGACCGGAGTCGGCGTAGATCTTGAGCCCGGCCTTGCGCTTGGCGCCCGGGGCGAGGCGGCGGCCGCTGGCCTGCTCGTAGGCGGCGATCAGGCGCTCCACCTGCGCCTCGTAGGTCGCCTCGTCGAACTTGGCGAGCGGGGCCTCCCAGACGGGTTCGGCGGCGCGGGCGGGCGGGGTCGGGGCGGCGGCGCGGGCCGCGAGCGCACAGGCGAGGCCGAGCAGGAGGGCGAGCGGAAGACGCATGAGGGAAGGACGGCCGGCGGGACGGAGGAAGGGGGCGCGACGCCGCCGGGAGGCGGCGCACGGGGCGCGGAACTTGACAGCGGGGGGAGCGGGTTGAAAGTGCATTCTTCTTCGGACGAGCGGTGCCCGTGGTGGATGGGGAGCCGCCCGGACCGGGGAAGTTCCCTCCCCCTCATGCCCGTCATCAAGCCCAGCTGCGTGCGCGACCTGAAGCAGCGCGTGAACCTGGCGGACGTTGTGGGGCGGGTGGCCGGCCTGCGCAAGGCGGGCGGCAGCCGGCTCAAGGGCCTGTGCCCCTTTCACCAGGAGAAGACCCCCTCGTTCCACGTGGACCCGGACAAGGGCTTCTACAAGTGCTTCGGCTGCGGCAAGGCGGGCGACGCGATCACCTTCGTGCGCGACACCGAGCAGCTCACCTTCACCGAGGCGGTGGAGGCGCTGGGCAAGCGCTTCGGGATCGTGATCGAGTACGAGGAGGGCAGCGGGGGGCCGACGCACGAGGAGCGCTCGCTGCGGCAGGAGCTCTTCGACCTGCACGACGCGGCCGCCGATCATTTCCACCAGGCGCTGCTCGCGGGGGACGAGACGGGGGAGTTCTTCCGCCGGTACTGGACCGAGGAGCGGCGCTTCAGCCTCGACCTCGCGCGGGAGTTCAAGGTGGGCGCGGTGGACGCGGCCGGCGGCGGCCTCGGCGGGGCGCTCCTGCGGCGAAAGTATTCGGAGGAGGCGCTGCGCCGCTGCGGCCTGTTCTTCATCCACGAGCAGGCGCTGCTCACCCCGGTCGCCCTGCGTCCCCGGTTCCGCGGGCGGCTCATCATCCCGATCCGGGATCATCAGGGCCGGGTCGTTGCCTTCACCGCCCGCCAGACGGCCCGGACCCCCGAGGACGACCCGGCGCGGGAGGCGAAGTACGTCAACTCCCCCGAGACTCCGATCTTCACCAAGGGGCAGCTTCTGTTCAATTTGGACCGCGCCCGGACGGCCGTCGGCGAGGGTCGGCCCTTCGTGCTGGTGGAGGGCCAGCTTGACGCCCTGCGGTGCTGGAGCGTGGGCCTGCGGACGGCGATTGCCCCCCAGGGCACGTCGATCACCGAGGGCCAGCTGGCCCTGCTGCGGCGCTACCATCCGCAGGTCGAATGCCTGTTTGATCGCGACGCGGCGGGCCACAAGGCGGCGCAACGCCTGTTGCCGCTCGCCCTGCAGGCGGGGCTGGAGGTGCGTTTCCTGCAGCCGGCGGGGGACGGGAAGATGGACCCGGACCTGCTGTTCCTGAACGAAGGTCTGGCGGCCTATGAGCGGCTGCGGGCCGGGGCCTTGAGCGCGATGGCGTTCGCGGCGGCGAGCCTGTTGCCCCACCCCGAGCGGGCGGGCGCGGAGGAGCGGGGCCGGGCGGCGCAGGCGGTGGCGGAGATCATCGGCCACAGCGGGGGCGAGGCGGCGCGGGCGGCGCTGGCGCAGGAGGCCGCGGGCGCCCTCGGCCTGCTGCCCCGGGTGATGCAGCAGGAGGTGGCCGCCCAGGAGTCCCGCCTGCGGCGCCCGGATCCTCCGCGGCCGGCGCCCGACGCCAAGGCCGGCGCCCCGGCCCCCGCCGATCCCTTCACCGCGGAACGGGACCTGCTCGCCCTCTGCCTGCACCACGAGGAGATCGGGCCCGCGGTCGGCCATGCCCTCCAGCCGGGCTGGGTCGACACCGGCCACACCGCCGGCCGCCTGCTCAACCGCTTCCTCGGCGAATTTGAACAGGGCTCGTGGCCCGGCCGCGATCACCTCGACCCGCTGCTGGAGGACGACGCGGAACGGGCCCTCGTCGCGACCCTGCGGTTCGAACCCCCGCGGGTGGATGACCCGGCGCGGGTGGCGCAGGCGGGGCTCGCGCGTCTCCGTTCGCGGGCTCTCGAACCCCGGCTGCGCCAAATAGAACTTGCTTTGGCCAACCCCGGTGCGGAACGTGAATCTGCGTCTCTTTCACTCTTGCAAGAACGCTCCGCCCTGCAACGCCAGCTCCGCCAACCCGTCGTACTCGCACCGCCGGCCTGATCCGTCCGTCGCCGGAGCCTCCTCACGCCTTTCTCCCATGTCGCGCAAGACCAAGTCCACCGCCGCCGATACCGCCCCCGCCGAAGCGGTCGAGAACGCCCTGGCGAAGCTGCCCGCCCCCGCGGAGGGCGCCGAGGGCACCGGGGAGGCGATCCCCGCCGGCGGCATCAACGACAAGATCCGCCACCTCATCCGGCTCTCGAAGGAGCAGGGCTACCTGACGTTCGACGACATCAACGAGGCGCTGCCGGAGTCGGTCGAGAACCAGGAGGAGATCGATAACGTCCTCTCGATCCTGCAGAACCTGGAGATCGAGATCCTCGAGCCCGACCAGGTCGAGGACTACAAGCAGCGGATGGAGGAGGCGGAGGAGGAACAGTCGCGCTCCTCGCAGAACGACATCCTCGACGACCCGGTCCGGATGTACCTGAAGCAGATGGGCCAGGTGCCGCTGCTGACGCGCGAGCAGGAGGTGGAGATTTCCAAGCGGATCGAGACGGCCGAGCTGAAGGCGCAGGAGGCGCTCTTCCAGGCCTCGGCGATCGGCGGCTACATCGCCGGCCTCGGCGCGAAGCTGATCAATCGCGAGGAGCGCTTCGACCGCCTCGTGATCGACAAGAAGATCGAGTCGCGCGAGGCCTACTTCAAGTCGCTGCCCAAGCTGGTCGAGCAGACCAGCGACGCCGAGGCGTCCGTGGCCGAGGGCTGGGAGGAGTACCTCAAGGCCCGCGGCGAGGCCGAGCGGAAGAAGGTCCTCGCCAAGCTGCGCAAGCGGGAGACAACGCTGCGCTCGGGCTTCGGCAAGTACTACTTCAAGCTGAAGGTCTACGAGGAATACCTCGAGCAGCTGCGCCCCGTCCTCGAGGAGATCGAGTCGCTCCACGCCCAGCTTGAGCGGGCGCGCAACCCCAAGACCAAACGCGACGCCGCCCTCGACACGAAGGCCGTGCAGGCCCGTCTCCGCCAGATCGAGGCGCAACAGCGCATCGCCCCGGAGGAGCTGCTCGCGGTCGTCAACCAGACCTTCGTCCACGTGCGCGAGGCCCACAAGGCCAAGACCGAGATGGTCGAGGCCAACCTCCGCCTGGTGATCTCGATCGCCAAGAAGTACACCAACCGCGGCCTCTCGTTCCTCGACCTGATCCAGGAGGGGAACATGGGCCTGATGAAGGCGGTGGAAAAGTTCGAGTACCGCCGCGGGTACAAGTTCTCCACCTACGCCACCTGGTGGATCCGCCAGGCCATCACCCGCTCGATCGCCGACCAGGCCCGCACCATCCGCATCCCGGTGCACATGATCGAGACCCTCAACAAGGTGATGCAGGTGCAGAAGCAGCTCCTGCAGGAATACGGCCACGAGCCCACCCCCGAGGAGGTCGCCGACGAGATGAACCTGCCCGTCGAGCGCGTGCAGCAGATCATGAAGATGGCGCAGCAGCCCATCTCCCTCCAGTCCCCGGTCGGCGACGGCGACGACACCAGCTTCGGCGACTTCATCGAGGACAAGTCCGCGGAGAACCCGTACGACATGACCGCCTACTCCCTGCTGCGGGAGAAGATCATCGACGTGCTCGACACGCTCACCGAGCGCGAGCGCCGCGTGCTCTCCCTGCGGTTCGGGCTGGTCGACGGGTACAGCCGGACGCTCGAGGAGGTCGGCAAGCAGTTCAAGGTCACCCGCGAGCGCATCCGGCAGATCGAGGCCAAGGCCCTGCGCAAGATGCGCCACCCGACGCGCATCCGGCAGTTGCACGGGTTCTTCGATGCGGAGCAGATCGACAACGCCCAGAACCTGATGAAGGTCGCGGCGACTGCCCGCCCTCCCGGGGCTCCCCGCACCGGCACCACGGGCGTCCCGTTCCCGCCGGCCCCCGGCCTCCCGCCGCGCCTGCCCGGCGGCCTCGCCTTCCCGCCCCCGCCGAAGCCCTGACGGGGGGCCCGGCGGCCTCGTCGTGAGCCTCCTTCGCGCCGCCCTGCCCGGTCTCCTGCTGGTCGCCGCCGGGTGCGTGGCGCCGCCGGGCGCTCCGGTTGCTTCCGCCCCGCCGGCCGAGCCGCTGGCGCCCAGCTCGCGCCTCATGGTGGGCCGCGTGCTCGCCGTCGATGCCTCCCGGGGCTTCGCCTTCGTGGAGTTGGCCGCCGACGCGCCCCGCCCCGCCCTCGCCCCCGGCACGCGGCTCGTGGTCCGGCGCCCCGACCTCACCCCGGCCGGCACCCTCCGCACCTCCGCCTTCCTCCGCGGACGCACGCTGGGCACCCGCGTGGCGTCCGGCGCACCGCGAATCGGCGACGAGGTCGTCTGGGCAGCCCCCGACGCGCCGGAGTAACAGTACGCAGCCCGGACGCTCCCGCTCGGGTACCTTTCCCGCTTTACAGTCCCCGGCCCCAACCTAGCCTTTCCGTAGAACTTATGGCCTCCCTTCCTTCCCTCCCGCTCGCCTTCATGGGTCTGGGCCCGACCGAGCTGATCGTCATCCTGATCATCCTGCTCGTTCTCTTCGGCGGCTCGAAGCTCCCCGGCCTCGCCAAGGGCCTCGGGCAGTCGATCAAGGAGTTCAAGAAGGCGTCGAAGGAGGAAGCCGAGGCCGAGAAGCCCGCCGCCCCCGCCGAGGCCCCGAAGAAGGAAGCCGCCGCGACCGCCGCCAAGCCGCCCGCGGCCAGTTGAGTCCCCGCCGGCCCCGCCTCCGCTCCCCGCAGCCCCGCCTTCACGCGGGGCTTTTTCATGTCCTGACGGAACGCGCCGGCAGCGGGGCATTTACCTCGTTGACACCCCCCGGGCCCGGGGATTCGGTTGCCCGTCGGCTCGTCGCGCCCCCTCGCGCCCCGGGCCGCCATCATGGCGAACATCTTCGGCTATTTCTCGAACGACATCGGGATCGACCTCGGCACGGCCAACACCCTCGTCTACGTGAAGGGCAAGGGCATCGTGCTCCGGGAGCCTTCGGTGGTCGCCCTCGACACCACCACCCGCAAGGTGCTCGCGGTGGGCGACGAGGCGAAGCGGATGCTCGGCCGCACCCCGGGCAACATCACCGCCATCCGGCCGATGAAGGACGGCGTCATCGCCGACTTCGACGTCACCGAGGAGATGCTGCGCTACTTCATCCGCAAGGTCTCCAACTCCGCCTTCCGCGCCCCGCCGCACGTCGTCATCGCCATCCCCTCGGGCATCACCGAGGTCGAGAAGCGCGCCGTGATGGAGTCCGCGACGCACGCGGGCGCCCGCAGCGTCGAGACGATCCCCGAGCCGATGGCCGCGGCGATCGGGGTCGGCCTGCCGATCGAGGAACCGGCGGCCAACATGATCGTGGACATCGGTGGCGGCACCACCGAGATCGCCATCATCTCGCTTTCGGGCATCGTGTTCTCGAAGTCGATCCGCGTGGCCGGGGACGAGCTCGACGGGGCGATCATCAGCTACATGAAGCGGGCCTACAACCTGCTCATCGGCGAACGCACCGCGGAGGAGATCAAGTTCAACCTCGGCTCCGCCTACCCGCTGGAGGAGGAGCTCACGATGGAGGTCAAGGGCCGCGACTCCGTGGCCGGCCTGCCGAAGACGATCCAGGTCACCTCGCAGGAGATCCGGGAGGCCCTGGCCGACACCGTGGCGGCGATCGTCGACGCGGTGCGGGTCACGCTTGAGCGCTGCCCGCCGGAACTCTCCGCCGACCTCGTGGATCGCGGCTTCGTGATGGCCGGAGGCGGGGCGCTGATCCGCGGCATCGACAAGCTCCTGAGCGAGAAGACGGGCCTGCCGGTCACCGTCTCCGACGACCCGCTGTCCGCCGTGGCCAACGGCACCGGCGCCTACCTGGAGAACAAGAGCGGCTGATGCCGCCCGCGGGCCGGACCGGGTGATCCTGCCCCGCCGGCGGCCCCTTTCCGCCCGTGCCGTTCAAACGCTTCACCCAGGCGAACCCGCTCCTGACCCTGGGGCTGATCGTCGCCGCGTGGCTCCTGCTCCCGACGGCGCTCAAGACCCTCGCGCGCGCCAGCTTCTTCGAACTCACGGCGCCGGTGACCCTCGCCGCCTCCCGGGTGCGCGACCTGCAGGACTTCTGGGCGTTGCGGGCGCGTTCGCGGACGGAGCTGATCGAGGCGGGCCGGGACCTCGCGCGCGTCAACGCCTCCTTCGAGCTCGCCGTGCAGCAGAACGGGGAACTGCGGGCCGAGGTCGCCCGCCTCGAGGAACTGCTGCGCCTGCCCCCGCTGCGCGACCACCGGCTGGAGCACGCCCGGGTCGCCCGCCGCGATTTCTCCGGCTGGTGGCAGCGCATCGTGATCCGCAAGGGCCGCGACCACGGCATCCCCGCCGGCGCCCCGGTGGTCTTCTCCGGGGGCGTCGTCGGCCGCGTCGCCGAGGTCCACGCCACCACGGCCGTCGTGGAGCTGATCAGCAGCCCGACGATGCGCCTCGCCGGGGTCGTGGAGGGCGACACGCGGCCCATCAGCTTCCAGGGCGGGGTCAACCCGACCCTCGCCCCGCCGCGCGGCGTGGTGGAACTGATGCCCCTCGACATCATCGCGAACCCCGCGGCCCCCAAGCGGCTGGTCACGGCGGGCTTCGGCGGCGTATTCCCGCCCGGGCTGACCCTCGGCACCATCGTCCGGGCGGACCTCGCCAGCGACGGGCTGTTCAAGTCGGGGGAGGTGGAACTGGATCCCCGCCTCGGCACCCTGACCGAGGTGAGCGTGCTGGTGCCGGTGGCGCCCCCGCCCGCCCCGGTGCGCCCGGCGCCCTGAGCCCCCTGCCGCCATGCGCCGCGTGATCATCCTGCTCCTGACCCAGGTGCTCCTGTGGGCCCTGCTGGCGGAGCTCAACCACGGGCTTTCCGGCTGGCAGGTGCACGTCTTCGGCGGAGCGCTGTTCGTGGTCTACCCGGCCCTCCACCTCGGCCGGGGGGAAGGCCTGCTCGTGGCCGGCTGGGCGGGACTGCTCTGCGACGCCCACGCGCCGGTGCCCTTCGGGACCCACGGCCTGCTCTTCACCGCCGCCCACCTGCTCCTGTTCCGCGCCCGCGAACGCGTGCCCCGGAATGATCCGGTCTCCCAGATTCTGGTCGTGCTGTTCACGAACCTCGCGCTGTTCCTCGGTCTCAGCCTCCTCCGCCTGCCCGCCGCACCGGCACCCGGCGGCGCCTGGGGCCGGCTGCTGCCCGACCTGCTCGCCTCCCAGCTCACGCTCGCCGTCGTGGCCGTCTGGTTCCTCGCCCTCCAGGACCGGCTGGTGCGGCTCGGCGACGCCTGGGCGGAACTGCGCGGACACCGCGGCTGAGGATCCCCACCGTGGCCGCCCCCTCCTCCCCCGCCCCGTCCGGCCAGTCCCCCGGGCTCACCATCGAGCAACGGCGGGCCCACGATCCGCGGGTGACCTTCTTCCACCTCGTCGTCGCGACGCTGCTGGTGGTGCTGGCCGGCGGTCTCGCCTACCAGCAGCTGATCAAGGTCGACGCCCACGCGGAGGCGGAACGCGTGCAGAACCAGCGGCGCATCGTCCACCCGGGCCCTCGCGGCCAGATCCTCGACCGCGAGGGCCGCATCCTTGCCGGCAACCGGCCCCGCTTCTCCGTCCGGCTCCTGCTCGACGCCCTGCGCCCCGAGATCCGCGCGGAGCAGATCCGGATCCGCCGCAACTACCGGCAGCTCGAGGACGCGGCCGCCGGCGACCTGCCCAGCGCGCTCCAGATCCTCCAGATCGCGCGCGCCACGGTCGTGCAGCGTTACCTGGACCAGGTGAACGCGCTGATCGGGCGCGCGGAGAAGGTCGACGCGCGCGATCTCGACCGCCATTTCGCCCGGGAGCTCCTCCTGCCGTACACGCTGCTCGACGACCTCGCGCCCGCCGAGTACGCGCGCCTGCTCGAGGGCCTGCCGGTCAACTCCCCCGCGCAGGTGCACACCGCGAGCGTGCGGCATCACCCCCACGGCTCCGCCGCCGCGCACACGCTCGGCTACGTCGGCACGGGTGACGCGGGCGAGATCGAGGACTTCCCCGGCGGCGACCTGCGCACCTTCAAGATGAAGGGCACGGTCGGGCGCGACGGCATCGAGAAGCGCCTCGATGACCAGCTCCAGGGCGAGGCCGGCGGGGCGATCTTCCGCGTCGATCCGGCGGGCAACCGCATCCACCCCCCGCTCCAGCAGGTGCTCCCGCGCCCGGGTCACGACGTGCGGCTGGCGCTCGACCTCGACCTCCAGTTGGCCGCCGAGGCCCGGCTCGCCGAGACCGAGATGGCCGGCGCCGCCGTCGCGCTGGACGTCCGCACCGGCGAGGTGCTGGTGCTCGCCAGCAAACCGGACTACGACCTGAACACGTTCTCGCCGCGCCTCGGCGGCGCCGCCGCGGCCGACATCACCGCCCGCGGCGCCTGGTTCAAGCGCGCCATCCAGGGCGTCTACAAGCCAGGCTCCACCTTCAAGATCCTGACCGCCGTCGCCGGCCTGCGCGCCGGCACCCTCGATCCGGCGGCCACCATCAGTTGCGGTGGGTCGCTGCGGGTCGGCGCCCGTTCGTTCTCGTGCCACGACGGCACCGCCCACGGCGAGGTGGACCTCGTCACCGCCGTCACCAAGAGCTGCAACGTGTACTTTTACCGGGCGGGCCTCGAGATGGGGCCGGAGGTGCTCGCCCGCGAGGCCCGCCGCTTCCACCTCGACCAGCCGACGGGGATCGAGCTGCCCGACGAGACGCGCCGGATGATCATCCCGGACCCGGCCTGGAAGCGGCGCCTCACCGGCGAGGGCTGGGTCGGCGGCGACACCGCGCAGCTCGCGATCGGCCAGGGGTTCGTCGACGTCACCCCGCTGCAGATGGCCTGCTTCGCGGCCTCGATCGCGCGCGATGAGGTCTGGACCCAGCCCTACCTGCTGCACGACCCGGCGCGCCTCCCGCAGCGGCACGAGGGGATCGGGCTGACGGCGACGCAGCGGGCGGCGCTGCTGCGGGGGATGGAGCAGGTGACGCAGCGGCCGCACGGGACGGCGCGCATCTTCCAGGATCCGCGCGTGCTGGCGCCGCTGCCCGGGCTGCGGTTGGCGGCGAAGACGGGCACCGCGCAGAAGCAGGATCCGAAGGGGATGATCAACTTCGCCTGGCTGATCGCCTTCGCGCCGGTCGAGGATCCGCGCATCGCGGTCGCGGTGGCGATCGAGGGCGACACCCCGGGCGAGGAGACGGGCGGCGGCCGGTACGCGAGCCCCGTGGCCCACGCGATCTTCAAGGCGTGGTTGGAGAAGCGGAACCGCCCGCCCGGCCTGCCGGTGCAGTTCCGGAACGGTTGATCCGCGCCGATCGACCCGGCGGCCGCCGCAGCCGCCGGGCTCGCTGGAAAATCGCGGCCGGATCCGGCCAGCTCGCCGCCGCGCCGAAGCGCAGCCGCTGCAGTTGCGCGACCACCGCCGTCCGCTCCGGATCGTCCGCCGCCGCCGGTTCCAGGCGGCCCAGCCAGCGCCCGGCCTCCCGACGCACCGCGGCCTCGCGTCCGCTCCGCCCGGGCCCGCCCCGGACGTTCCAGCGGGCGCGGCGCCAGAGGAGCACCAGCAGCAGCCCACCCGCGGCACCCCCGCCCGCGGCGGCCAGCCGGCCCGCGTCCCACGGCGCCCGCCACCACGCCGCCGCCTGCCCGAGGGAGGCGCGCGCCGCGTCCCGCCCCCCGCGGAACCACGCCGCCGCCGCGGCCAGCAATCCGCGGGCCGACTCCACCTGCGAGCGCTGGTCGAAGCTCACGATCCGGCGGTACCAGAAGACGCGCAGGCTGTCCCAGCGCGCCTCCCAGCTCCGGTCCGGGCGGGCCGCCACCGCGGCGGCCAGTTCCGGGCCCGCCCCCGCGTCCGCCGCCGGCGAGGCGAGGGGATCGACCCGGCGCCAGCCGCCCGCGGCCTCGTCGAACAGCTCCGCCCAGGCGTGGGCGTCGGAGTTGCGCACCGTCAGGCTGTGCGAGTAGCCGTTCCAGCTGCCGCCGCGGAAGCCGGTGACCAGCCGCGCCGGGAAGCCGGCCGCGCGCGCCAGCAGCACGAAGGAACCGGCGAAGAGCTCGCAGTGCCCCGCCTCGCGGGACCGCAGCCAGCGGACGACCGGATCGCCCGCGCCGGGGGGAATCGCCGGGGAAAGCGTGTAGCCATGCCGTTCACGCAGCCACGCGGAGGCCCGGCGCGCGAACTCGGCGGCCCCGCCCTCGTTCCCGCCCAGTTCCTCCACCACCTGGCGGAGCAGGAGCCGGTCCCGCACGCTCCCGGGCAGCGCGGCCTGCAGGGAGGCGCCGGGCTCCGGTCCCCGCTCGCGCCGCTCCCAGCGGGCGAGGAAGGCCGGATCGGGCAGGACGAGGCCGGGCCGGAAGCCGTCGACGCGGAACGCCAGCATCGCCACGGGATCCTCGCGCAGCGCCAGCAGCGCGAGCGGCGCGGAGGCGCGGAAGGTCTGGCGTTCCCGGAACCGCAGGCGTTCGTACGGGCCCAGCAGCGGCAGGTGGCGGCCCACCCCCGCCTCGAGGTAGAGCGTCCACGCCGTGGTGCGGGCCTCCCCGCCGCGGGCGTCCCCCGGTTGCAGCGCGGCCAGCCGCTCGGGCCCGAATTGCGCGCGGAGGCCGGAGGACAGGCGGAAGGTGCCATCCACGTACTCATCGAGCACGATCATCCGCCAATAAAGGTCCGCCGGCACCGCGGCGGGATCATCCACATCGACGGTCAGCGCCACCCCCTGATCGAGCTGGATGGCGGACACCTCGCCGAGTTGCACGGAATCGCTGAAGCCGGACTTGGCCTTCTTGGTGATCACCCGGTTGAGGAAGAGGCCGCTTTCCAGCTGGAACCGCGGCAGGGCGAGGAAGACCAGCGTGGTCCCGGCGACCAGCAGCAGGAAGGATCCGCCCGCCAGCAGCGCGAACCGGGGGTCGAGCACCGCGAACCAGCGCCGGAAGCGGGCGCGCCAGCCCCCTTGCCGGACCCACGCGGGCACGCTCCGCACGTCCGCCACGCCCGTCCCCTCCGGCGGGCCCCCGCCGGCCTCGAGCGTCAACACCAGCAGCAGGCCGAGGGCGCAGGCACCGTAGAGCAGCAGGTGCACCGCGAAGGTCGGCGACACCGAGAGCACGCCCGCCACGATGACCAGGAACAGGCCAAGCACGATCAGCTGCAGGTCCTCGCGCCGGCCCCGGTAGCCGAGGTTCCGGTAGGTGAGCAGCAGGATGTCGAGGCGCACCAGCGAGGGCAGCAGCTCGAGGTCCAGCCAGAGGTCGAGGGCGAAGCAGCCGAGGATGACGGGAAACGCGAGCGTGTGCACCACCCGGGGCACGCGCGAGGGCAGGCGCGGGCGGAGCAGCACCGCGAGCGTGACCACCGCGGCGAAGGGCATCAGCAGCCCCGCGTCGACGTCGGTGTAGAGGACGGTGCTGATGCCGAGCAGCGAGAGCAGCCCGCCGAGGAGCCAGCGCAGCGGCGGGAGGTCGGCGGGGTCGAGCCGCGGGCGGGGGGCGTTCCGGCTCATGCGACGGCGAGCCTTTCCCGTCCCGCCCACGCGATCACGCCGCGCGCCCCGTCCGGCGTGAACGTCACGCTCTCCCCACCTCCGGGGCCGGGAGGCATCGGCGGCCCCGGTTCGGCCAGCGCGAGACAATCCAGCGCGCGTTCGAGGTCGCTCAGCCGGCGCACGGCGAAGGCGGGACCGGTCCCGAGGGCGAACGACTGCAGCCGGCCCCGACGATAGAAGTCCTCGGCGAGCGCCGCGGCCACGCTGAGCAGCAGCTCGAACTGCGCCGGCCGCGGCCAGCGCGCCGCCTCGGTGCACACGCGCAGGGCGTAGCCCTCCGCGGCCTCGGCGGCGGGCTGGCGGACCAGCAGCGAACCGGTGCGCGCGGTGGCCTTCCAGTGCACCTGGCGCGGCGAGTCCCCCGGGCGGTAGGCGCGGAGCGCAAGGAGGTCCGCCCCCACGCCCGCGCGGGGGCGGGGCCGACCCTCGGGCCGCCGCCGCGCGAAGCCCGCGCCCACCAGCCGTGGCTCGGCCGGCGCGGGCCAGACGATCGTCTCCACCGCGAGCGCGGGGCTCAGCTCGCGCCGCAGCAGGCCGAAGGGAAACGCGGAGACCACGCGGCGCAGTTCGATCCGCAGGCGGCCCCGGCGCGCCGGCCGGACGTCCCACGCCACTTCCGCCCCCGCACCCGGATCCAGCCGTCCGGCCAGCGCCACCCGGCCGATCGAGGGCGCTTCGCCGCCCGCACCCGGCCGCAGCCGCGCCGGCAGGTCCACCGCGCCCTCGCCCCCGGCGGGAACCGCCCGGGCCGCGAATTCAAAGCCCACGCACCGCACCGGCAGGAAGCGGCCCGCGTGGCGCAACTCCAGCGGCACCACGGCGTCCTGCCCCGCCCGCAACGCCCGCGGCGGGCGCACTCGCCAACGCAGCCCCCGCAGGTTCAGCCAGCCCAGCAGGCCGCCGAGCACGAGGCTCGTGAGCAGCAGCGCGACGGTGATGAACAGGATGTTGCTCGCGGAGCCGTAGGCCGCCGCGGTGAGGCCCGCGCACAGCACCCCGAGCACCGCGCCGGGGGGCGTGGGGACGACGCGGTTGCCGCGCGGCGGACACAGCAGCGACCAGAGCAGGCGGCGCCACGTGAAGCCGGGCCGCCGGCCGGGACCCCGCGGGCCCTCCCAGCCTTCACCCCCGGGGAACTGGGCCTCGGGCGCCACGGCGCGTCACTCCGGCCGGGCCACCGCGGCCAGGATGCGCCGCAAAGCCGCCTCGACCGCCCGCGTGTCCTCCGCGGGATCGCCCGACGGCCGCAGCGGCGCGAGCCGGTGCGCGAACACGAACGGCGCCAGGGCGGCGACGTCCTCCGGGAGCACGAAATCCCGCCCCGCCACCAGCGCCCGCGCCTGCGCCGCCTGCCGGAGGGCCACGCCCGCGCGCACGCTCACGCCGTGGCGGAACTCGGGCTCCGCCCGCGTGGCGCCGACCAGCCGCAGGATGTAGTCGAGCACCGTGTCCTCCACAAAGACCTCCCCGACCAGGGCCTGCAGCTCCAGCACCTCCGCCCGGCTCGCGACCGGGTTGAGCGCGATCGCGTCGTAACCGCCGCGGGCCCGGCGCAGCACCTCGCGCTCGTCGGCCGGGTCGGGATAACCCATCCGCAGCCGGAGCAGGAACCGGTCCATCTGGCTTTCCGGCAGCGGGAAGGTGCCCTCGAAATCCAGGGGGTTCTGCGTGGCGAACACCATGAAGGGCGACCCCACCGCGTGCGTCTCCCCGTCGACGCTCACCCGCGCGCGATCCATCACCTCGAGCAGCGCCGACTGGGTCTTCGGGGTGGCGCGGTTGATCTCGTCCGCCAGCACGATGTGGGCGAAGACCGGACCCGGCTTGAAGACGAAGGTCCGCATCGTCTCGTCGTACACCGCCACGCCGGTGACGTCGCCGGGCAGCAGGTCGCTGGTGAACTGGATCCGCGAGAACGTGCAGTCCATCGAGCGCGCAAGCGAGTACGCGAGGGTGGTCTTGCCGACGCCGGGAAGATCCTCGAGCAGGACGTGCCCGCCGGCGGCGAGGCCCGTGAGGACGAGGTCGATGACGCCGTCCTTGCCGCGAATGGTCTCGCGCATGTTGGCACGGAGGCGGTCGAGCACCACCCGGGCCTGCTCCATCCGCGGGGCGGCGACGAAATCACTCATGGGGCGAACCTAGCCGCCCCGGCGCCCCGGGCAAAGGGGTTTTGTACGCCGGGCCGCCGTAGAACTACCCAGCGTCGGGGACGTCCGGGCCGAGCAGTTCGAGCAGGCGGGTGAAGAGGCGGTTGACGCGCGCCTGGTTCTCGCGGACGAGCGCGCGGAAGGCGTCGAAGTCGATCGAGGTGCCCTCGAGGCCGTTGGCGTAGTTGTCGATGAGCGCGAGGCTATTGTACCCGATGCCCAGCTCGGTGCACAGGTCCGCCTCGTGGGCCGCGGTCATCCCGACCACGTCGCCCCACGCGCGGATGATGCGCACCTCGGCCTTGGTCTCGAAGCGGGGGCCGCGCATCTGCACGTAGACCTTGCCGGGGTGGATCACGAACTCGGGGGCCAGCTCCCGCACCAGCCGCGGGATGAGGGCGTTGGCGATGCCGGGGGCGCCCCCGCGCAGCTCGGTGTCGAAGTAGGTGGCCGGGCCCTGCTGGAGCGCGACGTAGTCCGAGCACGAGACCATCGTGCCGGGCGGCAGCTCCGGGCGGAGGGAGCCGACGGAATTGAGGGACAGCACCTGGCGGAAGCCGAGGTCCGCAACCGCGGCGAGGTTCGCGCGGTAATTGATCGAGTGCGGCGGCAGGGGGACGCCGAAGCCGTGGCGGTTCAGCAACACGTGGTCGCCCCGCCGCCGGAAGGAGACGGGGCCGTATTTGGTCTCGACGGTCTCCACCGGCCAGGCCGAGAACAGGGGGGAGTTGACGATGCTCGTGCCACTGATGAACGCGACCCGCATCACGACACTCACCACGGCGGCGGCGGGAATGACAACGCGAAAAGCCCCCGTCGCGCGGGTGGCGGCGGGGCTCGCCCTCGTGCTCGCCTGGGCATCCGGTTGCGCCACCCCTGGCCCCCTGCACCGCTACGCGCACGCGCCGGGGCAGGCGGACCGCGTCGCGGACCTCGGCCCGGCGGGCGCGGGCGAGGTCCCCAGCCTGCTCGCGCCGGGAGAGCGCGTGACCGGACTCGCCTACGATCCGTTCACCGACCACCTCTTCCTGCGCCTTGCGCCGGGCGACCGCATCCGGGTGGTCGACCGCCCGGCCCGCCGCCTGAAGCGCGAGCTCGAGCTGCCGGGCGCGACCGGCGGCGGCGACCTCGCCGTGCGGCCACGCAGCGGCCACCTCTTCCTGCTCACCGGCCCCGCGGGCGAGGTCGCGGAACACACCCGGCTGGGCCGGCCCGTGCGGCGTTTCACGCTGGAGGGCGTCGCGGACGCGCCGCGCGGCCTCGCCCTCGATGCGACGCGTGACGAGCTGGTGGTGCTCGCGGCGGATGGCCGCACCGTCTCCCGGCACGACCTCGCGGGCCGCCGCCGGGGCGAGCTGCGCCTCGCCGCCACCGCCGCCGGCCCCCTCGCGTGCGACGGGGAAACGGGCGAGTTCCACGCCGTGCTGACGGGGGAGGCGGGGGAGGTCGGCGTCTTCGGCCCGGACGGGGCGCGGCGCGGGACCTGGTCCGCCGGCGGTCCCGGCGCCATGATCGACCTCGGCCCCCGCTCCTTCCTGCGCGTGTTCTGACCTCATGCCCCTGATCGACCTGTCCCCATCCCAGCTCCGCAACTACGCCGGCCGCAACCCGCGGCCCGACGACTTCGACGCCTACTGGGCGGCGGCGCTGCGCGAGCTTGACGCCACCCCGCCGGAACCGGAACTGCGCCCGGCGGGGCCCGCGACGGAGCGCGTCGAGTGCCTCGAGCTCTGGTTCACCGGCGTCGGTGGCGCGCGGATCCACGCCAAATACGTGCGCCCGCGGGACGCGCGCCCCCGCTCCTGCCCGGCGGTACTGCAGTTCCACGGTTACGCGGGCCATTCCGGCGACTGGGTGGACAAGCTGGGCTGGGCGGCGGAGGGCTGCTGCCACGCGACGATGGACTGCCGGGGCCAAGGGGGGCGTTCGGAAGACAACGGGCGCGTCCGCGGCCCGACCCTGCGCGGGCACATCGTGCGCGGGTTGGAGGACCCAGATCCCACGCGGCTGCTCTACCGGCAGATCTTCCTCGACACCGTGCAGCTGGCGCGGGTGGTGCTGGCCTTTCCCGAGGTGGATCCGGCGCGCGCCGGCTGCTGCGGGGCGTCACAGGGCGGGGCGCTCGCGCTGGCCTGCGCCGCCCTCGAGCCGCGGATCCGCCGCACCGCCCCGGTGTACCCCTTCCTGTGCGATTACCAGCGGACGTGGGAGATGGACCAGGCGCGGGAGGCGTACGAGGAGCTGCGGCTCTTCTTCCGCGCGTTTGACCCGCGGCACGAGCGGGAGCGCGAGATCTTCACCCGGCTCGGGTACATCGACGTCCAGCACCTGGCCCCACGGATCCGGGCGGAGACCCTGATGTTCACCGGGCTGATGGACACCATCTGCCTGCCGAGCACCCAGTTTGCCGCCTTCAACCGGATCCCGGGCCCGAAGGAGGTCGTGCTGTACCCGGACTTCGGACACGAGGTGCTCCCGGGCCAGGCGGACCGCACCTTCGCGTTCCTGCGCGGCCGCTGAGCGGCCCCGGACCCCGCGCTTGTCAACGCCCGCCGCGCGCCCCAACGTCGCCCGTTCATGGACTCCGCACCCGCCGTCCCCGCGCACGTCGCCATCATCATGGATGGCAACGGCCGGTGGGCGACCCAGCGGGGCCTGCCCCGGATCGAGGGCCACCGGCGGGGCGTCGAAACGGTGCGCGCGGTGTCGCGGGCGGCGCGCGACCTCGGCGTGCGGATGCTCACCCTGTACGCCTTCTCGGTGGAGAACTGGCGGCGGCCGGCGGACGAGATCGGCGCGCTGATGGGGCTGCTCGAGCACTACCTCGGGCGGGAACTGGACAACTTCCGGCGCGAAGGCATCCGGCTGCGCACGATCGGGCGGACGGCGGACCTGCCCGCGGGCGTGCAGGCGCGGCTGCGCGAGGCGGAGGCGGCGACGCGACACCTCACCGGCTACACGCTGGTACTGGCGCTGAACTACGGCTCGCGCACCGAGGTGGCGGAAGCGGCGCGCGCCTATGCGGCGGCCGTGGCGGCGGGACGGGAGCCGGCTGACGCGGCCTCGTGGGAGCATTTCCGGCGCTACCTGTACACGGCGGATCTGCCGGATCCGGACCTCGTGATCCGGACCTCGGGGGAGACCCGCCTGAGCAACTTCCTGCTCCTGCAGGCCGCGTACGCGGAATTCCACTTCACCCCGGTCCTCTGGCCCGATTTCTCGCGGGCGGACCTCGAGGCGGCCATCGCGGACTACCAGCGGCGCGAGCGCCGCTTCGGCCGGACCAGCGCCCAGGTCCAGCCGGCCGGCGTCTGAGCCCCCTTCCGCGATGGTCCAGCGCATCTTCAGCACCGTCCTCCTCTGGACCGTCCTCGGCGGGGCGCTCTGGTTCTTCCGCACCCCCGGCGCCCTGGTGGTCATCACCCTGATCTCGGCGCTCACCCTCCGAGAGTTCTACCAGCTGATGCGGGGCGCGGGCTACGACCCGTTCGACAAGTTCGGGATCGGCGTCGGCGTGCTCGTGACCCTTGCGCCGTGGCTCGAGGCGCGCCTCGGCTGGCCGATGGGCATGGTGCTGCCCCTCGCGGTGGTGGTGTGCGCCGTGCGCCTGCTGGGGGAACGTACCCCGGAGACACGCGTCGAGGCGCTGGCGACGACCCTGTTCGGGCTCGTGTACGTTTCCCTGATGCTCTCGTTCCTCGTGGCGATCCTCGTCCCGCGGCCCGGTGACGCGGTCGGCGCGGATGCGCGGCTGCTGCTGGCGCTGTGGCTGGTGGCGGTAGCCAAGTTCTGCGATGTGGGCGCGCTGCTCGCGGGCCTCGCCTTCGGCCGGCACCGGATGTCCCCTCAAATCAGCCCGAAGAAGACCTGGGAGGGCGCCGCGGGCGGCATCCTCTGCTCGATGGGCATCGGCGCCGGCGTGGCGTGGCTGGCCCGCGACGTCCTCGGCGGCCAGCTCCCGCCCGGCCGCGCGGCGCTGATCGCCGTGCCCGTGGCCATCCTCGGGATCGTGGCCGACCTGGTCGAATCGGTGATCAAGCGGCGCGCCAACCTCAAGGACTCCGGCCGCGCGATCCCGGGCATCGGCGGGATGTTCGACCTGAGCGACAGCATGATCCTCGCCGCGCCGGTCGGCTACCTCCTCCTCGGGCTCGCCTGAGGCCCGCCGTTCCGCCGTCCCCGTGTCCGCCCGCCGCAAACGCATCGTCCTCCTCGGCGCCACGGGCTCCATCGGGGAAAGCACGCGGCGGGTGATCGCGGCGCACCGGGACCGGCTGGAGCTGGTCGCGGTGGCCGGCCGGGGACGCTGGGAGCAGCTGGCCGCGATCGCGCGGGAGCACGGCGTGCGCGAGGTCGGGATCTTCGACGAGGGGGCCTTGGCGGCGGCGCGCGCGTCCCCGGCGGCGTTTCCGCCCGGGACGCGCCTGCACGGCGGCCTCGAGGGCCTGCGCGAGCTCGCCCGCCTGCCGGAGGCCGACCTCGTGCTGGTGGCGGTCGTGGGCACCCTCGGGCTGGAACCCGCGCTGGCCGCGATCGCGGCGGGCAAGGACCTCGCGCTTGCCTCGAAGGAAATCCTCGTGCTGGCGGGACCATTCGTGATGGCCGAGGCGCGGCGGCACGGGGTGCGGATTCTGCCGGTAGACAGCGAGCACAACGCCGTCTTCCAGTGCCTCGAGGGACATCCCGCGGCCGCGGTGCGCCGGATCGTGCTCACCGCGAGCGGCGGGGCGTTCCGCGACTGGCCCGCGGAGCGCCTCGCGCAGGCGACGCCGGCCGACGCCCTGCGCCACCCCAACTGGTCAATGGGGCCGAAGATCACCGTCGATTCGGCGACCCTGGCGAACAAGGGCCTCGAGCTGATCGAGGCGCAGCACCTCTTCGGCCTGCGCCCGGAGCAGTGCGGGGCGGTCCTGCACCCGCAGAGCATCGTGCACTGCCTGGTCGAGTTCACCGACGGCGCGATGCTGGCCCAGCTGTGTCCGCCCTCGATGACCTTCCCGATCCAGCACGCCCTGCTGCACCCGGAACGGCCGCCCGGGACCGAGCCGGCGCTGTCCCTGGAGCGGGCCTTCGGGCTGGAGTTCCGGCCGGTGGACGAGGCCCGGTTTCCGATGCTGCGGCTCGCGCGTGAGGTGATGGTGGCGGGCGGCGCGGCCCCGGCGGCCTACAACGCGGCCAATGAGGTCGCGGTCGCCGCCTTCCTCGCCGGCCGCCTGCCCTTCCTTGCGATCCCGCGGGTGGTGGAAACGGTGCTGGCGGAAATGCCCACCCTGCCCTCCCCCGATCTCGCCGCGGTGCTCGCCGCCGATGCCGAGGCCCGCCGCCGCGCCGCCGCACACCTGCCGGCCGCGAACCCCTGATCCCCGTGGCCGCCGACCTGCTTCCCTCCCTGCTGGCCAACCTCTGGTCGATCGCGCTCGTCGTCCTCTTTTTCGGCGGCTCGATCTTTGTCCACGAACTGGGCCACTTCCTCGCCGCCCGCCGCCGCGGCGTGCTGGTGGAACGGTTCTCGATCGGCTTCGGGCCGCCCCTCTGGTCGTGGCGCGGGCGCGATGGCGTCGAGTACCGGATCGCCTGGTTTCCCCTCGGCGGCTACGTGCTGCTCCCCGAGCTGGCTGACCTCGGCGCGGCCGAGGGCCCGACCCGGGCCGACCTGAGCGGGCGCCCGCCCGTCACCTACGGCACCCGGATGCTCGTGTTCGCCGCGGGCGCCGCCTGCAACCTGATCTTCGCCTTCGTCCTCGCCGTGCTCCTCTGGGCGCTCGGCCAGCCGATGAGCAGCGACGTCCTCTCGACCCGCATCGGCCACGTCGCCCCCACCCTCACGCTGCCGGACGGCCGTGAGGTGCCCAGCCCGGCGCGCGAGGCCGGACTGGAACCCGGGGACCTCATCCGGCGGATCGACGGCCGCCCGGTCGCGGCATGGATCGACCTCCAGAATTCCCTCATCCTCGGCACCGGGCGCGACGCGTCCGGCCGGCCGCAGGTCGTCTTCTCCGTCGAGCGCGCGGGCCGCCCCCTCGAGGTGACGATCCACCCGCAGCTGGCCGGCGACGAGCGGGTCCGCCGCGTCGGCATCGGCCCCGGCTTCGAATTGCTCATCCATGCCGTCGCCCCGGATTCGCCGGCGGCGCGGGCCGGCTTCGCGCCCGACGACGAGATCCTGCAGGTCGACGGGCGCCCGATCCTGAGCGACGTGCCCTTCCGCGCGGCGCTCGCGGGCGCGGCCGGGCGGGAACTCGAGGTCCGCGTGCGCCGCGCCGGGGCCGAACGGGTCCTGCGGCTGCGGGTGGCCGAGGGCGCCGCGGCCGCATCCGGCACCGGGCTCAGCCTGAAGACCGGCTTCCAGACCGTGCACGTGTCGCCCTTCCGGCAACTCGGCGACGCGATCGGGTGGACCTACCGGACTCTGATCAGCCTCGTGCACCCGCGGTCGGACATCGGCCTCGACAAGATGTCCGGACCCGTCGGCATCGCGAGGGTCCTGCACAGCGCCGCGGAGGTGGGCCTGCGGGCGGTGTTCCTGATCACGCTGCTGCTCAACGTGAACCTGGCCCTGTTCAACCTGCTCCCGATCCCGGTGCTGGACGGCGGCCATATGCTCTTCGCGACCCTCGGCCGGCTGCGCGGGCGGCCCCTGCCCGCCTCCCTGATCGCCGGGGCGCAGAGCGTGTTCATGGTCGTCCTGCTCTCGCTCGTGGCCTACGTCACCGTGTTCAGCGACGTGCCGCGCACGCTCCGGGAAATGCGGGCGGAACGCGCCGCTCCGTCCCCGGCTCCCGCGCCCGCCGCGCCTCCCGTTCCCGCCCCCGCCCGATGAACTACTGCCCCAACCGTTTCCGCACCCGCCGGCGCGTCTCCCGCGAGGTGCGGGTCGGCTCCGTCGGCGTCGGCGGCGCGCACCCGCTGCGGCTGCAGTCGATGACCACGAGCGACACGCAGGACGTGGCGGCCACCGTGCGGCAGGCGATCGCGCTGGCGGAAGTGGGCTGCGAGATCGTGCGCGTGACCGCCCCCAACGTCGCCGCCGCGCGCTGCCTCCGCGAAATCCGCGCCGGCTTCAGCGCGGCCGGCTTCGCTCACGTGCCCCTCGTGGCGGACATCCACTTCCTGCCCGCCGCGGCCCTCGAGGCGGTGGAGCACGTGGAGAAGGTGCGCGTCAACCCGGGCAACTACGCGGACAAGAAGCGCTTCGCGGTGCGGGAGTACAGCGACGCCGACTACGCGGCGGAACTCGAGCGCCTCCACGACGCCTTTTCCCCGCTCGTCCGGCGCTGCCGCGAGCTGGGCCGCGCGCTGCGGATCGGCACCAATCACGGTTCCCTGAGCGACCGGATCCTCAACCGCTACGGCGACACCCCGCTCGGGATGGTGGAGAGCGCGCTCGAGTTCCTGCGCATCGCCGAGGCCCACGGCCACCGCGACCTGATCCTCTCGATGAAGGCCTCCAACCCCAAGGTGATGATCCAGGCCTACCGCCTGCTCGTCGCCCGGATGGCGGAGGAGGACATGCATTACCCGCTCCACCTCGGCGTGACCGAGGCCGGCGACGGCGAGGACGGCCGCATCAAGAGCGCGATCGGCATCGGCTCGCTGCTGCTGGACGGCCTCGGCGACACGATCCGCGTCTCGCTGACGGAGGACAGCGTCTACGAGATCCCGGTCGCCCGCGCGATCGCGGACAAGGCGATGCGGCTCTGGGCGGAGCCCGCGGGCGCGGCCACCGAGCCGCCGGACCGCGTGGACCCCTACCGCTACGAGCGCCGCGTGCCGGCGGCGGCCGACCTCGGCGCCGGATGCCGGACCGGCGCCGATCAGCCGCCCCGGGTGATCGTGCGGTTCGGCGCGGTCGACGACCTGGCGCGGCCGGCGCCGTGGCTGCGGGCGCCCGCGCGCGCGGACACCCCGGTCGAGGGGGTGCTCGTGCCGGTGCGCGGCGTCGGCGACCTCGGCCGGCTCTGCGCCGCCGCGGCGAACGGCCTGCCGGTGAACTTCCTCGCGCTCGAGGTGGACCCCGCGCTCACGCCCGACGTGCTGCAGCCGCTGCTCGCGCTGAGCCCGGGCCGCCTCGTGATCGCGCGCGACTTCCGGGCCGGCGAGGGGCCGGTGCTCGCGGCGCACCTCGCGCTCGCGGCGGCGCACGGTCATCTCGTGGCGGCGGGCCTCACCGCGGCCACCGTGCCGGACTTCGCCGCGGCGCTCGCGCCCGGCGCCGCGGACCGGCTGATCCTGACCCTCGCGGCGGACGGCGTGGCGGCGGGCGAGCACGCGCTCGGCGCCTACCGGCGGCTCGCGGAGGCCGCGGCGCAGGCCGGCTGGCGTGCGCCCCTGTGGATCCGCAACACCGCGGGCACCGCGGTGCGCCCGGGCAGCGATTTCCTCTCGCGCCTCCTCGAGGCCTCGTTCCTCACCGGCGGCCTCCTCTGCGACGGCCTCGGCGACCTCGTCAGCGTCGAGACCGAGCCGGAGCCGGAGCGCGCGCTGCGGCTGGCGTACAACGTCCTGCAGGGCGCGGGCGCGCGCAGCTCGAAGACGGAGTTCGTCGCCTGCCCGAGCTGCGGCCGCACCCTCTTCGACCTGCAGACCACGACGCAGCGGATCCGGGCGCAGACCGGCCACCTCAAGGGCGTGAAGATCGCCATCATGGGCTGCATCGTGAACGGGCCCGGGGAGATGGCGGATGCGGATTTCGGATACGTCGGCGGCGCGCCGGGGAAGATCAACCTCTACGTCGGCAAGACCTGCGTGCAGTACAACCTCCCGCAGGAACAGGCCGACGCGCGCCTCATCGCGCTCATCCGCGAGCACGGCCGCTGGACGGATCCCGTCCCCGCCGACCCGGCCGCCTCCCCCGCCTGAGCAGCCCGCCGGGAAGCCCGCCGGAGGCTCCCGGAGCGGCCGCCGGCGGCCCTGTGAACAAGTTGTGGGAAAGTTGACCTTGAAATGCCCCGGCGCTTTAAGATTACTCCGCGCTTCGCCACCCGTGGCGCCCGTTCCGGTTGTTCCTTCCCATGCCCTTCGAGCCCTCCCTGAGGCGCCCGCCGCGAGACTTCCCCTACCCCCTTTCCCGCATCGACTTGGAAATGCAGACCTTGCCCCCGATGCCCACCCCCCTTTCGAACCCTTTTCCTCTCGGCAGACCGGCGCAGGTGACGGTGTTGGTGGCATGAGTGAGACGCAACCGGCGGCGCCCTGTGAATAAAACCGCCTCCCTCCGCCCGGACATGTCTTCCGCCCTCCTCTCCCCCAGCCTGTGGGAAACCGTCAAGTGCGACTTCAAGTCGCTCTTCCCGGAGGACGTGTTCCAGATGTGGTTCGAGCCGCTCGTGTGCCTGGAAGCGACGGTGGACACGATCACGCTGGGGGTGCCGAACGACTTCGCGGCGATCTGGATCCACGACAACTACCTCGACCTGATCACGCAGCGCCTGCGCCTCACCGCGGGCCGGGCGGTGCAGGTCCGGCTCCGCAAGGCGGAGGCCGCCGGGGCGCCCGCCGCTCCGGCCGAGGCGGCACCTGTTACCCGCAGCCGCCCCGCCCCCGCGCGGCGGACCGGCCGGACCGAGGACCGGGGCGCGGCGCAGGGGACGCTCAATCCGCGCAACACCTTCGAGACGTTCGTCGTCGGCTCCAACAACCAGATGGCCCACGCCGCGGCGATGGCGGTCGCGCAGGCGCCGGCGCAGGCCTACAACCCGCTCTTCCTCTACGGGGACACGGGCCTCGGCAAGACGCACCTGATGCACGCCATCGGCCACGCCGTGGTCCGCGCGAACCCCGACGCCCGCGTCGCCTACCTCTCCACCGAGAAGTTCACCAACGAGTTCATCCTCGCCCTGCAGGAGAACGCGCTGGCGAAGTTCCGGCAGCGCTACCGCCACGTCGACATCCTGCTCATCGACGACGTGCAGTTCCTGGCCGGCAAGGAGCGCATCCAGGAGGAGTTCTTCCACACCTTCAACGACCTCTTCGAATCCGGCCGCCAGATCGTCCTCACCAGCGACCGGCGCGCGAGCGAGATCCAGAAGCTGGAGTCGCGCCTCGTCTCCCGCTTCGAGTGGGGCCTGCCGGCGGACATCCAGGCGCCCGACTTCGAGACCCGCCTCGCGATCCTGCGCAAGAAGTCGCAGCAGCTCAGCTGCGCCCTGCCCGAGCCGATCCTCAGCTTCATCGCCGAGCACATCACCAAGAACATCCGCCGCCTCGAGGGCGCGCTGCTCAAGGTCTCCAGCTACTCCGCGCTCACCCACCAGACCCTCGACCTGCCCGCGGTGGAACGCCTGCTGCAGGACGTGCTGCTGGAACAGGCGCAGAACGTGCTCACGATCGAGACGATCCAGAAGCGCGTCGCCGACCACTTCCAGATCCGGCACAGCGACATGACCAGCAAGCGCCGGCCGAACAACATCGCGATGCCGCGCCAGGTGGCGATGTACCTCTCCCGGATCCTGACCAAGCACTCGCTGCAGGACATCGGCGACGCCTTTGGCGGCCGCGACCACGGCACGGTCATCCACGCCTGCAAGACGGTCGAGAACCTCTGCGAGCAGGACGCCTCGATGCGCAACAGCGTCGACTTCCTGAAGACGCAGCTCTCCCGCTGAGGCGGACCCGCCGCTCCCGGCGCACGCCACCGCAACCCGCGGTTGCGGCCGCGCCCCCGGACCCTATGCTCCGTCCCCGATGAACCTCACGCCCGAGCAAAAACAGACCGTCGCCACCTGGGTCGCCGCCGGCGACGGCCTCTCCGCGGTCCAGTCCAAACTCCGGGAACAGTTCCAGCTCTCCCTCACCTACCGCGACGTGCGCTTTTTGGTCGACGACCTCGACCTGCACTTGAAGGACGCCGCACCCAAGGTCGACACGAGCGACGTCACCAAGGCCGTCCCGCCCCCGCAGGACCCGCGCGCCGCGGCCCCGGAAAAGAAGGGCTTCTTCGAGAAGGCCAAGGAGAAGCTGGGACTGGGCGCCGAGGACGAGGCGGGAGTGGCGGAACCCCCGGCCGGCGAGGAAACCCTCGGCGACGAGGGCGACCTCCCGGGCGACGAACCGGCGGGCGCCTCCACCCTCAGCGTCGCCGTCGACAAGGTCACCCTCATCCCGGGAGCGATCGCGAGCGGCACGGTCACCTTCAGCGACGGCGTCACCGGCAAGTGGATGATCGACCAGTACGGCCGCCCCGGGTTCACGCAGGTGAGCAAGGAGGGTTACCGCCCGTCCCCGGCCGACGCCCAAGCCTTCATGACGGAGCTGCAGGTCGCGATCCGCAACCTCGGGTACTGAGCCCGCACCCTCCCGGGAGGGCTGTGCCGCGGGCGCAGCCCACGAGAAACTTCCGCCCGACGGCAACCCCCGGGTCTGCCCGGAGCCGCCGGGGTTCCAGCGCCGCAGACCGGAAGGCGTCTTTCAATCCACCTAGTCAACCCGCTGCGCCAACGCCCGCACCCCTGTCCGGGCGGTCCGCATCTCGCCCAGGATCACGTCCGCCCGCTCCGCCAGGTAACGGCCGGCCGGCGTCAGCCGCACCGCCCGACCTTCGCGACGGAACAGGGCCAAGTCCAATTCCTCCTCGAGCCCGCGGATGGCGTGGCTGACCGCAGACTGGGTCAGGCTGAGTTCCCGCGCCGCCTGGGTGAAACTTCCCACCCGGACCACGGTGGCGAAGGCGAGCAGGCGTCGGCTGTCGAGGATGAAGGACATGGTGCGGGCAGGCCCGCGGAGGACCTCTTAGCAACTCCCGTGCCCCGGGATGCCGGGCAGGGGGAGGTATGAAAAGATTTCGTCCAAACCCGCCGCCCTTCGCGCCCCGGACTTTACGCCCGCGGGCCGTTGGCTACGGTCCCCGCCTTGCACCCGACGTCCCGCCTCCGCCCCCTCGCCCTGTTGTTCGCCGCCGCCCTCGCCGCACCCGCCACCCGCGCCGACGAGGGGATGTGGTTGCCCCGGCAACTGCCCGAACTCGCCGGCCCCCTCGCGGCCCTCGGCTTCAAGGGCGACGCGGGCGCCCTCGCCGACGTCACCGGCTTTCCCCTCGGCGCCGTCGTCTCGCTCGGCGGCTGCAGCGCCTCCTTCGTCTCCCCGGACGGCCTGATCGTCACCAACCACCACTGCATCCAGGGACCGCTGCAGTTCAATTCGCGGCCGGACCGCAACCTGATGGTGGACGGTTTCCTCGCCCGGGAACGCGCGGCGGAACTGCCCGGCGGACCCGGGTCCCGGGTCTTCGTGACCGTGGCGGTGGAGGACGTGACGGCGGCCGTGAAGGGGAACATCCCGCCGGAGGTGACGGGCCGGGCCTACTTTGACCTGCTGGAGCGGCGGCAGAAGGAGCTGACGGCGGCGCGGGAGCGGGAGCCGGGGTACCGCTGCACCGTGACTTCGTTCTTCGAGGGCCTGCAGTACCTCGCGATCACGCAGCTGGAGATCCGGGATGTGCGGCTGGTGTACGCGCCGGCGGCGGGGATCGGCAATTTCGGGGGCGAGACCGACAACTGGCAGTGGCCGCGGCACACCGGCGACTTCGGCTTCCTGCGGGCGTACGTGGGCCCGGATGGGCGGCCCGCGGCGCCGGCCCCGGAGAACGTGCCCTATCGGCCCAAGCACTGGCTCAAGGTCTCGGCCGCCGGCGCATCCCCCGGCGACCTCGTGTTCGTCGCCGGCTACCCGGGCCGCACCGCGCGGTTCCCGTCCTTCGACACCATCCGGGAGACGGTCGAGTTCAGCCTGCCGCGCCTGCTCCGGCGTTACCCGGAGCAGATCGCCCTGCTCGAACGCGTGGGCGCGGAGGATCCGGAAACGGCCCTGCGGGTCTCGACCCGGATCCGCGGCCTGCACAACACGCTGACCAAGACCCGGGGCGTCCAGGAGGCGATGGTCCGGGGCGGGGTCCTCGGGCAAAAGGAGGCGTCGGAGCGGGAGTTGCTCGCGTGGATCGAGGCCGAGCCCGCGCGGCGGGCCGAATACGGCGCCGCGATCCCCGGGATCCGCGCCCTGCAGGCCGAGCGCGCCCGCCTCCGCGAGCGGAATCTGCTCCTCGGGGAGTTTACCGGGGCCGGCACCGCCCTTGGCGCCGCCGAGACCCTGCACCGCCTCGCCGTCGAGGCCGCGAAGCCCGACGCTGAGCGCGATCCCCAGTATCAGGAACGCAACTGGCCCCGCCTGCGCGAGGGCCTCGAGCGGCTGCAGCGCAGCCTGGACCGCCGCGCGGACCGGGCCCTCCTCGCCTACCACCTCGAGTCCATCGCCGCGCTGCCCGCGGAAGCCCGCCTGGCCGTGCTCGACCGCCTGGTGGGGCTGACGCCCGGCCAGGCGCCCGCCGCCGCGACCGCCGCCATCACGGCGTGGGTTGAGCGGCACGTCACCGCCTCGCGCCTTTACGAGCGGGATTTTCGTCTCGGGCTGTTCGGAAAGGACGTCGCGGCGCTCGCGGCGGCCGTGGATCCGCTGCTGCAGGTGGCGGCGGAGCTGTTCCCGGTGCAGGAGCAGGTGCGCGCCGAGGCGAAGGAGTTTGGCGGTCGGCTCGCGCGGCTGAGTCCGGTGCACGCGGCGGCGGTGCTGGCGCACGCCGGCGGCCGCGCCGCGCCGGATGCCAACGGCACCCTGCGCGTGACCTTCGGCACCGTGAAGGGCGTCGAGAACCGCGACGGCCTGTTCTACCTCCCGCAGACCACCCTCCGGGGCGTCGCCGCGAAGGCCACCGGCACCGGCGAATTCAACGCGCCCGCGGCCCAGCTGGCGGCCATCCGCGCCCTGCGCGCCGGGGCCGCCTCGCCCTACGTGGATCCGCGCCTGAAGGACGTGCCGGTGAATTTCCTCTCGAACGTGGACACCACCGGCGGCAACTCCGGTTCCCCGACCCTCAACGCCCGCGGCGAACTCGTGGGTCTCCTCTTTGACGGCACCTACGACACCGTGGCGTCGGACTACTTCCACGACCGCGAGCGCACCCGCAGCATCCACTGCGATTCCCGCTACCTGCTTTGGGTGCTGACCGCGGTCGAGCGCGCGGACGAGCTCCTGCGGGAGCTGACCATCGCGCCCTGACGGTCGCAATGAACCGCGGCTGCAGCCGCGGCCACAGCCGAGCCGCGGCAGCCGCTCAGCGGCGGAAGGACTTCGTGAAGTCCTCCGCCACCTGCTGGACGACCTTCTTCTCGTGGCGGGAATTGGCGATCAGCTCATTCAGCTTCTTTTCCCACGCGGCGCTGTCCATCGGCAGCTCGACGTTCTGGCCCAGCAGCGAGGAATACAGCAGCACGTTCGCCAGCTCCACCGAGCCCATTCCCTCGGCACCGGGCGCGATCAGCGGCGTGCCATCGAGGATCGAGTCGACGAAGTTCTGGAGCAGGGTGCAGTGCGCGTTCGGGGCGTTGTCGAAGGGGATCTCGACGTTCCAGACCTCCGGCTTGGCGAAGCCGCTCTTGGAGGTCTTGGAAAACTCGATCATGTCCGCGTCGTTCCGCGTGAAGTGGATCTTGTTGTTCTCGAGGACGACCTTGCCGCGGGTGCCGCAGAGCTCGAAGCGGTTGGTGCCGGGGGCCTCGCCGGTCGAGGAAATGAAGACGCCCGTCGCGCCGTTGGCCCACTCGAGGTAGGTGGTGATGTTGTCCTCGACCTCGATGTTGTGGAAGCGGCCGAGCTGGCAGAAGCCGCGGACGCGCGCCGGCATCCCGCACAGCCACTGGAGCATGTCGAGCTGGTGCAGGCACTGGTTGAGGAGGACGCCGCCGCCCTCGCCCTTCCAGGTCGCCCGCCAGCCGCCGCTCGCATAGTACGCCTCGGTGCGGAACCAGTCAGTGATGATCCAGTTCATCCGCACGATCTCCCCGAGGTCGCCGTTGCGGATGAGGTGCCGCAGCTTGAGGTAGCGCGGTTCGACGCGCATCTGGAACATCCCGGCGAAGACCTGCTTCGGCCGCGCGGCAGCGCAGGCGATGAGGCGCTCGGCGTCGGCCTTGTGGGCGGAGATCGGCTTCTCGACCATCACGTGCAGGCCGTTCTGGAGCGCATCGATGCCCAGCGACGTGTGCAGGAAGTGGGGGGTGGCGATGACCAGGGCATCGATCTCGCCGGAGCGGATCATCTCCTCGGCGCTGGTGAAGGTCTTGAGGCCCGGCCGGCCCTTGAACGCCTCGAGGCTGGGCGCGAAGGCATCGCTCACGGCCGTCAGGGTGCAGCGGGAAACCTTGTTCTCGAGCAGGTAGCCGGTGTGGAACCGCCCGATGTTGCCCAGACCGACGATGCCGAGACGTACGTTTTTCATAGGAGGAAAAGGGAACCGGACTATCCGCGGAGGGAAATTGCCGCGGCAACCACATTCTCGGGCCGCGCGCCGGCGGGGCGGCCGCCCCAGGCTCAGCCGCGGAACGGGGCCGTCAGCGCGGGCGGAAGCGCCGGGGTCGCGCCACGTTGGGTGCACACGAAGGCCGCCACCGCGGTCGCCCGCTCCACGATCACCGCCGGCGCCCAACCCCGGAGCAGCCCCAGCGCAAAGGCCGCCGTGAACGCGTCCCCGGCGCCCACGGTGTCCGCCACCGCGACCCGCACCCCCGGATGCTCCACCCACGAGCCGTCGACCAGCGCGAGGCAGCCGCGTTCGCCCCGGGTGTGAATCACGGCGCGCAGGCGATGCCCCGCGGCCAGGGCCGCAAGGGCGTCCCGCTCCCCCGCGGGCAGGCCCAACTGCGCCCCCAGCACCGGTAGCTCAGTCTCGTTCAACTTGAGCGCGTTGGCGCGCCCCAGGGACGCGCGGATGAGCTCCGCGGAATGGTAGTGTTGCCGGAGGTTGACGTCGAAGATCCGCAGGGCCGTCGCCGGGGTGGCGTCGAGCAGGGCCGCGATCGCCGCCCGCGCGCCGGGGGTCCGCTGCGCCAGCGAGCCGAAGCACACCGCGTCGGCCGCCGCCACCGCCGCCCGCTCCGCCGGTCCCGCCACGAGCCGGTCCCAGGCCACGCCCTCGTGGATCGTGTAATGGGGATGGCCGCCCGCCTCCATCGCCACGGAAACCGTCCCGGTAGGCGCTTCCGGATCAACGGCGGTCGCGTCGACCGGCAAGCCGAGGCCGTGCAGGCGGGCCAGGAGGTCGCGCCCGGGCTCGTCGGCGCCGACCCGGGAGACCACGCGTCCCTCGGCGCCGAGGGCGGCCGCGTGGTAGGCGAAGTTCGCGGGGGCGCCGCCGAGTTGCCGCCCCGAAGGCAGCAGGTCCCAAAGCACCTCCCCGAGGCCGACGCAGCGGAGCGCCATCGCGGGGCGGGCCTATTCCTTTTCCGCCTCGGGCTTCGGCTCCGGCAGGAACTGCGTGAGCAGCGCCCCGGCCAGCACGTAAACCCCGGCGACGCAGGCGCCGACGATCGCGACCCGCGCGGGGTCGGGCTTGTCGGAGGCGGAGAGGGTGAGCGTGATCCAGGCGGCGGCGGTGCCGATAACCCGGCCACCGATGTTGGCCGCGAAGCTCTCGCCGGTGCCGCGCAGGTGCACCGGGAACACCAGCGGGATGTAGTTCCCCCAGAAGCTGAACTGCGCGACCGTGAGGAAGCCGGCGATGAAGATGCCGATCTTGATCGGGGTCAGGCTGCCCGGATCCCCGAGCTGCGTGGAAACCCACCAGAAATAAAGCGGAACGAACAGGAGGGCCGGGATCTGGAAGAGGCGGAGCAACGTGCGCCGGGAGACGATCGCGACGGCCAGCATCGCGAGGGCAAAGCGGCCCGCGAGGCCGCCGATCTCCTGCCAGAGCGTGACCCCGGCCACCAGTTGGTCGCTGGTGTTGCCGGCCGCCTGCCGCTGCTCGCGCTGCGCAACCGGATCGGGCTTGCCCGCGGCCTTGGCCGCCGCGAGGGCGGCGGCGCCCTTTTCCTTCGCGGCCGTGACCACCGCGGCATGCCCGGCCTCGGCCGGGGTGCCGAGCCGCTGGGCGCCGAGGATCTGCGGGAGCTGCTGGATCGCGCCGAAGGCAATGCCGTAGCTGGAGGCGAACACCAGGGTGGTGAGGATCGTGGTCTTGCGCAGCTCCGGCGCGAAGAGCGCGGCGATGCTCGGCCGGCGCAGGGTGCCGCTCTCGCGCTTGCGTTGCCAAATGGGGGACTCCGGCAGGAAGGGCCGGATGAGGATCAGCGGCAGCGCCGGGAAGACGCCCGAGATCAGGGTGTAGCGCCACGCCTCATGGCCGCCGTGGATCGCCGGGAGATCGGCCGCCCACTTCGCGGCGAGGATGTTCGCTCCGGCCACCAGCAGGCCGCCGAACGACGAGAAGGCCTGGGTGTAGCCGAGCACCTTCTCGCGCTGCACCGGATCGGTGAACAGTTCCGCCAGCCACGCCACCGCCGCCACGAACTCCACGCACACCCCGATGAAGACAAGGCAGCGGTAAAACAACAGTTGCTCCAGCGAGGTCGCGAACCCGGCCGCGAACGCCGCGAAGGCATACAGCAAAATGCTGAAGGTCAGCACCCGCCGCCGCCCGAGCAGGTCCGTGAGGTAACCGCCCAGCAGGCCGAACACGCCACCCGCGATCGCCGGGACAAAAAACAGGGTACGCGCCCACTTCACGTACTCCTCGCCGCCGGGCGACCACAGCGCCGCGGCCCGCGCCCGCTCCATCCCACCCGCCACGAGTTGCTCGACCAGCGGCGCGCTGAGCGAGGCCATCGCCGGCTTGATGATCAGCGGCAGCATCAGCAGTTCGTAGATGTCGAAGGCAAAGCCGATCGCGGCGATGACGCAGATGAGCCACGCGGTGCGGTTCAGCGGGCTGGGGGCGGAGGCGCTGGGGTTCATAGGGCGCCGCACGCTGCGGACAACCCGGGCCCCACTCAAGCGGGGAAACGGTTTTCCCCGGCGATTGCCCGCGCCGGGATTTGACCCTAGCCTCCGGCACCCCACGCTCCCGCCCCAGCCACCTCCGCCGATGCGCCCCACCTCCTTCCTGCTCGCCCTCGCCACGCTCGTCCCCTCCCTCGCCGCCACCCCGCACTGGCCCGTCTGGCGCGGCCCCGCCAACGACGGCACCGCCCCCGGCGCCACCCCACCCCTCGTCTGGAGCGAATCCCGCAACGTCGCCTGGAAGATCCCCGTCGCCGGCCTCGGGTTCTCCACCCCCATCGTCTGGGGCGACCGGATCTACCTGCTCACGGCCGTCGAGACGACCGAGGAGGGGCCCGCCCGGCCCGCCGCCGAGCCGACCCCGCCGCCGGGCAAGGGTCCCGGCCGCGACGGCAAGGGCAAACGCGGCGGCCCCCCGGGCTTCGGCGGCGGCCCCAACCCCACCCGCTTCCACGAGTTCATCGTCCTCGCCCTCGACCGCGCCACCGGCGCCACGGTCTGGCAACGCACCGCCCGCCGCGAGGTCCCCCACGAGGGCAAGCACGCCACCAACAGCTTCGCCTCCGCCTCCCCCGTCACCGACGGCACCCGCCTCTATGCCTCCTTCGGCTCGCGTGGGGTTTACTGCTACGACCTCCAGGGGAACAAGATCTGGGAAAAGGACCTCGGCGACATGCGCACCCGCGGCACCTTCGGCGAGGGCTCCTCGCCCGCCCTCGCCGGGGATACGCTCCTCGTCACCTGGGACCACGAGGAGAGCTCATTCATCGTCGGACTCGACGCCCGCACCGGGGCCGAACGCTGGCGCCGGCCCCGCGAGGAACGCTCCTCCTGGTCGACCCCCGTCATCGTCACGGTCGAGGGTCGCCTGCAGGCGATCGTGGCCGCCGCCGGCCGCACCCGCAGCTACGACCCCGCGACCGGCGAAGTGATCTGGGAGGCCGCCGGGCTCACTGAGAACGTGATCCCCACGCCGGTGATCGGCCACGGGATGGTCTACCTCGCGAGCGGCTTCCGCGGGAACGCGATCCAGGCGGTGAAGCTGACCGCGCGCGGGGACGTCACCGACACGCCCGCCGTGGTCTGGAACGTGCGCAAGAGCGCCCCCTACGTGCCCTCGCCGGTGCTCTCGGGGGAGCGGCTGTACGTGGGCAAGAGCAACGACGCCTTCCTCTCCTGCCTCAACGCGCTCACGGGCGAAGTCCACTACCAGGATCAGCGCCTCGAGGGCGTGCGCGGGCTGTACGCCTCGCCCGTGGCGGCGCGCGGGCACGTCTTCATCGTGGGCCGCGAGGGCACCACGCTGGTGATCCGGGACGACGCGCGGTACGAGGTGGTGTCGTCGAACGTGCTGGACGACCGTTTCGACGCCTCGCCGGTGATGCTCGGGCGCGACCTGTACCTGCGCGGCCACCGCCACCTGTACTGCCTGCGCGAGGGCTGAGCCCCCCCGATGCCCGCCTGGCTGCGCCGCCTCCGCTCCCTCCGCCTCGCCCTCCGCGAGGCCGCGGGCGCGCGCCGCCTCCACCGGGAAGAGAATGCCCCCGCCCGCCAGGACCGGACCTTCGCGGAACTGGTTCCCTCCCTCGCCCGCGCCTCCCATTGGGCGGCCGCCGGCCTCGAGCCGGGGATCGATTACGCCACCTTCCGACGCCGGTTGCCGTTGACCACCCCGGACGCCCTCGCGCCGCAGGTCGAACGGATGCGCCGCGGGGAGGCCGGCGTACTCTGGCCCGGCCCCTGCACCCGCTTCGTCCGCTCCGCCGGCACGGCCACCGGGGCGGCCCGCGTGCTGCCGGTGCCGGACGCCCTCGGCGAGCACTTCCGGCAAGCCCACGAGGCGGCGCTCCTCCACGCCCGGCTCTGGTCCGGCCGCCATGGTCTCCTCGCGGCCCCCCACCTGTTCCTCGGAGCCCCGTCCGGCCCGGCCGCGGCCCCGCCGCCGTGGCCCGCCGCGGATCCGTTCACCCTGTTCGGCGCCACCGCGGTCGCCACCGCGGCCGGACATCGCTTCCAGCCCGGCCCCTCCCCAACGACCGCCACCTCCTGGACCGATCAACTCGAGACCGCCGCCGCGGCCGCCTGGCCGCACCCCCCGGGGCTGCTCGCGGGTCTGCCGGATCAGGTGGCCGCGTTCGGTCACCGGGTCCTCGCCCACGCCGCGCGCGCCGGTCGCCCGGCCCGGCACCTCCGCGAACTCTGGCCGGACCTCATCGGCTGCCTCCACACCGGCCTCCCCCTCGCCCCCTGCGCGGCCGAACTCCGCGCCGTGCTCGGTCCCGGTTCGCTCCTGCAGGAGGTGTACGCCGCCGTCGAGGGCCTCTTCGCTTGCCAGGACAGTCCCCGCCCCGAGGACGGCCTCCGCCTGCTCACCGGCAGCGGGCTCTTTTTCGAGTTTCTGCCCTGGGCCGATTACGATCCCGCCCTCCCCGCCTCGCTCGGCACCCGCGCCCTGCCCCTCGAGGAAGTACGCCCCGGGATCGATTACGCCCTGGTCGTGACGACCCCCGGCGGACTCGTCCGCACCCTCGTCGGCGACCTCGTGCGCTTCACCAGCGTCGAGCCCCCGCGGCTGCTCCCGACCGGCCGGCTCGAGCACCAATTGACCCGTTTCGGCGAGGAAGTCTCCGAACGCGACCTCACCACCTGCCTTGCCGGCGTCTGTACCCGCCACAGTTGGACGCTGGTCCAGTTCCACGTCGCCACCCGCCTCGCTGAGGCCGCCGCTGCCGGCCTCGCCCGGGGGCATCACGAATGGTGGGTGGAACTCCGCGCCGGCACCGTCGCCACCCCCACCGGCCCCCATCTGGCCCAGGAGCTCGACGCCGCCCTGCAGGGCCTCAACCCGGCCTACGCCGCCCGCCGCCGCACCGGCAAGATCTCCGCGCCCGTCGTCCGCCTCGTGATGCCGGGCGTGTTCGCCACCTGGCTGCGCGCCGAGGGCCGGGAAGGCGGCCTCCACCGCGTGCCCCGGTCCGCCAACGACCTCCGCTGCGCCGAGCCGCTCGCCCGCCTGACGAATTTCGCGGGCTGAGCCGGATGGGCGGCAGTCACCGGCCGGGATCGATGCAAAGGTTTCATCATCGCCCGGCCGCGCTGGCACGCCGGCTGCTTTAGGAGACGACGTCACCCATGCAGGGTTTGGGTGACACTGGTCCGGCCGAAAGGCCGGAAAAGCAGAAAAAACTGGGGCCGGCGTTAAGGGGTTATCGCCGGCCCCTTCTGCTGTCCGGACGCGGCGCCCGCCGCGCGGACCGGATTACTTCAGGATCGAAAGGATCTTCTTCTCGTACTCGGCGGCCGCCATCATCCCGACCTTCTTGTCCCGGATGAGTCCCTCGCGATCGATGAGGAACGTCGTGGGAATCCCCTCGACGCCGCCGAACGCCGCCACGGTGGCGTCATCGCCCATCACGATGGGATAGTTGATGCCGGACTTGGCGATGAAGGGCCGGACGACGCCGGGACCGGCCTGGTCGAGCGAGATGCCGATGATGACGAGACCGTCCTTGCCGTACTTCTTGGTCATCTCGATGTAGCCGGGGATCTCCTCGCGGCAGGGCGGGCACCAGGTGGCCCAGAAGTCGATGACCACCACCTTGCCCTTGAAATCCGCGAAGCGGACCGGCTTGCCGTCGACGTCCTTGAGGGTCCAGGCCGGCGCCTCGCGGAGCACCGGCAGGGTGGCGCCACCCTTGGCGGCGGCGAAGACGGCGGGGAGCGAGGCCGCGAGGCCGGCGCAGACGGCGAGGGCGAGGAGGAGGCGGGGGGTCTTCATGGGAGAGGGGAAGAGGAAAGGACAAACCGCGGGAGGCGCAACCGGACTCAGCGCGACGGGCCGTCCGGCAAGGTCAGGCCGAGGACCTCGATGAACTTCTTCATCGCCGGGGTGAGCACGCGGCCGCGCCGGTGCAAAATGGCGAGGGGCCGGGTGAACTCCTTCCCCTCGAAGGGGACGACGGCGAGCGTCCCCTGCTTCTGCTCCTGCGCCACGGTCGCCAGCGGCACCACCGCCAAGCCGTGATCGATCTCCACCGCCCGCTTCACGGTCTCGATGTTGTCGAACTCCATCACCGGATCGAGCTCCAGCCGATGGTCCCGAAAGATGGCGTCCACCGCCTTGCGGGTCGGGATATCCGGGTCGAACCCGATGAAACGCTGCCCGGCCAGGTCCTTCACCTCCACCTTCGCCCGCCGCGCCAGCGCGTGCTGCGGATGCGTGATGAGCACCAGCTGGTCGTCCCGGAACGGCAGGATCTCGATCTGCCGCTGCTTCACCGGGAAGGCCACTAGGCCGAAATCCACCGAATTGTGCAGCAGGTCCTCGTACACGAGGTTCGAGCGCCGGTACTCCACCCGCACGTTCACCGAGGGGAAATCGTGCAGGAAGCGCTTGATGAAGGGCGGCAGCTCGTGGAGGCCGATCGAGTAGATGGTCGAGATCCGGATCGTCCCGCTGATCACCTTCTTCATCTCCTGCAGCTCCGACTGCAGCTTCTCGTAATTGTGCAGGATCTCCTTCGCCGCCTCGTACACCCGCTGCCCCTCCCGCGTGAGCTGGAACTGCTTCTGGCTCCGGTCGATCAGCAGCGTCTTGAAATGCCGCTCCATCGCCCGCGCCTGCTGGCTCACCGCCGATTGGGTGATGCCATTCAGTTTCGCCGCTTTCGAGAAACTCCGGGTCTCGACCAGGTCCGCGAAGATTTTGAAGTTCTCGATCTGCATGATAAGCTGGCCTTGACGACCACTCAAGCGAAGCTGCCGCGCCCGCGCAAACCCTTATTAGATCCGCTTAACCCGATGACCTGCACCTACGAGGAGTTCGCCGCCCGCGCCGACGCCGTCCGCGCCCGCATCGCCGCCGCCTGCGCCCGCGCCGGCCGCGACGCCGCCGGAGTCGAACTGCTGGCGGTGACGAAGACCCACCCGGTCGAAGCCGCCACCTTCGCCGCCCGCTACGGGCTCCGCGGGGTCGGCGAAAACCGCGTGCAGGAGGGGATCGCGAAACGCGCCCAGGCCCCCGACCTGCCGCTGCGCTGGGAACTGATCGGGCACCTGCAGTCGAACAAGGCCCGCGCCGCCGCCGCCGGCTTCGACCGCATCCAGAGCGTCGACCGCGAGAAACTGCTCACCGCCCTCGACCGCGCCGCCGCCGAGGAGGGCCGCTCCCTCGCGATCCTGCTCCAGGTGAACGCCGGTAACGACCCGGCGAAGTTCGGCGCGGACCCCGCCGACGCCGCCCGCCTGCTCGAGCTCGCCCTCGCCTGCCCCCACCTCCGCGTCGACGGGCTGATGACCATCGCCCCGCTCGGGAACACGCCCGCGGAGACGCTCGACCTCGCCACCCGCACCTTCACGGCCCTCCGGGAACTGCGCGACACCCTCGCCGCCCGCACCGGCCGCCCGCTGCCCGAGCTCTCGATGGGCATGACCGGCGACCTCGAGCCCGCCGTCGCCGCCGGCAGCACTCAAGTGCGCGTCGGCACCGCGCTTTACGGGACCCGCTGACCCGCCCGCCCCCGCCGGTCCGCGCCGTTGACATCCCCGGCCCTCCCGCCGTGATCCGCCGGCGATGTCCGCCGAACCCGTCCTGACCCTCGCCGACCTCGCCGCCTGGACCCGCCCCGGCACCTCCCTCGCGGTCCTCGGCCACCCGATCAAGCACTCGGTCAGCCCGGCGATGCACAACGCCGCCCTCGCGCAACTGGCGGCGGTCGACCCCCGGTACGCGGACTGGCGCTACTTCCGCTTCGAGGTCCCGCCGGACGACCTTCCCCGCGCCCTGGACCTGCTCCGGGCGGCTCGTTTCCACGGGGTGAACCTGACGGTCCCGCACAAGGTGATCGCGTTCGGCCGGGTGGCGCAGGTGGATCCAGCCGCGCAACCGGTCGGAGCGGTGAATACCCTGCGCCTCGAGCCGGCGGGCTGGCACGGGTTCAACACCGACGGCTACGGCCTTGCGACGGCGATCCGCGCCGAGCTGGGCTTGCCGCTGGCCGGC
>JAIXQE010000197.1 GCA_027485815.1 Opitutaceae bacterium
CGGGCGGCGGGTGGCGCCGCACGAAAGCCACCAGCCGCGTGGGCATCTTACCCGCCGCCCAATAGGCCGCATACACCGTAAACGACACACCTCCCCGGCGATACCGCCGATAGACAAAATCATCCAGGTTGAGCGTCTTCAGGGCCGCCTCACTCACCGCCTCCGTCATCCCAATCGGCTCATCCGTCACGGCCCAGTCGGAGGCGCTCTTCGCAATCAGTTCCGCCAACCGCAGCCGCGGCTCGGCCTTGGTCTCTTCCCGCAGGGAAAAGACCAGCTGCAGCCCGACACCCACCCCGAGGAGCGCCGTCAGGCCGATCACCAGCCAAGGTTTTGTCGCCATCGTTATTCTCGCTGGCGCGCCGGGACGCCAAAGACCTTCGCGCCCGCCGGCACATCCCTCAGCACCACGGATCCGGCCCCCAAATAGGCTCCGTCTCCGATCCGCACGCCCGGGATGATCGACACGCTGCTGCCAAAGAAGACCTCCTTGCCGACTTGGACGCCCCCCGTCAGGTCGCAATGGCAGTTCACCTGGGTCCAGTCGTCGACGCAGGCATCGTGGTCGACGCTGGAATGCAGGTTGATCGCCACCCCGCGCCCCAGTCGGTTGTTGGCCGATACGACCGCGTACGGACACAGGACCACTCCCTCGCCCAACTCGACGTTATCACCCACGACCGCCGAACGGTGGATCAAACGGGTAAACCGTGCCCCCCGCGACGCCAGCAACTCGGAGATCCGCCGCTTGATGGCCGGAATGCCGATCGCACAGACAAAGACCTCCTCCTCGCGGGGTTGATGATCCTGAATCCGGCCCAGCCACGGCGCCGGGGTCGCCTTACCGGCCAAGGCCGCTTCATTGTCGTCCAGAAATCCCTTCAGGGTCCACTCCCGTCCAAATTGCTCACTCTGCCGGGCCCAGGCCGCCATCTCCCGCCCAAAGCCCCCGGCTCCGAGAATGATGAGTTGCGGCAGTGCCTTCATAGGGACGGACGATTTGTGGCGGTCTCACGCAGCGCAACGCTGGAAGGGGCGATTCCCGCTCCCACCGCGTTTCGCCGCTCAACGGTAACCGGCATCGACCCCGAAGTTCTGGCCAGTGATGGATCCAGCCCGCTCGCTCAGCAGGAACGCCACCGTCGCCGCCACCGACGTCGGATCCGTCGGCTGTTGCAAGGCGGCCCGCCGGTGGATCTTGGCCCGCTGCTCGACTGTCAGGGTGGCCGTCATCTCGGTTTCCATATAGCCCGGAACCACGCAATTGGAGCGGATGCCCCGGGAGCCCCACTCCCGCGCGGTGCCCCGGGAAAAGGCCTCGATCGCGCCCTTGGTCGCTGCATACATCGCCAACCCCTTGGCCCCGGTCTCCACCGTCACGGAGGAGACGTGCACGATGGATCCCGGCACGTCGTGGAGAAGCATATTGCGAATGGCTCCTCGGACCAGCGCCATCGGGGAGAAGACATTCACGGCGAACATCGCCTCCAAAGGCGGCAATTGGAGGTTGGAGATCAGGTCATCGTAGGCGATCGCCGCGTTGCTCACCAGCGCGTGCACGGGCCGCCGGGCGAGCCACGGTCCAAAGACGATCTCCTCCACGTCGCCGGGCCGGGCGAGATCCACCGCCCGCCACTCTACCCGGCCCGGATGCGCCGCCGCGAGCGCCAGCCAGGCCGGACTCTCCTCCCGGCTGATGCCGCACACCGCCCAGCCCCCGGCCAACAATTGCCCCGCAATCGCCAATCCGAGCCCACGGGACACGCCGGTGACCAGCGCCGTGGGCACTGGGCGTCCGGAGGCCGAGGCAGAAGAGGGGGAAGGATCGGGAGTCACGGAAGCACCTTGCCGGTTCGGGTGAGCTCAAGCTCGGAAACCAGCCGGATCAAGCGGGGAACCTGCGGGGCCCGCAGGCGCGCCGCGAGGTATTGCCGGAGTGCCCCTTCGTCCAATTGCGCATCCCGTGGCACGACCTCCGCGGCCAACAACGCCCCCGTCACGGAATTGCTCCGGCCGAATACCCGCGCCAGGACCACCCCCGGGTGGGCGAGCAAATGACGTTCCACCTCGGCGGGATCCACTTTCTCGCCGCCCACGTTGATCTCTCGCCGTTCGCGCCCAACGATGCGGAACCGGCCCGGTGATCCTGCCACGGGCACGACGCGGTCGCCCGTATCGTACCAGCCGTCCACCTGACCAAACTCCCCCAATTGGGAGCGATGAATCCAGAGCCGACCGTCGCGGATCGCGACCCGGTCCGCCTTGTCGCCCGAAATTTCAAAGTCCAATCCTTCCCCGGCCAACACCATGCCGGCCTCCGTCGAGGCATAGACGTTATGGATGCGCGCCCCGGGGAAGTGCTGTCTCAACCGCTCCAAGAGGGCCTCGTCGGCCGGCTCTCCCCCGACCGTCAACGATTTGACCGCCGGCAGCTCCGCGCCTTCCGCGAGCAGCAGGCGATAAAAGGTCGGGGTCGCGGAAATATGCGTCACGCCCCACTGCCGGCAACGGCTGACGGCCTCCGCGGGGGAGACGCCCCAAAGGTTGACCACCGGATTCCCGTTCGCCCACGCCTGCAGCACCACCTGCACCCCGGCAATATGCGTCGGATTAAAGGCGAGCGCCCACACGGCCGCCTGATGCCGCGGAGTTACCACCACCGACCGACCAAGCGTCGCGATCCGATGCTGCACCCGCTTGGGAACGCCGGATGAACCGGACGTCTGCAGGATGATCCGTCCTTCGCTTTGGCTGATGGCCCGCGCCCAGTCTGCCGTAAGGCCAGCCGCCAACCCTAAGCCGACGGAAGGAACCCAGGCCGCGGCTCCCTCGCCCGTGAAATCCGGCTCCGCAAGCTGCAGTTCTCCGCCGGCCCAAATTTGCCGGGCCAAGGCGACGAGGACCCCCGCCACCGAATCCCGCGGCGGAGTCTCCGCCGCCTGCAAACTTCCGCTTGGACCGACCTCGCCATAGCGGAGGGGCCGGGACAGTCCTCCCCCGAACAACCAGACGGACTCAGGCGCTACGCCCATGCTCGATGTGATGCTGGACCCGCTGGACCAATTCGCCCCAGGTCCGGACGACCCCAGCGGCAAACACATCGACCCCATAGCGGTCTTGGATCCGGACAGTCAGCTCTGCTAGGTCCAAGGAATCCAAGTCCAAGTCCAGGCGGAGGTCCGACGTGGGCGCAAGGTCCGACAGCGGGGTTAGCCCCCGCGCCTCGCGGATTTTTTCTGTGAGCTCTCTTAGAACGTTCGGTAAGTCAATAGGCGGTCTCATCAGAACCAATAAAGTCTCTAGTAAACTAGAATTTAACCACTAATACCAAGTCCAAAGAACCAGCGATTTCCGATTTAACGAGCGAGAACGCCGAGTTCAGGATCACGATTCATACCCAATGGACACATTCCCTGAAGCCAGGCCGGTCATCACAAAACACAGCCGCGTGTATCCTGCTTACTCACCAGCAACTGCAACTCCTGATCCCAAAGCTTCGCAACCGCATCTGAGCTATACTCCAAATGGCCCACTCGAAACGCATTTAAACGTTTTCTCTGAAGCTGCAAAGGGCACGATACCTCCTCCGCTAGAACACGGTATAAACCAGCCCCATCACCCGGAGAAACAACCCAACCGCAGTCATGTTTAACTACGATTTCCGCTAGATCGGAATTCCGAGGAGCAATTGCCACTATTGCATGACCCGCAACTAAAGCGCTAAAAAGCTTGCTAGGAACTACAACATTCTCCGCTCCTTGAGCGATAGCTACCAGAGAAACCTGCGCGGACTTCATCTGGACCACCCAGGCATCATGCCCAAGAGACTCACCAAAGTGAGCCCAGCCCCCCCCAGACCCTCTGCGAAGCTCCTCGTAAGGGCGCCCACTCGCGTGGAACATCAAATCAATTCCCGAAAGCCTTGGCATCTCTAGCAGGGACTTTATAGCTTTCACATCATGCATCCGGCCAAGTTGCCCTGAGTACAGTACTCGAGTACGCGACCCCATACCAAGCGCAGCAGGAGGATTGCGAAACTCTTGCGCAGATGCCCCAACCGGAATAATCGCCGATCTTCTCGGAACCCCGTAAGTACGCTCAACATACTCTTGAACGCGCCGGCCAATAAAAACCGTAAGATCACAGCGTTTTAGTGCCCTCGTCGTTACAGCAGCTAATCTAGAGGCAATCCAGCTTTCTCGCCGCAAGACACCGGCAGCAACAAGAGCATCCGGATATAGATCATATACGAGATTAACCAACCTACCCCGATACCCGCTGATGGGAAAGAGAGCCGGAAGAAAAAAGGGGTTCGTCGTCAAAATACTTACGGGCTGTGACAGGGCTTGACCCTGTCGCAGCGCGCTCACGGCAAAAGCAACGTTCATCCGGTATCGTAGAAAAAGACGGGAGCAGAGAGTACCTGATCGGCGATAGTAAGTCTCATTCGTCGAACTAGACACAACCATATTCCATCCAAGCGCTCGCAACCCATCGATCCATGCATACGCAGACGATGTGCTATCTATGGAACTGAAGACTACAGCGCCAGTTCTTCTCATAATCTTGAATTTCTGGTTTCTTCCTGCTGCCGCTGCTCCTGCTTAACGTCTGGCAAGGTGGGCACCATAGCGATTGTCGAAATTCCAATCATCCACAACCTTCGGACAATTCTCTCAAGACTGTAGCAAACCGCTCATGACTTAATTCCCTTAAGCACCATTCTCGCGCTCGCATACCGCGTTCCGAAATAGATCTATCGGAGCTAGACTCCCATTCTTTCAAGGCTCGTATTACATCCCCGTCGTCGACCGAAAGCCAGCCAACTTTCTCATCCTTGAGATCGTCGCAGAGATCATTGCCCGGAGACAAAATTACTGGCAGTCCGCTAGCCATTGACTCAACGGCTGCGTGATTAAAATTCTCACGGATTGAATAGGACCAGTACCCATCTGCTCCGCGGACTACCGACTCCTTGGCATCCCCATAAAGCGCTCCAAGCCAGTGTATGTTTGCGTTCTTACAGATTTCAAGCATTCGACTCCCTAGATTCGAATCATCATTACCGACGAAGACCAGATGCGAATCGGGAGAACACACTGACCGAAACAATTCGGCAGCCTCTAGCGGCCGTTTCATCGGATGTAGACGCCCAACAGTGACCAGAACCCTTGAGCGCTCCGAGATGCGAAGCCTACTTCGAAGTAACAGCGCGTCATCTCTATTGCGCATCGCCGTCGGTACGCGCACAGGCCACCGAATAACCACTGCATTGGAACGAGTCATCCAAGGGCGTGCCTTGGCCAACTCTCGATTCGTTGCAAAGATGACCCACTGCGCGTTATGCAGAAACTTCTTACCAAAGAAATA
>JAIXQE010000120.1 GCA_027485815.1 Opitutaceae bacterium
CACGCCTGATCGGCGGCATCGAAGCAGACGCCGGGGCAGCCGGCCCAGTAGCCCGGGGTGGCGCCGGGGGGTTCACGGAGGACGCGGCCGGCCGCGAGGCGCGCGGAGGTGAGCGGGGTAAGCATCGCGTTCACCGTGCCGCCCGCGCCGGTGGAGTCACGACGGAATAGCCCCTGGCGAGGGTGTCACCTATGTCTTGAAACTGCATTGTTACCCATGTCCTGAAACCGTACTCCGGTACCGTCCTCCGTCATCCGTCCCCCGTCCCCCCCCGCCTCAGCGGCCGAACTCGAGGAAGCCGAAGCGGGTGGGCTGGTGGAAGCCGGGCAGCATCGGCGGGGACCAGCTGAGCATCTCTTCCTTGCGGCCCTGTTCGCGGTTGAACCGGTAAAAGTTGGCCCGCCAGACCTCGCCGGCGCGCGGCGCGGGCCCGCCGAGATCCGCGAACGGGATCCGCACCTCCACCCGCCAGTCCTGGTCGCGGTCGCCCGACTGCTGCACCGTGCCACGGACCTTCACCGCGCTGCGCATCCCCTTGGCGGTGTAGCTCCAGTCACCGCGGAACGCGCGGGAAACCCCGCGGGCATCGAGGTCGTTGGTGATGATCGCGTCGAACTCCCCGCCGAGCGGGTTCCATTGCAGCTCGTAATAGCGGGTCAGCTCGCCGCGGGTGACGAAGAACTCGACCACCTCCTCCTCCCAGAAGCGGCTGTCGCGGGCGGTGAACGTGGCCTGGATGTCGGCGTCGGCGCATTCCCACCCGAGGTAGAGCGCCTCGCCGTCGTGCCAGACGCGGACAAAGGTGGCCTCGCGGGCCTCGCCCTGACCGCTGGCGGGGCGGAACGGGCCGAGGCGCGCGGCGCGGGCCCAGACGGCATCCGTGAGTTCGCCGTCGAGCGTGGCCTTGCCCTCGAGCCGGGGAACGACCGCGCGGGCGGGCGGTGGGAGCGTGGCGGGATCGGGCGGAGGCGGGGCGGGGGGCGTGGCCGCGGCGAGCGCGAGGGGGAGCAGGAGGAGGGGGAGCGACCGGCCGACGGGGATCATGGGGGGAGCGGGTGCAGGCAACCGGGGTCGCGGCGGCAAGGCGAGCCCGCAGTGCCGTGCCACGGCGCTTGCAATCCCGGGGTGGCGCGGCCAGGGTTCGCGTGTTCCTTGATTTTGCTGCGCCCGGACCGGGCCCTGACCCTTTCGGGGGTGTTCTGGATTCTACTTCCGGTTGGAGTGCGTTGCTGCCTGTCGAGAGTCGTGGGTCTCTCGCTAATCCCCCTGCGAAAAAAACAAACGGCAAGACTGAAGAAATGCCCCTGGCTGCTTAACTCAGCCACGTTGGTCCGGTGACACCTGCTAACCGGTACTGACGACGACAGCAGGCATAGCGCGTGGAGCGGTCCGCGGACTGCGCGTTGTACCTTCATCCGGGGACTGGCTGGGGTTCGAGCGCGTGCGGCGGCATGACCCTGGCGAGATCAAAGTCGCACTATACAGGTAGATGTGGCGTGCAAAGGCCGGAGGCACGCGGGTTCAACTCCCGCCACCTCCACCATTTTCGGGCCGGTTCGCGCGCAGCAGAAACGGGGTCGCGGTTCGATCGAGCCTCCCGCGGTTTGGTGCATCCTTCCGCGGATTGGTGTAGCCGGGGAATCTGTCCCCGGTCCGTGCAGACTTCCCTCCTTCGCCAAGGCTTCGGAGGGCCGCTGCCGTTCGTGCTTCCCACCCGGGGAAAGATTCCCCGGCTACACCGATCCGCGGGGATGCGAACCGCCCGGTGCTCATCATCCTTTGATTCGTCGCCGCCTCCGGCCTGAGCTCATCGCAGGTCCCGGCCAGCCAGTGGTCCTCCACCCCTCGTTTCCGGGCCTTCCCGCCCTCGACCCCAGCCCCCGGGAGCCAGAGCCTCGCCCAACGGAAGGTGACCGTGGCCTCCCTCGCCCGGGACACCGGCACCAGCCGCACCGCGATCCGTCGCGTCCTCGACGCGGCTAACACCTCCCTCACGCTCCACACCTTGGTCCGCACGGCCCACCGCCTCGGCTTGCGGGTCCGACTGTCGCTCGAACCCTCGATCGATCGCCTCGAGGTCGTCTCGCCGCCACCCGCGCTGACCCCGCTGCTCGCCACCTTGGCCACCACCCTCGATCGCCTGCCGGCCCGGTGATTGAAATCCTGGTTCCCCACGCCATCCGGGACCGGGAACTGGCGGGGGAAGTCTCCGGCGAAGCCCGCAAGATCTTCGCCAAGCTCAAGACCCGGACGCCGTTGGCGACTGGGATTCGGTCCCCGGGCCTGCCCTCTCGCACCTCCTTGTACAAGGTGCATGCGACGTCGCCCGCCGGCGCCCGACGCCTGCTTTTCTTTTGTCGCCACGCCCATCCGGGACCCAGCGAGACCGCCCGCTGGGTCCTGCGGTTTTACCGCTCCAAGTCCGATTCCCTCGGCCGCAACCTCGGGCCGTCGCATCCCGACTTTGCCCGCGAGCTGGCGCGCCACCTCGCTTGGGCCATCGCAGACCTTGAGCTGAGCACGGCCGCCACGCCCCGCTACGAAACCTTCTGATCCCTGGCGCAGGAAAACCACCAGCCGAAGTCTGGTGTCTCCGCGGCATCATCGTTTTTCCCGATGGCACCATTGGGAACATCGATTGGGCGACTCGGACGGCGCCTGGTATTCTCCGGCCACACCCGCGATGACTGGCACTTCCGCCGGTCGGGCTCGGGTGAGCTCAAAGAAAGGAAAATACCATGAACCCATCGATCATCAACGTCCGCCCCAGCCCGGCCCCCGCGCCGCGGCTGCCCGGTCCCCGGCCCCGCCGCCCCGGCGCAATCCTGAACCGCCTCGCCCTGCTCGCCCTCCCCCTGGGCACGCTGGTCGAGGAATTCATCGACCGGTCGGCCAACCGCCCCCGCAAGGCACGCCGCACGGCGAACCGCCGGCGCACTGGCCCCCACCGCCCCGATCACCGGGGCTCCGTTCCCGCCTGGGCCCGCACGCGGGAGGAGGTGGACCATGGCTAAGGCCATCCTCAGCGCGATGTTCTCCGGCCTCCGCGGTCGCCTCGGCGGCGTGGTCTTCCGCCAGCGCGGCGACCTCACCGTCGCCGGCCCCCGCCCCCGGACCACCGGCCGGGCCAGCACGGCCGCCCAGCTCGCCCAGCGCGAGCGCTTCCGCCGCGCCACCACCTACGGCCGGTCCGTCCTCGCCGACCCCGCCCTCCGGGCGATCTACGAGGCGCGCCCCGGCCAACGGGGCAGCGTCTACCAGACCGCCCTCACCGACGCCATCCGGTCGCCGGTGATCGACGCCCTCGAGACGGCCGCGTTCCGCGGCGCCATCGGCGATCCGATCGTCGTGCGGGCCCATGACGACTTCGCCGTCACCGGCGTCACGGTGACCGTGAAGGACGCCGCCGGCACCACCCTCGAACAGGGCCCGGCCGAGGCGGCCGCCGGAGCCTGGACCTATGCTGCCACCCGCAGCGTGGCTCCCGGCACCACCGTCACCATCGAGGTGACCGCCGTCGACCAGCCGGGCAACGCGGCCTCCCTGTCGCGCCCCATCACGGTGTGACGTAGCCGGTAGCGGTCGGTGAAACTTCGGTGGGCGGTGGGCGCTCGTTGAGCGTCCGCTGCCCACCGATTCGTCACCGGTCCCTCCTTCGCCAAGGCTTCGGAGGGCAGGCCGCCGTTTATGCTTCCCGCCCGGGGAAGGATTCCCCGGCTACAACGAGCCGCTGGGATGCGAAAGGCGGCGCCGGGGCTACTTGCCGAAGCCGAAATCCCTCAACTCCAGGGTGGCCTCGCCGAAAGCCTCCTGCCGCACCACGCCACCGTTCAAGATCGGCACCTCCCGGCTCGTCCACACCCGCGCCACCACCATCCCCTTGGCCTTGGTCTCCACGCACGCCGTCACCACCGGCTTGCCCGCCACCGTGACGGTCTCCGTCCGCCGGGTGGTCACTTCCTCCGGCGGCGGCATCGCCCGGGATCTCGTGGTGGTCCCCGCGGAAGAGGTTTGAAAGACCACCGCCTCGGGTTCCGCCTGCAGCACCTCGTGGCGCGTCACGGTGCCGAACGCCCGGTACTCCGCGAATGCCCCGACCTGCAGCTTGCGGTACTGCTCCCACTGCTCGCGGGGGACGGTCGTGTCCACGGTCTTGCCCGAGTCGAGCGCCGCCGCGGCCGCCTTCGGCGGGGGACCGCTGAAGGCGAAGTCCGTCAGCTCCACGATCACCGTGCCGCCCACCTCGTTGCGCACCACGCCGCCGCCCAGAATGGGGATCTCCCGGCTCGTCCACAGGCGGCCGCGCACCACGCCCTCGACCTTCGTCTCGGTCCGCTCGGCGACCACCGGCTTGCCCGCCACGGTGAGCGTCTCCTGCACCGCCGCCGCGCCCGCGGACCGGAGCGGCACGACGCGGGACCGGAGCCGCGTGCTCGCCGAAAAGCTCCGCACCATCACGGCCTCCGGGGTGACCTCCTCGACCTCGTAGCGGACCCGGATGCCGCCGGGCAGCGCGTACTCCGCGAACGCCCCGACGCGCAGCTGCCGGTACTGCTCCCACTGCTCCGGCGGAACGGGCATCTCCTGCAGATCAGGCTGACCGGGGGCGGGCGCCGCGGCACCGGCCTTGCGCCCCGGCGCGGGATCCCGGCTCGCCTCGGCGGCCGGCAGCAGGGCGCAGCCGCACCCGAGTAAGCTGAGCAACCAGGCACCGCGAAGAGAGGGGAGGAACATGGGAGGCTTGCCGGGAGCTTCCGGGCGCCCGCCGGCACGGATCAACCTCATTCCCGAATGCGCCCACGACCGCGGGGCCAAGCCGAACCCCCTCCGCTCGAGGTGGCCGGGGAATCGTTCCTCGGTCGAAGCTGACGACGGCACCTGGCATCGGGTCGCCAACCGAACCCATAAGCGCTCCGCAAAACTAGCCCTCGTTCCCGCCGACCGGGGAAGGATTCCCCGGCTACATCAAACCGCGGCACCCGATCCCGAGGCCGCGGCGGCGGCCCAAGGCGATTGCCCCCGAGAATCGGGGCCGGCCGCGCTTGACGCATCGTCCTTCGCCGCCCCCGCGCCGCCCGGCAACCCCGCGATTTCGGCATTCGCTAGACCTGACGCCCCGCCGCCCGCGCCCTCGGCTCGCGCGGTGATGACCTCCCCGCTGCTCCCCTCCACCCCTGGCACCGCCCGCTGGCGCCACGCCCTTCGTCAAGCCCGCCTCCCCGCCGATCGCCGCTGGCGCTTCGCCACCGAGATCCATCGCTTCCTCCGCTACTGCGAGATCCTCCAGGTCCCGCCCTCCCGCGCCCGCGCCCGCGATTACCTTGCCACCGTCCCCCTCGCCATCGCCCGCCCCGAGGCTCGCCTCGCCCTCCGCTGGTTCCTGCAACTCGCCCGCCGCCCCGCCTCCGTCCGTCCCGCCCCACCCGAACCCTGGTGGGAACAGGCCCGCGCCCATCCCTCCCCCAGTGGTACTTGGTACGCCCCCGCTGAAGACGAACCGCCGGATGCGCTTCCGTCGTCCACCGTCGCCGCCCGCTAGGGGCCAACGACCCGCCCGTCCGCCCCACAAACAGCTTGCCCGACGCACCCGCGTCGGGGGACAACTGAACTTTTACCCCGGCCCTTGAGCCGGCGGCGCCACCTTTTTTCCAACCCATGCGTTCCCAGACCCTGCTGAACCCCCGCGCGCTCGCCGCGCTGGCCCTGCTGCCCCTCGCCGGACTTCACGGCGCGGCCCCGACCACGACGGTGATGTCCCCCTTCCGCGTCGAAGCCGAAACCGGGGTCGACGGCGTCCGCATCCAACCCTCCGCCGCCCTGCTCAACCCCTACCTCCTCGAGCAGCACGGCATCCAGCAGCTGCAGGACCTCTCCGGCGCCGCGCCCAACCTGTTCTTGAGCAACAGCGACACCCGCGGCTTCGGCGACATCATCGCCCTGCGCGGGGTCACCAACTCCATCTTCTTCAGCTCGCCCGGCGTCGCCCTCTATATCGATGACGTCCCGAGCGGCTCCGTCTCCGCCTACCCGAGCAGCCTGCTCAACGTCGAAAGCCTCAGCGTGAAGGCCGGTCCCCAGATCGCGGACTTCGGCCGCAACGCCGCCGGCGGCGTCATCGAGGTCCGGACCCGCGAGCCGGGCAGCCGCCACCAGGGCAAGCTCCAGCTCGACTACGGCTCGTTCAACGCGTCCTCCGCCCAGGCCTCCTTCGAGGGACCGCTTTCCGCCACCACCGGCTACAGCGTCGGCCTCGGCCTCTCCGACCGCGAGGGCTACCTGACCAACACCCTGCTAAAGCGCACTGCCGACGACCGCCGCGCCGTCTCCGCCCGCGGGGCCCTCTTCTGGCGCCCCGACGCGGCCACCCGCGTCCGGCTGGCCTTCCGCCACGAGACCTCCAGCGACGATGCCACCCGCCTGAGCTCGCTCTTCAGCCCCGACCGGCGCGCGACCGCCGCCAACCTCAACGGCGAAACCAGCGTCGAACGGACCCAGTTCTCCGCCCAGGTCCGCCGGCGCTTCAACTGGGGCTCCCTGGTTGCCACCTCGGCCCGCCAGGAGTGGAAGCTCGATCCCTCCCTGACCGACCTCGACCTGTCCCCGCTCTCGCTCGGATCGTCCCGCGTCGTGCAGGAGGAACAGCTCTGGACCCACGAGGTGCGGCTCGAGTCGAACGCCCCGGCCGGCCAGGCCCGCTGGCGCGCGGGGGTGTTCTATTCCGATCAGGACACCACCGGCGACGCGCAGCGCGAGTTCCTCGTCCCGCCCAGCCAGTTCGTGCCGCCGGGCTTCATCCAGAGCGAGCGTACCCGCTTCGACCTGGGCCAGCGCACCTGGGCCGCCTTCGCCGGCTGGGACCAGCCGCTGACCGCCGCCACCCTGCTGCGCCTCGGCGCGCGGCTGGAGGATGACGCCACCTCGATCGACCGCACCAAGGTCAGCTCGAACAACTTCCGCTTCCCGACGCCCCCGGAGCCGCGCCTCGTCCGCGACCAGAGCGAGACCCTGGCCTCGGCCAGTGCGGGCCTGCAGCACCGGCTCTCCCCCACCCTGAACCTGGTCGCCCGCACCGCCGTGGCCCACAAGCCGCAGGGCTACAGCGGCTTCACTGCGAACCCGGCGCTGGCCCGCTTCGGCCGCGAGCGCCAGTGGGCCCACGAGGCCGGGCTGACCTTCGGCGACCAGCGCAGCCGTTTCGGCGGCAGCGTCCTGGCCTACTGGTCGGTGATCCGCGATTACCAGTTCGAGCGCACCGTCCCGAACTCCACCGACTACGTCGTGGTGAACGCCCCCGAGGTGCTCTCCCGCGGCCTCGAGGCCAAGGCGATGTGGAGCCCGGTCGAACGCGTCTGGTGGGACCTGCAGCTCGGTTACGCGATGACCACCTTCGAGGACCACCGGGACGCCCGCGGCGCGAAGCTGTTGGACAAGCAGGTGCCGTTCGTGCCGCGCTACACCCTGCGGACCGGCCTGACGCTCGATCTCGGCCGAGGCTGGTCCGTCAACGGCAGCTACCAGGCCACCGGCCGGACCTCGTACGATGAGCGCAACACCGCGACCTTCCAGCAGAAGGCCTACGGGCTGGTGAACGCGCAGCTGCGCTACCGGGTGCAGGGTTGGACCGTGGCCGTGTACGGCCACAACCTGACCAATCGCCGGTACGACCAGTTCATCAATCCGGAGATCTTCGCCGGCAGCCCCGGCGCGCCGCGTCGTTACGGCGTGCAGCTGACCTTCGAGTACTGAGTGCCGGTGATCGGTAGGCGGTAGGCGGTGGACGGTGGACGGTGATCCGTGGACGGTGGATCACTGACAACCGACCACCGAAAACCGTCCACTGTCGTCCGACCACCGATAACCGTCCACCGGCGCGCCGCGCCGAGGCTCGACGCCGCGGCGGCGGGTCGCTTCCGTGCCGGAGCCCCGCCGGCGTTCCCCATGCGTCCCTGTTTCCCCGCGCTCGCCCTGCTCCTGCCCCTGCCGGCGACGGCCGCCGCGCCGCTGGAGGACCCCGCCGCCCGCGCCGCCCTGCCGGAATTCGTGACGATCCCGGCCGCGCGCGCCGCGGACCTCACGCCCGCCGCGCCGGTCGATCCCGCGCCGTTCGGCCGCTGGGACCGTTCGCAGGGCGACGCCGGTTCGCGGCGTTATTCCTCCCTGCGCCAGATCAACCGCCAGAATGTCCGCCAACTGGAGGTCGCGTGGACGTACCGCTCGGGCGATGGCCGTTCGAACGTGCAGGCGACGCCGGTCATCGTGGATGGAGTGCTCTACACGCCAACCCCAGGCCGCGCAATCGTCGCGGTGGACGCGGCCACCGGCGTGGAGCGCTGGCGGCGCACCTTTCCGGAGAACCAGGGTAAGCGCCTGCAGGACCTGCCGGCACGCCGCGGGCTGGTCTATTGGCCCGGGGACGGCACCCATCCGGCCCGGTTGCTGGCCGGCGTGGGCGATTGGTACTACGCACTCGATCCGCGCACGGGCGAACCGGTGCCGGGTTTCGGCGAAGGCGGCCGCACCGCCATCCCCACGGGATCGACCGCCGCGGGCGTCGTTTACCGCCACGTCTTCGTGACCTGCGGCGTGCTCGGAGACGCCTTCGGCTTCGATGTTCGCGACGGCAGGCTGCTCTGGCGCTTCCGTTCGATTCCAGCGGCCGGCGAGTTTGGCGCGGAGACTTGGGATGGTCCCCAGCAGGGGGCGAACGGCTGGAGCGGCCTCTCCCTCGATGAGGGGCGTGGCCTCGCCTTCGTGGCCTTCGGCGCACCGAGGCCCGATATGGTCGGCGTGGGCCGATGGGGCGACAACCTCTTCAGCAACTGCGTGGTGGCCCTCGACGCCCTCACCGGGGAGCGACGCTGGCACTTCCAGGACGTCCGGCACGACATCTGGGACCTGGATGTCTGTGCGCCGCCGAACCTGGTAACCATTACCCGCGAGGGGCGCCCGGTGGACGCGGTCGTGGGTTTGGCCAAGTCGGGACACGTCACCCTGCTGGACCGGCTGAGCGGCCAACCCCTGTTCCCGTGGCGGCTGCGGCGCGCGCCGGTGTCGCTGCTGCCGGGCGAGCGGACCTCCCCGTACCAACCGGACCCGGAGTTGCCGGAGCCGTTGTCGCGGATGGAATTCACGCCGGGGATGATCACCGACCGGACCCCCGAGGCGCGGGCCTGGGTGGAGCAGATCGTAGCCCGGTCCAGCTATGGGTTCTTCGAGCCGTTTACCGAGGGGAAGCCGAACCTGTTCATCGGTTCGCGCGGCGGTGCGGAATGGTCGGGGGCGGCGGTGGATGTGCCCAGCGGGCGGCTCTACGTGACCTCCAATCGCTGGGTCTCGAAGATCACCGTGCTGGCGCAGGACGATCGCGAACGGGATCCGCGGCACCCGCCCTCGGCCGGGGAAAGGCACTATCAGGCGCATTGCGCGTCCTGCCACGGTCCGAACCGCGGCGGGCTGGGCGTGGCACCGCCGCTTTACGGGCTGGGCCGGCGGATGGACGACGCGCAGGTGCTGGCGCTGCTGCGGACCGGGCGCGGGGCGATGCCGCCGGCCCCGCCGTTGGCCGCGACCGAGCAGCGGGAGTTGCTCGATTATCTGTTCCGCCGGAACCAGCCGCCGAGCCGCGGGGCGCGGCCGGACGAGGATCCGGCGCGGCCCGCGTACACGTTCGACAGCTTCCAGTTCCTGACGGACCACGAGGGCTACCCCGGGATCAAGCCGCCCTGGGGGCTCCTGAACTGTTACGACCTCAGCACGGGCCGGATCCTCTGGCGGGTGCCGCTGGGCGAGTTGCCGGCGCTCACGCGCGCGGGCGTGCCCAAGACTGGGACGCACAATCTCGGCGGTGCGACCGTGACGGCGGGTGGGCTGGTGTTCGTGGCGGGCACGGAAGACGAGAAGCTGCGGGCGTTTGATGCGGATACCGGCGAGGAGCTGTGGTCGGCCCAGTTGCCGCACGCCGGCACGGCGGCGCCGGCGGTCTACGCGGTAGAGGGCCGCCAGTACGTGGTGATCACCGCCACGGGCGGCGGCCGCGTGGGCGGGCCGTCGGGTCCCGGCGACGCCACCGTGGCCTTCGCCCTCCCGCGCTGACCGCGCGGCGCCTACAGCGTCACGTGCTCAACGATCGAGAGCCCGTGGCCCTCGATCGCGATCGGCTTCCGCCCGGAGGCCGCCAGCAGCCGGATCTCGCGCAGGCCCAGCCCATGCAGGATCTGCGCGCCGATCCCGTACTCGCGGAGCATCGTGCGCGCGGACGGCGGCGCGGCCGCGCCCCGAATCGTGTCGCAGAGCTGCGCCCCGTCGTTGGCGCGGGAGAGGATCAGCAGCACCCCGGAACCCTGGCGCGCGATGCGCTCGAGCGCCGCGGGGATGCCCGCCCGGCCGGGTTCGCCTTCCGCCTGCAGCAGGTCGTGGAGCACGTTCTCCCGGTGCACGCGCACCAGGGTCGGCCCCGGGCCCAGCGCGCCCTTGACCAGCGCGAAATGATGCCGGCCGTCGAGCTCGCTGCGGAAGACGTGGACCGCGAAGGGACCGAATCGCGTGGCGATCTCGTGCCGGCCAATCTCCTGCACGTGCTTCTCGCGCGCGGTGCGGTACTCGATCAGCAGCTCAATTGACGTCATCTTCAGCCCGAACCGGCGCTTGAACTCGATCAGCTGCGGCAGCCGCTGGACGGTGCCGTCGTCGTTGACCAGCTCGCAGATCACCCCCGCCGGCGGCAGCCCGGCCAGCACCGCGAGGTCGACCGCCGCCTCGGTGTGGCCCGCACGCTGCAGCACCCCGCCGGGCCGCGCGCGCAGGGGAAAGACGTGCCCGGGCTGCACCAGCTGCTCCGGCGTGGTCGCCCCGTCCGCCAGCAGCCGGATGGTGGTCGTCCGGTCCGCGGCGCTGATCCCGGTCCCGATGCCGTGCGCGGCGTCGACGCTCACCGTGAAGTCCGTGCGCTGCACCTCGCGGTTGCGGGCGACCATCGGCCCGAGGCCGAGTCGGCGTAGCTGCGGCTCCAGCATCGGCACGCAGACGATCCCGCTGCCGTGGCGGATCATCATGTTGACCGCCTCGGGCGTGGCCTTCGCGGCCGCCAGGATGAGGTCGCCCTCGTTCTCGCGATCCTCGTCGTCCGTGACGATGACCAGGCGGCCCGCCGCGATCTCGGCGACCACCTCCTCGACGGGATCAAAAACGGCATCCGGCGCGTGGGACATCCCGCCACCCTCACGCCCCTCCCCGCACGGGTCAACCGCGGGCCCGCCTCCGCGCTTGCCTCGCGCCGCGCGCGACCGAGCTTTGACACCGTGGATGCCCCCTCGTCGAAGGACCCGTTGCACGGCGTGACCCTCAAGCAGCTCCTGAGCGAGCTGGTGGCGGAACACGGCTGGGCCTGGCTGGCCGAGCGGGTGGACATCCGCTGCTTCCGCTTCGACCCGAGCCTCAACTCCAGCCTCGTCTTCCTCCGGCGGACCCCTTGGGCGCGCGCGAAGGTGGAGGCGCTTTACGTGCAGGGAAAAACGCGGCGCTGACGCCGCGCGGAGGGTTTTCCAGTTTGGCCGGGCCCGCTCCCGGTGTTGCTCAACGTTTGTCCGCGGTCTCTGCTGCGCGGATGCACCCTTGCCCCGCGTTTCCCCCGCTCCGGCTCATCCGCTGGTTCCTTCCGCTCCTGCTCCTCGCGGGCGCCGTCCAGGCCCAGACGCCTGTCACGGGCACGCTGACCGGCCGGGTGCAGAACAGCATCGGCGGGGCCGCCCTCGAGAATGCCCGCATCACGGTCGCCGGCACCAGCCGCGAGGCCTTCACCGACGCCTTCGGCGAATTCCGGCTCCCCGGCCTCCCCGCGGGCGAGGTCACCCTCCGCGTCTTCTTCACCGGCCTCGTCCCGCAGGACGCCTCGGTGCAAGTCACCCCGGGCGCGACAGTGCGGCGGGATTTCATTTTGGAGCCCCTCGGGGGCTCCGCTGGCGCCGCCTCCTCAGGGGCCGTGCGGCTCGATGCGTTCGTGGTCGCATCAGCGCGCGACACCAACGCCGCCTCGATCGCCATCAACGAGCAGCGCTTCGCCGGCAACATCAAGACGGTGCTCCATACGGACGCGATGGGCGACATCATCCAGAACAACCTCGCGGAGTTCGTGAAATACCTGCCCGGGGTCGATGTCGTGACGGACCAGATGAACGCCGGGCTGATCGGCCTGCGCGGGCTGCCCTCCAACTACACCAACATCTCCCTCGACGGCGACGAGGTGAACGCGGCCGGCGCCGCCGGACCCACGCGCAACACGTCGATGCAGGCGTTGTCCCTCAACAACGCCTCCCGGGTCGAGATCTACAAGGTGCCCACGCCCGAGATGTCCGCCGCCAGCCTGGGAGGCTCCATCAATATGGTCAGCCGCACCGCCTTCGAGGCCAGCCGCCCCGAACTCCGCTTCAAGGCCTATATTAACCGCAACTCCCGCGACCTCGCCTTCAGCAAGCAGCCCGGAGGGGCCGCCGGCGATGACCAGAAGCGGGTCTTCCACTACCAGCCCGACTTCGATTTTGCGTACACGGTGCCGGTCTCCAAGGACTTCGGCTTCTCGGTGAACGCCGTGAAGAACGATCAATACGGCGTCGCCCGCCGCATCAACCGCTCCTTCAACACCAGCACGGCCGCCACCAACCCGCTCAAGGCCACCGTCGATAATCCCTACCTCACGACCTACCAGTACAACGTCTTCCCAGTGTATGAGCACCGCTACACGCTCGGCACGCGGCTCGACTGGCGCCTCGCCCCCACCGACACCCTCTCCTTCACCTACTCCGGCAACTGGCTCGTGCAGGACTACGAGCAGCACAACTTCATCCTCAACACCGGCACCAATCCCCTCGCCTGGGGCCCCGACTTCACCCGCGGCCGCCCGGGATCGGGCGCGGTCAACGTCAACAACACCGCGCGCTACGTGCGGGTTCGGAACAACATCTTCCGCCTGAGCTACCGGCACGTGGGCACGCACTGGGACATCAACGCCGCCGCGGGCTACAATTTTTCCGACCAGACCTACCGCGCCACCTCGCACCGCCAGTTCGAGACCGCCTCCGCCCGCATCCAGGGCGCGACCATCGACTTCGACGGGTTCAGCGACCACCGGCCCGGGACGGTCACCGTCCGCAACGCCGCCGGCCAGATCATCGACCCCCTGCGGGTCTCGAACTACACCTTCTTCCTCAACGGCAGCAACGGCACGCGCGACAACGACAGCACCGCCCGCAGCGCCCGGGTCGACCTCCGCCGGAAGTTCTTCGGGGAGAGCCTCAATTGGTCCCTCAAGGGCGGCCTTTCCTCGGCGGAACAGTACCGAGCCCGCCGCGCCTCGAACTTCACCCCGACCTACGTCGGGAAGGACGGGATCGCGGGCAATGCCGACGACTCCGTGGCGCTCGCGCCCGTCGACCTGACGAACTACGCGATGCTCGACTACTTCATGCCCCGCAACGTGGCGCAGCCGCAGTTCGTGAGCAGCCGGCGCGCGTGGGAGCTCTACGAGCAGTACCCGTCCTACTTCCAGGTGACCCCGGCCAACCTGCGCACGGACCTGCGGGCGGACGCCCTCAACACCGAGCAGATCACGGAGCGGATCGACGCGGCCTACCTGCTCGCGGACGCCTCGTTCTGGGCCAACCGCCTCCGCATCCTCACCGGCGTGCGGCTGGAGCGCACGACCGACGACGGCCGCACGGTGCTGCAGGACAACAACGCGCAGTACCAGCGCGACCCGCGCACGGGGGCCCTGCTGCTGACCGCGCAAAACCGGCCGATCCCGATCACCACCGACGGCATCGAGATCGACCGGCTGGTCTACCGGAAGCTCGGCGCGCGGATCCGTAAGCAGTACGACGGCCTCTACCCGAGCCTGAACGCGACCCTGAACCTGACCCCGAACCTGCTCGGGCGCCTCGGGCTCGCGCGCACCCTCGGCCGGCCCGATTTCGGGAACATCATGGGCGCGACCAACGTGAACCAGATCGACTTCAACCCCGACTCGTCCGCGACCGGATCCGCGCTGGGGACCATCACGACCAAGAATCCCGGCCTCACCCCGTGGACCGCCCAGAGCCTCGACCTGCGCCTCGAGCATTACTCGGCGGGCGGCGGCGAGCTCTCGCTCGGGTTCTACCGGAAGCAGATCCGGAATTTCTTCGCCACGCGGAACTTCCTCGCGACGGCGGACTTCCTGCAGGGGGTCGGCCTCGGCGAGGAGTTCGTCGATTACCAGGTGAACGCCCCGGGCAATGTGGACGGCATCGCGCACATCAACGGCTATGAGGTCAACGTGAGCCAGCCGCTCTCGTTCTTCACCCGGGCGCCGCTGGCGCGGCACTTCCGCGTGTTCGCCAACGCGACGCTGGTGCGCACGCGGGGACCGCAGGAGGCGGACTTCCGCGGCTTCACCCCGAAGATGATCAACTGGGGCTTCTTCTACAACCGGCACCCCGTCGCCTTCAATGCGCGGTGGACGCTCGTGGGCAAGAAGCGGGTCGGCACCGTCGCGGCGGGCAACCTCGGCGCCGCGGGCTGGAACTACCAGCAGGAGCGGCTGCGGCTTGACGCCTCGCTCGATTACCGCGTGAGCCGCAACTACGCGTTGTACGCGACCGGCCGGAACGTGTTCAACAACCGCGACTCGAACGAGTCCTACGCGCCGGGCAGCCCGCGGTACGTGAAGTTCGCCGCCGAGGGCGAGTACGGGGTGACCTTCCAGGTCGGCGTGAAGGGCAACTTCTGAAGTCCGCGGCACCCGGGCGGAGTCCGGCCCGCGGCGTCAGCGCGCAAGGGCCGGGCGGATCGGGCACTGGCACGCCGCTGATCCGCTTCACGCCGACGCCGATCGCCGCCAGCGCGCGCTGCCCCGAAAGGCACCCTGACCCCTATTGGCAGCCGTACCGGGCCCAGCCTTTCCGCGTGACCGTTAGCGCAGCTGGAGCGCCCCCGAGTCCAGATCGTAGTAGGAACCGATGATCTTGATTTCGCCCGCGTTCTCCATGGCGGCCAGAATCGGGCTGCGCCGCCGGATTTCGGCGACGACGTGGTCGATGTTGCTGGCGCAGACCGCTTCGACGTAGTTCGCGTTCTTCGAGCTTTTCTCGCCCGTCACCGCGGCGGTTTTGTCGATCGCCGGCCGGATCTTGGCGAGCAGCGCCGTGATGTTGCCCAGCTGCACGTTATCAATGGCGCCCTTCACGGCGCCGCAGTTGCGGTGTCCGATCACCAGAATGAGCTTCGCGCCCGACACCTTGCAGCCGAACTCCATGCTGCCGAGGATGTCCTCGTTGAGGACGTTGCCGGCCACGCGGGCGACGAATATGTCCCCCAAACCCTGATCGAGCACATCCTCCACCGGGATGCGGCTATCGAGGCAGCTCAGCACCACGGCCTTGGGGAATTGACCACCGGCCGCCTGGCGCACCATCAGGCTGTGGTCGCGACGGGTGATGCCCTCATTCCGAAAGCGCTGATTGCCCTCCACGAACTCCTGCAGGACCGCCGCGGGCTTCAGAGCCGCCTGCTGCTCCTTGGTCATGACGTGAGATCCCTTGAAGGGAGGCGGAATCGGACTACCCGAGGCAGCGGACTGCGCCAGGACTTGGGCGCTGCAGCCGAGGGCGGCCAAGGCGACGGAGGTGCGAGTGAGGAGGGCGAGGACGCGGTTCATGGGGTTGGGGTTAGGTTGGGACGCAGGAGGAATTGAGGAGGCGCTCTGCGCCGACGGCCCGCGGACGCTCCGCGGCAAGCGTTGCGCGCGACTGGCGGACACCATCTTTGGGCGGGAACCCCGACTGCTCGGCCGAGTTCGACGCCGCTCCGACCAAGGTGCGGGGATCGGATTGCGCCGTCACGGAGAGCAGAGGCGGCCTTCCCCCGTCCCTAGTCAAGCGACGACTTTCCCGCCGACGCAGCAGGGTGCTGCGAAACCGCTGGGGCGGCAGACGCTGATCGCCACGAAGTGCCCGCCGGGTTTGCCGCCTGTGTGCTCCTCGCATTAAACGAAGCCCACCGCAGACGCGTTTCTCGCCATCGCCCTCCCTTTGGTTATGCCAGCGGAAGGGTCCAGCCGGGACCCGCGATCTCTTCTGCCTCAGTTCCACGTTATGAATCCAGTCCACCGCTCCACTCGCTCCTCCCCGCGCCCGCCGGTCGCCCTCCTGGCCGCGTGCGCCTTCGCCCTCGCGGCCCCCGCGTTCGCCGCGGCCGCGGCCGCAGCCGATCCCGGGCCGGGCTTCAGCGCGCGCCATATGGACCCGTCGGTCGCGCCGGGTGCCGACTTCGCACGGTTCGCCGCGGGCGGCTGGTACACCCGCACCACGATCCCGGCCGACAAGTCGCGCTGGGGCGGCTTCGACGAGCTCGCCGAACGCAACTGGGGCCACGTGCGCGCCCTCGTGGAGGCGGCCGCGGCCAATCCCGGCGCCGCCGGCTCCAACACCCAGAAGGTCGGTGACCTCTTCGCGTCCGCGTTGGACGTGGCCACGATCAACGCCCGCGGCCTGCAGCCCATCGAGCCGACGCTCGCCCGGATCGCCGCGGTGACGACGCGCGAGGAACTCGCCGCCATCTGCGCCGAGATGCACCTTGAGCTGGGTAATCCCCTGCTCGGGATGGCCTTCTATGCCGATCAGAAGAAGAGCGACACCTACGCCTTCTACCTGGGCCAGGGCGGGCTCAGCCTGCCGTCGAAGGACTATTACTTCTCGGAGAAGTTCGCCCGCGAACGCTGGGAGTTCCTCGGCCACGTCGCCCGCATGCTCGAGCTGGCCGGGGAGAAGCGGGAGACGGCCTACCGGCAGGCGGAAGTCGTCCTCAGCTTGGAAAAGGCGATGGCGGAGAACGCCAAGCCGCCCGTCGAGCTCCGCGACCGGCTCGCCAACTACCACAAGATGACCCTCGCCGACGCCGTGGCCGCCTACCCGGGCCTGCCGCTGCGCCGCCTGATCGACGGCCTCGGCGTGCCCGCCCGCGTGACCGACTTGATCGTCGGCCAGCCGAAGTTTCTCGAGGGCCTCGGGCGGCTCCTGCAGGAGCGGCCGCTGGACGAATGGAAGACGTACGTGCGCTGGCATCTCCTCAGCGCGTCGGCGCCCTACCTGAAGGAGACCCTCGATGAGGAGCGCTTCCGCTTCCAGGGCACGGTGCTGAACGGCACCCCGCAGCAGGAACCGCGCTGGCAGCGCGCGGCCCGCCGCGTCGACGGCCTGATCGGCGACGCCCTCGGCCAGCTCTACGTCGCCCGGCACTTCCCGCCTGAATCGAAGGCCCGGATGCTGGAGATGATCGGCAACATCCAGGCCGTCATGCGCGACCGCCTCACCCAGCTCGATTGGATGTCGGAGGAGACGCGCCGGAAGGCCCTCGCGAAGTTCGACCGGTTCGAGGCGATGATCGGCTACACGGACAAGTGGCGGGATTACTCCGGGGTCGAGATCCGCCGCGACGACTACTATGGCAACGTGGTCCGCGCCGCCCGCGCCGAATCCCGCCGCCGGATCGACCGCACCGGCACGAAGGTCGACAAGCGGGAGTGGGGCATGACCCCCTCGACGGTGAACGCCTACTACTCGCCCGTCACCAACCAGATCGTCTTCCCCGCGGGCATCCTGCAGCCCCCGTTCTTCGATCCGGCGATGGACGACGCCGTGAACTACGGCGCGATCGGCGGCGTGATCGGCCACGAGATCACCCACGGCTACGACGACCAGGGCCGCCGGTCCGACGCCGACGGCAACCTCGTGGACTGGTGGACGCCGGAGGACAACGCCAAGTTCCGCGAGCGGGCGCAACGCGTGGTGGAGCAGTTCAACGGCTACCAGGCGCTGCCCGGGCTGGCGATCAACGGCCAACTCGCCCTGGGGGAGAACATCGCCGACCTCGGTGGCGTCTCCATCGCGTTCGAGGCGCTGCAGCGTTCGCTCAAGGGCAAGCCGGCGCCGGCGAAGATCGACGGCTACACGGCGGAGCAGCGCTTCTTCCTTTCCTGGGCGCAACAGTGGCGCACCGCCTACCGCGACGATGCGATGCGGCTGCAGGTGGCGCGGGGCCCGCACGCGCCCGGCAACTTCCGCGCGATCGGACCGCTGGTGAACTTCCAGCCGTTCTACGACGCCTTCGGGATCAAGGAGGGCGACAAGCTCTGGAAGGCCCCCGCCGACCGCGCCAAGATCTGGTGACGGTGGCCTCCGGTTGAAGCAACGCGCCGCCGGCCCGGCCTTTCCGTCCCGGCGGGCAATTCGACGGGATCATCTCTGGCCTCAACACCAGGGAAGCATCCAGGGCCAGGTCAGGGGTTTCGCAGCCTCGACTGCAAAACACCTTACCTGCCCCATCCGGATCGCCCCTCCGATTGATCAGACGCAGCCACTGGAGGGGCTCGTTGCACACTCGCCGCGGCGGGGACCGCATCCATCGTCCAAAACGGTGATTATCCACATTCCCCACGCTTCCACCGAGATCCCGGTTGAGGTGCTGCCCCAGTTCGTTCGCTCCCGCGAAGATCTCCAAGCCGAGATTCTGCGCTCCACCGACTGGCTGACGGACGAACTCTTCTCGGAGACGGGTGGCGTGACCATCAGGTACCCGGTTTCTCGGCTTGTGGCGGACCCGGAACGGTTTTCCGACGATCAGGATGAGCCGATGGCCGGGGTCGGAAGAGGCGCCGTCTACTTCAACTGCACCGACGGCAGCCCCCTGCGCAGGACGCTGTCGCCAACCGAGAGACGGGCATTGCTGGACCAGTTCTACCACCCCCATCACCAGCGGCTCGCCGAAGCGACGAGTCTGGAACTCGCGACGCGGGGAAGCGCCCTCATCGTGGATGCCCACTCGTTTCCCGCCCAGCCTTGGCGGATTGAGCCGGATCGCGATCCCGACCGCCCCGACTTCTGCTTGGGAACGGATCCGTTTCATACGCCATCGGGCCTAGTGACGGCGGCGGAGCGCGTCCTGCGCGATGCTGGCTTCAGCGTGGCCATCAACCGGCCCTACGCCGGAACCATGATTCCCGGGCGAGAGTACCGCCGAAATCCGTACGTCACCGGCATCATGGTGGAGCTCAACCGGAGGATCTATCTGGACGAGGATCGTGGGCGAAAGAACGCCACTTTTGGCTGCGTTAAGGCCTGCGTCCATACCTTGTGCCGCACCCTGTGGGCGTGGCATGCCTCGTGGGTCCCTCCTTCCTCCAGCCGCGGCTGAGCCCCCTAGCGCGAGCAGGAGGGGGGTCCCAAAGGGTTGTTTCCCGGAAGGTGCGATACCTCCCTTAAACCCTACCCATAAATCTTACAAACGCACCAAACCGCCCAACCACGAAACCCCTTTTGCTAAACTTGACGAACACAACTTCCCACACCCGCGCCTGCTCCGCGACAGGCGCGCTCATTCCGGCCGCACCGTGGCGACGCGCCCCGGCTACACCGAGCCCCGCGGTACCCAGTACGGAGTCAGGCCAGCGCAGGGTGCAGTTGAGGCCGTCTGATCGAAAGCATCGGCGCTCAGGTGTGGGCCGGGCAGGATACCCGGCCCTGCAGGCCAGGCCACTCGCTTAGGTCAGACGAGGGCCGTCGCGGAAGCTTAGGGAAGATAGCAAAGACGGCATCAGCCACTGGCCTGACCCCATACATTCGGCCTGCCCGCAGCTTGGATCGGGACGAGTATTGTTTGATTTTCAGTTTACTTCGTAAACCTCAATGAGGGCATCGCCGGCCGTGCCCCCGGCCTTCCCGGATACCATCGCCGTGTAAGCCCCTGGTTCCAGGGTAACTAGAATCGCCGAATCGCGACTTCCATTTAGGAGCGCAAAAGCACCGACCTGTGCGGCAGCGGTTTGAATCTCAGTCGGGCGAGCCCCTGTTCCCCAGTCGTCATTGGTTGCGATGGCGGTTTGGCCGGAGTAGAGGGTAAGAGACGGATCAGGCTGTGCTCCTCCCACCCCGAATGCGGCTAAGGTCGGCCCAACTGCGCGTATCAATAACACCTTTGCATTTTTATTGATCACGAATCCTGCGGTGAGGGAATTCCCGTCCCCCACAGTTCCTCGAGTAGCGATATTGATCAATCTTGCGCCAGCTGCTTCGACGAGTACGTACTGTAGCGGTGCCAAATTGGTAAAACCACCGACAGTCGCGTTAATTAGGCCGCTGGCTATGCCATCGCTCGGATTGAAGGTGAAGTTCCACAGCGAGCCATTGGTAATGGGCACTCGCACAACCCCTGTTGAGGAGATGGTTCCGAGGCCTCCGTGGGTAGCGACATCATTGGTAAAAATTGCAGCCACTCTTCCATTGGCGCTAATGCCAAGCACTAGGACCGCAACCATCGGCCCGGTTGTTGCGGCTGGATTCACTATTGTTCCAGTATACGGCAGGGCACTGGCCGAAGCCGGCCCGAATGGAGAATCATACGACGCTGTAAAGGGAACCCCTGAGTATGTCCCGGAGAGGATACGGTCGCGAACTCCACTGATTGTGACTACACGACCACTGCTCACAGAGAATCCAGCCTGGCCATCAGCACGTAGCGTCCCTGTACCGAAATCCAGTCTTTGAAACGCGTAGTCAAAGTAATAGAATGCAACTGTGTTTCGTGCTCCGACGGCTACGAGTAGCTCCGTATTCCCGATTCGGCCGAAATAGCCTCCAGCCGTGGTAACTTGAGCTTGAGCACTAACCGCAAGAGTTAGTCCCAGAGCGATCGCAGCAACAAAGGCACGATTTGGAATAATCATAGTTTTCTGGGCACAAGAGATCTGGGCGAGTGACGGCAGAAGCCAGATGGGGAAATAACCCATCGCCGGCCGCCCAGCTTTAACGAGGACGTCCGGGGGGCTGATCCAAGATCTTGTCTTGGCCGTCCTTTTCCGATCGAGCGTGGTATTTTCCAAACGGTACCGATTGCATAAGCTGCGCGGTTGCCAGTTGGGCGTATGGGACGTAGTCTGCTGCAGCCGTATTGATGCCCGTGATCACG
>JAIXQE010000097.1 GCA_027485815.1 Opitutaceae bacterium
ATGCCGCCGCGCCTGGCGCTCGGAGTAGCGGTCCAGGTACTGCACCAGCAGGGGTCGGGGCCCCACGAGGCTCATCTCCCCCTTCAGGACATTCCAGAGTTCCGGCAGCTCATCCAGCGAGCTCGCCCGCAGGAAGCGCCCGAACGGGGTCAGTCGGACGGCATCGGGCAGCAGCTGTCCCTGCGCGTCCCGCGCATCGGTCATCGTCCTAAACTTCACCATTTCAAAGATCCGCCCGTGCAACCCCGGCCGCCGCTGCCGGAAGTATACGGGCGATCCCAGCTGACGTCGCACCAACAGCGCCAATACGCCAACGATCGGAAGCCAGATCGGGGCCGTGGCGGCCACCAGGAAGAGATCTAGGATTCGTTTGGTCATCTAAACTTTGCTGAACAGGAGAACGCAGAGGCTGGGCGGAGAGAACCATTCAGAGCCGACAATTTAATCAGGCTGGTCGGCCCCGCGCAAAATGAGGCGTGAGATCCCATCTACCAAGCGCACCCGGTTGAAGTTGATGAGCAGGCCGAGAGGCAACTCCAGCAGCTGCATATAGCTCAGCAACTGCGCCTTGTGAATCGGAAGAACCTCTTCGACCGCCTTGAGCTCGACCAGCACCGCCGACTCCACCAGCACATCGCACCGCAACACTTCTTCGCGGACCCTACCCTTGTAGGAGAGTACTACCCGGCGCTGGTTTGTGACCGCCAGCTGCCTGAGTTCCAGCTCACGAACGAGGGCCCACTCATAAATCGACTCGAGTAAACCGGGACCAAAGTGGCGATGCACCTCGATGGCAGCGTTGATGATCTGATCGGTGAGACGATTGGCCCGGGGAAACAGCGCGTGCATGCCCGGCAGGCTCTTTCGCCGATTTAGACTCTCAACCGCTACCAGACCCTGATTTTCGGGACGAGCCGCACGGAGGAATTCTGGCCAAGCAAGGAACAGGAGGTCGCGGAGAGCGCGGAGGAGGGTCGGGGTCCAGAACCCACTCCCCCAATCATCAACCCTCTGCGTCTCTCTGCGTCCTCCTGTTCAAACCTCACCGCAGACACGCCCGCACGACTTCCACCACGCGCGCCAAATCCCCTTCCGTGAGGTTCGATCCCGAAGGCAGGCATAAGCCCCGGTTAAACAAATCCTCCGCCACCGCTCCGCCGAACGTCGCACACTCCCGAAACACCGGCTGCAGGTGCATCGGCTTCCACACCGGCCGCGCCTCGATGTTCACCCGCTCCAACGCCAGCCGGATCGCCTCCCGATCCACCCCGCAAGCCGCCGGATCCACCAGGATGCACGTCAGCCACCGCGTGCACCGGTTCCACGGGGCCTCCGGCATGAAGCGGATCCCCGGCAAGTCCGCGAACGCCCGCTCGTAATAGGCGCAATTCGCCCGGCGGGCGTTCACCCGGTCCGCCAACACCCGCAGCTGCCCCCGTCCAATCCCCGCCAGGACATTGCTCAGCCGATAATTGTAGCCGATCTCCGAGTGCTGGTAATGCGGCGCCGGATCCCGCGCCTGCGTCGCCCAGAACCGCGCCTTCGCAATCAACGCCTCTTCCCGGGACACCAGCATGCCCCCGCCCGAGGTGGTGATGATCTTGTTCCCATTGAAGGAAAAGATCCCCAGCCGCCCGACGGTGCCCGGAGCGATACCGGAGGACGGAGGGCGGAGGACGGAGGACTGAGGACGGAGATCGGAGGTCGGACCAGAGGAAGCTGCATCCGCTCTCTGCCCTCTGTCTTCCGTCCTCGTTCCTCCGTCTTCCGTCCTCCGTCCTCCGTCCTCCGCCCTCCGTCCTCCGAAATAAACCGCCCCCAGCGCCTCCGCCGCATCCTCGATCAGCGCTACGCCATACTGGTCACAGAGGGCTACGATCGGCGCCAAATCCGCACACTGACCATACAGGTGCACCACGATCACCGCCCGCGGCAGTCGACCCCGCTTCGCCCGGTCCGCCAGCGCCTCTGCCAGTAACGCCGGATCGAGATTCCAACTCGCCCGCTCACTATCGAGAAACACCGGCCGCCCCCCCTCATACACGATCGGATTGGCACTCGCGGAAAAAGTGAGGCTGGAACAGAAAACTTCCTCGCCACGCTGCAGTCCGACGAGCTTCAGGGCCAAGTGCAGGGACGCCGTGCCCGACGACAGGGCGGCGGCGTGGAGGGCGGAAGACGGAGGGCGGAGGACAGAGGACGGGGGACTATTCCGGGACTCCGCGGTCTCTGCGCCCCCCTGTTCCCCGCCTGAACCTGTCTCGAGCATGGCACAGAATTCCCGCTCGAAGGCATCGACGTGCGGTCCCAGCGGGGCGATCCAGTTCGTCGCAAAGGCTTCCTGGACGAACGGCAGCTCGTCGCCGCCCATATGCGGGGAGGAAAGGTAAATTCGGGGGGACTTCACGGATCGGAGGACGAGAGAGCTTACGTGAGCTGCAGACGATTTAACAGGAGGGCGCGGAGAGACGCGGAGATCGGAGGACGGAGGGCGGAAGGATTAGCGTCCGCTGCTTTTCATCCGCGGCACTCACCGCAGGGAGGCTTACGAAGCGGTGGTCGCGACCCCAGCGAACGCGCTCAGCCAGCTAGGCTATCGCCCGAACACTCAGGACCTCATTGTCCCGGAGGGATTCCAGCGCGTCGACTGGTACCGCCACCACCGCCAAGGTCTGCCCTTTCGCCCCCAGGACCTCTGCCGAATACCCCTCGTGACCATCCGGGGCGATATGGTGCTCCACCAAGCGCACCAAATCCCCGCGGCGCAGTCGATAGCCCGGCAAATCGCGTGAAAGCGCCATCTCGGTGTAAAGGGGGAAAATCATCGGCGGAATACTCCCAGTGGAATTAAGGTGATGAACTTCATGCTACCCGACAAGTGCTCGGTTATCCAGATGGTTCTGACGCGCAGCCTCACTCCGGTGGGCCCAAGCAGAAAACCCAAGACTTCGTAATACCGGCCAAATTCGTTTTCTTCCACCAAGACGGCGTCGCCTTCTCGCGCCAGTCCGATCAGGTCCGCGATGAGTTGGCTTGGATTGAGCGACGAATAGCCTCCGCGCTCCAGGAACGCGGATTTGTCTCCTCGATCCTGCCGCACCAGCAGGTAATCGGTCACCTTGGATCGTGCGATCGTTGCTTCGCAGGGTAGCTTCATCGTCCCCGCCGACGAAAGCCATGCCTCCGGGACCCTGAAATCCTTGCCTACACCGAATCTTAGGGCCCCGCCCTCTGTCCCTAGCCCTGAGCCTGTCGAAGGGCTCCGCGTCTCTCCGCGCCCTCCTGTTCAATGATTGGCGCCCTAAAAACTTACCGAAACAATCCGAGCTTCGCCACGCTCTCCATCACGTCTTGGAAGCCAGAATCGGACCAAATTTGTTCCAAGGGTACTTCCGCCGCCACCCGTACAAAAAGCTGTTCCCGGGAGCCATAGGTCGCCTGCTCGAGGGTGTCTTTCCACCACAGCAGCGGATGCGGGACCGCATTAAACCGATCCCCGTAATCGTAAAGCTTTCCCTCCACCAGGTGCCAATAAACCACATGCGTCCGCGCCTCCCCCGACACAAACACCCGCCAATCCGCCGGCAGCAGGGGCCGCCCCTTCACCTCGTAGGTCTGCTTGAACTTGA
>JAIXQE010000225.1 GCA_027485815.1 Opitutaceae bacterium
ATGCGGCAGGGCGGCGGAGATGCCGCGATACCGGGCGACGTAATAAAACAGCAGCAGGTGGTTGGCGTTGGGGATCACGACGAACCGGCCAAAGTCTTGCGACGGTTCGCGGCGGCGAGGCGAGCGGAAAAGCCGGATGGGGAGGGTCTGGTGTCGCTGGGGCAGATTACTCGCTCCAAGCATGGAGTAGGCCTGATGTAGCTGGGGTGCGTCGCCCCGGCCCGTGCCGCCGGAACGGCCGACGCGCGCAGCCCTTCCGCAGCGCGCCTCGGTCTGGTGTAGCCGGGGAATCGTTCCCCGGCCGACGGGACGAAAACCAATGCCCGCGGGAGCAATCCAACGGTCCCGCAAGCGGAGATCGGGCGACCGAAAGGCGGCATCGCTTCGCGGAGGGGTGCGTCGTGCTTGTCGTCCGGGGCACGATGCCCCGGCTACATCGAACCGCGGGGATTTAGTCTTTATCAAGGGGCGGCGATCCACCTTGCCCGATCGGCGCGCCTATTTCACCCGCTCCGGGCGCGCGGTGTCGCCCGTCATCCGCTCCGGCAGGCGATAAACCTCCCCCTCCCGGGTGCAGAAATACAACGCTGAAGGCGTCGGTTCCAGCGGCGAACCGTCCGCCCACAACGCGTAAAACCCCGGATCGGCCGCCACCGGCTGGCGCGCGTACGAATGATTATACCGCGAGCCCGAAGTCAGCGTGCGCCCGCGCGTCCACGTCACGCCCTCGTCGCGACTCAGCCACATTACCATCTCGCCGCCCGTGCCCCACGGCTGCGGCCCCGGATCGGAAGGCGCGATGATCCGCCACGTGCCGTCCGGCTCCAGGTACAGCGTCCCGTGATCATAGTTATGATCCGAAGTGAAACACGGCCGGATCACCCACTCCTGGCCCGTCCACCGGGCGGTCCACCATTGGAAGGGCCCCGACGCAGGTCCGGGATTGTAGCCCTTGGACGTCAAATAGAGGACCACCGGGTGGCCGGCGGGCGTGAAGGCAAGTTCCTTCAGGTACACGCTCAGGTCCTCCGCCCGATAGTCGCGCACGAGCGCCGGATTGGCAGCGTCGCGCAGCGGCGGGGTGACGACCTGGCCGGAGACGGTCGTCCACGTGGCGCCGGCGTCGCGGGTTTCGAGATAATAGAGGTTGGTGCGATAATTGAGGCCGGTGCCGCTCCGCCCGTGGTCGGGATGGAGGTCGAAGGCGGTGGCCACGCGGTCCGTCTGCCCCTGGCGGGCGGTGAGTTGGTAATCGCCTTTCTCCAGGTGCGCGAGCAGGCGCGGCGGGCTCCAGGTCCGGCCGTCGGCAGAGGTCTTCCAGTTGAGGGTGCGCTGGCCTTGGACGTACAGCGTGTGGAGGAAGAGGAAGCGGCGGGATTCCGGCAGGTACCAGGGCTGGGTGTAGGAGTAATTCGTGGTTTCGAGCAGTTCCCATTCGGTGATGTCGTAGGGCCGGCGGGAGCGGTGGAGGTAGGAGGGCCGCGACGTGCCGTGGGCGGAGGAGAAGACGAAGAGGTGGCCGGCGGCATCGATCGCGAGCGTGGGGTTATCGTGGGCGTCCTCGGTGCGTTTCTGGAGGATGCGGACGGGCCGGGGGACGGTGCCGGTGGCGTGATCGTAATAGGAGACGAGGTGCTGGAGTTCGTCGCCGCGCTCCGAGACGTTGCCCGCGGAACCACCGTAGACGAAGAACGTCTTCCGCTGGCTGGGGACGTGAATGGCGATGGGCATATGCCATTGCGGGTAGGTGGCGAAGCCGCCGCTGTACTTGTAGCGGTGGGGACCGGGGAGGGGCTGGTTCATGTACCAGATGCCGCGGTAGCCATCCGCGACAGTGGTGCGGAGGTCGTCGGGCGGCCGCGGCGGGGTGGCGGCGGGGAGGCACGAGGCGAGCAGCAGGAGGGGTAAGCTGAAGCGCATAGGGAACGTTGTGATGGTCGGACGCGGGAGGGCAATGCCGGGGCGGGGGGGGCGCTTCGGCGCCGGTTAGGGAGCGCAACCGCTGGGTGTAGCCGGGCAATCGTTGCCCGGTACGGCGGAACGGAAACCCCGCTCGCCCCGCGCCCTTTTGCGGCGCAGCGGGCTCGCTCCGCGGAAGGCGTCCTCGCCCCTTTGTCCGGGCAAGGATTGCCCGGCTACATCGAAACCCGGCATTTCGGTCCACGTGCTGGTGCCAAGCGGTCTGGTGTAGCTGGGGCGCGTCGCCCCGGCCCGTGCGGTCGGAAGCGCCCATTAGCGCAGCCTTTCACGGTACGGCGGAAGGGCGGCGCGAAAGGCGTTTTCGTCTCCCGCCACCGGGGCGGCGCGCCCCGGCTACAACAAACCGCCGCCCTCCGTCCTCCATCGGCCCCACTTTCCCACCATTTTCCAGCGGGCGTGGCACGGAAGGTGCTTCCTCGGGAGCGGCAGAATGTGCCCGCGCGGAATGGATTTATCTCGACCGCGGCCCGGGCTCAGGACGCCTTAACCCTACCCAACTCAGCTCCACCCATATGCCCAAGTACAAACTGGAATACATCTGGCTCGACGGCTACACCCCGCTGGCCAACCTCCGCAGCAAGACCCAGATCAAGGAGTTCGCGAGCTTTCCGAAGCTGTCCGAACTGCCCGACTGGGGCTTCGACGGCAGCTCCACCCGCCAAGCCGAGGGCAAGAGCTCCGACATCGTCCTGAAGCCCGTCGCGGTCTTCCCGGACTCCACCCGCAAGAACGGCGTGCTCGTGATGTGCGAGACCTACCTCCACACTGGCGTCGCCCACCCCTCGAACTCCCGCGCCACCATCCCGGATGATCCGGGCACCTGGTTCGGCTTCGAGCAGGAGTACTTCTTCTTCGAGGACGGCGCGCCCCTTGGCTTCCCCCCGGGCGGCTTCCCCGAGCCCCAGGGCCCGTACTACACCGGCGTCGGCTACAAGAACGTCGGCGCGGTGGCCCGGAAGATCGTCGAGGAGCACATCGATCTCTGCCTCGACGCCGGCATCAACATCGAGGGCATCAACGCCGAGGTCGCCAAGGGCCAGTGGGAGTTCCAGATCTTCGGCAAGGGCTCCAAGAGCGCCGCCGACCAGATGTGGGTCGCCCGCTACCTGATGGCCCGCCTGTGCGAGCAGTACGGGATCGACGTCGAATGGCGCTGCAAGCCCATCCGCGGGCCCTTCGACTCGCCGCTCGACTGGAACGGCTCCGGCATGCACTCGAACTTCTCCACCAAGCACATGCGCGAGGTGGGCGGGAAGGCCTACTTCGAGGCCCTGATGGCCGCCTTCGCCAAGCATATGGACGAGCACATCGCGGTCTACGGGCCGGAGAATCACCTCCGCCTCACCGGCCTGCACGAGACACCGTCGATCGACAAGTTCAGCTACGGCGTCGCCGACCGCGGCGCGTCGATCCGCGTCCCGCACAGCTTCGTCAACAACGGCTACAAGGGTTACCTTGAGGATCGCCGCCCGAACTCCGCCGCCGACCCGTATTTGGTGGCCGGCCGGATCCTGCGCACGATCCAGACGGTCCCGACGAAGTAACGTCCGGCTGCGCTCTAACCCAGGACCGGGCATTTCGCCCGGTCCTTTTTTTTGCCCAGCCGCCGCGGCCTTGGCAGCGGGTCACGCAGGGCCAAGGGTCTGCCAGTCCTCACACCGCAGGCCGGGAACGCGGGAGAACTCCTCGGTGTTGTGAGTGACCAAGATGGCCCCCAAGCGGAGAGCCTGTGCCGCAATCAGAGTGTCGAAAGAACCAATCATCCGGCCACTGCGCTCCAATACCGCCCGCAGTCGCCCATAGCCGGCGGCGTCCTCAGGCGAGAACTGCTCGATCGGGACGGAGAGCGTCAGGGCTTCAATGCGGGAACGATGCCGGGCCAACCCTGACTTTGCGGCCCCATACTCCAGTTCCGCCAACACAATGGCCGAAAGTCGGACCTGCGGGAAGGCGGCGGCGAAACGCGCCAGCAACCCCTCGTCACGCCGCCGGAAGAAGACGGAGAAGGCGTTGGTGTCCGGGAGGAACGGGGTCACTCGGCGAAGACCCGCGGCACGTCGGCGGCGGGATGCCCGGAGGCCTCCGGGAAGTCCGGACAAGAACCCGCGAGGTTCAGCAACCGCCGGCGCCGCGCCTCGAGGTCACCCTGCGGCCGAATCCGCCCCGTCCCGTCCTTGGGGCGGCGTAACGAAACCGCCGTGCACGGAAAGGGGAACTCCTTGGGCAGGCGGAGCGCTTTCACCCCGCGGCTCTGGGTTGATTTGGCCTTCGTCTTCATACCCCCAGCCTGAAATCGCCGCCACCTACGTCAAGCGCCCGGGGCCTCGCGCGAGCCCCGCATTTTGGGGCCGCCGCGGCCTTGGCAGCGGGGCGTAAACCTGCCACGACCCTCCCACCCCCATGCGTCCCCGCCCCTTGCTCCTCCTTTTCTGGGCGGCCCTCACCGGC
>JAIXQE010000095.1 GCA_027485815.1 Opitutaceae bacterium
ACCAACGCCCTCGGCGTGGCCCGCGCCGATCCTTCCGCGATGGTGCTCGCGGCGGACCGGTGCGACGCGGACCTCACCGCCCTCCAGACGGCCCTCAGTGGCCCGGCCCTGCGCGTCTACGCCTCCGATGACCTTCCCGGCGTGGAGTACGGGGGTTGCCTGAAGAACATCTATGCCATCGCCGCCGGGTGCTGCGATGGGCTGCGGCTGGGCGACAACACCAAGGCCGCCCTCCTGACCCGGGCGCTGGCCGAGATGGTCCGGGTGGGTGGGGCGCTGGGGGCGCGGGCGGAGACCTTCTATGGCCTGAGCGGCTTCGGGGATCTGGTTGCCACTTGTTACGGCGGTTGGAGCCGTAACCGGGAGTTCGGGCAACGGATCGGCGAGGGCCTCCCGGTGGCCGAGTTGCTCGCGGGGCGCCGCACGGTGGTCGAGGGTTACCGCACCACCGAGGCCTTCGCGGCTTTGGTGCGGGAACGCGGGCTCGAGGCGCCGATCCTGACGGAGACGCACGCCCTCCTGTTCACGGCTAAACCGCCCGCGGCCGCCTTGGACGCCCTGATGCGCCGCGGCCTGCGGCGGGAATAGCCCGGGCGCCGCCCGTGGGGCTGGAATGTGGCCGCGGCAGTTGCCGCGGATTCCGACGGGAGCGCAGGTCGCCGGGGCCGGGAGGAAAAAGGGTTTCCGTCCCACTCCGCGGCTGCAGCCGCGGCCACACCGGAGCCGCACCGCGGCCTACGGCCTCAGCACGCCTCCCGGACGGCGGCGGCGAGGTGTTGCGGGGCTTCCCGCAGCGCCTCCGCCAAGGGCAGCCCCGCCGGCGAGATCGAACGCGCCTCCAGCCCCGGCGGCGGCTCCGGCAAGGTCGCCTGCCCAGCCAGCACCAGGACCCGCTTCCCCCGGGCCAAGGCCCGCGCCGCCACCGCGCCCGGCCCCTTGCCCTGCAGCGAACTCGCGTCGAAGCGGCCCTCTCCCGTCAGCACCAGCTCCGCCGCCGCCAGCCGGGTCTCCAAATCCAGCCACGCCGCGACCAAATTGAAGCCGGGCAACAACCTCGCCCCCGCCGCCGCCATCAGGCCAAAGGCAATCCCCCCCGCCGCCCCCGCGCCCGGGACCTCCGTCAGGCTGCCGGACTGCCCGCAGTGCGCGCAAAGGGCCCGGGCGAGGCGGAGGGTCGCATGGTCGAGACGCTCCAGATCCTGCGCCCTCAGCCCCTTCTGGGGCCCATAGGTCGCGGCGGCGCCGCGGGGGCCGGCCAACGGATTGGTGACGTCGCAGGCAATCCGCAGCGGCGGCAGGCTGGAATCGACCCCGCCGGCGAAGCTCGTGGCCTCCGCCCAATGCCGCGGGATCGGATTCGCCAAGGGAGCTCCGTTCGCGGCCAAGGTTCGGAGGCCGAGAGCCGTGAGCGCGCCCAAGCCGAGATCGTGGGTTGCGCTGCCGCCCACCCCGAGCAGCACGGCGCCCGCCCCGGCCGCCGCGGCCGCCCGGATCAGTTCGCCGGTGCCCACCGTGCTGGTTTCCCAAGGGTCCCGGGCTGCTGCCTCAAGCAGCGCAAGTCCCGACGCGGAAGCCATTTCCAACACTGAGACCGGCCGTCCCGAGGCGCTGGCGGGCAGGTCCAGCAGGGCGCGCGCGCCGGCCGGGATCCGGTCCCACGGGACGAGCCCGAAGGCGGCCGTCACCGGTTGGCCCCGGGGCCCGGTGACCGGGGTCGGGTGGAGGGTGCCGCCGGCGGCCCGGGTGAGGATCTCGGCAAAGCCCTCGCCGCCGTCCGCCAGGGGGCAGGAATCGATGCTCCAGTCGGGATGTCGCTCCCGGATCGCCGCGGCCGCCACGGCGCACGCGGCCGGCGCGGTGAGGCAGTCCTTGAATTTGTCGAAGGCCAGCAGGACGCGCATCGCTCAGGCCTCCGGCTGGCGGCGGAAGCGGGGTTGGCGGACGCCGGCGATGGTCACCTCCTCGGTGAACATCGCGGCGGGGCGGACCCAGAGGCCGCCGGCTCCGTACAGGGCCTCGTACACCACGAGCGGTTCCAAGGTCTCCGAATGCCGCGCGAGGCCGACGACCCGGTACTGGCCGCCCTTGTAGTGCGTATAGAGGCCCGGGGTCGGTGCGGCCGGGAGCGGAGGCAACGGGTCGTTCATCGGCGGACGGTAGTTGGCCGGGCCGGGCGGGCGCGGCGATGCTTTTCTCGCCCGCGCCGCCGATGGCCGACAATGAGACGCGGCGGGGTGGGAATCTTGACCGGATCCGTTGATGCCAACATTCTGATGGCATGACGCGGACCCAGATTCAGTTGCCCGACGAGACGTTTGCCCGGGCAAAAAAGCTGTGTGAGGAACGGGAGATTTCCTTCGCGGAGCTCGCCCGCCGGGGCATCGAGTACCTCTTGAGTGTCTATGCGCCCGGCCCGGCCGCGGCGCGCGCTTGGGAGCCCCCGCGCCCGCGGAAGCTCGGCTGGAAGGGATTGGACGATGCCGCGTTGAAGCGCGAGGCACGGTTGACCAGCGCGGCCGCACGGGAGTCCCGCCGCCGCCGGAAGTAGCGGCCGATGCTCTCGATCGACACCAATCTCCTGCTCCACGGTCTGAACGTGGACTCCCCCGCGCACGCGGCGGCGCACGCTTGGCTCACCTCGATCGCGCAGGAGGAACAGGTCGCGATCTCCGAGCTCATCCTGGCCGAGCTTTACGGGTTATTGCGGAATCCGGCCGTGCTGCGGCAGCCACTGTCCGCCCCGGAGGCCGTGGACGTCATCCAAGTCTACCGGTCCCATCCGCGTTGGCGACTGATCGGCTTCCCCGGAGAAAGCAGGCCTCTGCACGAGGCCCTCTGGCGCCTGGCAAGGGGGCGTGATTTCGCTTTCCGGCGCGTGTATGACGCGCGGACCGCGCTGACGCTGACGGCTCAGGGGGTGGAGGACTTCGCGACGGTGAACGTGAAGGATTTCACCGGCTTGGGCTTCCGGCGCGTCTGGAATCCGCTGGCGGCCTGAAGTCCCGGTCACGCGCCGGCTTCCGCTGGCGGCCACGCGGGGCTTGTCGCGGCGGCGGACCTCGGGAAGGCTGCGCGCCAATGACCCCGCCTCGGGCGACCCCGACCCCTTGGGCCCGCTTGGCCCGCCTTTCCCTCGCCCAATGGATGCTGCTCGCAGCCGTCGGCGGCGTCGCCTGCGGGCTCCTCGCCCCCGGGGTGGCCTCGTCGCTGGGGATCGTGACCGACATCTTCCTCCGCCTGATCCGCGCCATCGTGGCGCCCGTGCTCGTCGGGGTGCTGCTCCGGGCGGTGGGCGGCGCGGGCAGCCTGGGTGACCTCGGCCGCCTCGGGTGGAAGTCGCTGCTGCTCTTTGAACTCTTCACCACGGTGGCGCTGGTGCTGGGGTGGGGGGCGGCCCTGCTGTTCGAACCGGGGCGGGGGGTGGCCCTGGCGACCGCGGCGGCACCGGCGGTGAACGCTTGGTCCCTGCGCGACCTCCTCGTGAACGCCTTCCCGACCAGCATCTTCGACGCGATGGCGCGGGGCGACGTGCTCCAGATTCTGGTCTTCTGCCTGCTCTTCGGCCTCGCCTGCCTCGCGGCGGGCGAAAAGGCGCGGCCGGTGCTGGATCTGGCGGAGGCGGTCGTGGCGGTGGCGTTCCGCTTCACCCACCTGGTGATGTTCCTCGCGCCGGCGGCCGTCTTCGCGTCCCTCGCGGGGACGGTCGCGGGCAGCGGGGCGGGCGTGTTGGTGGGGCTGGCGCGGTTCGTGGTGGTCTCGTGGGGCGCGGAACTGCTGTTCCTGCTGGGCGGCTTCGGCTTGGCGCTGGTGGTGGCCGGCGTGCCCCTGCGGCGCTTCCTCCGGGCGGTGCGGGAACCCTTTTTGATCGCCTTTGCCACCACCTCCAGCGCGGCCGCCTTGCCCCAGACCCTGGAGAATTTGGAACGCTTCGGCGTGCCCCGCCGCATCCTCGGGGTCGTGGCGCCGCTCAGCGTCAGCCTGAACCTTTGCGGCAGCACCCTGTTCCTCGGCCTCGCCACCCTCTTCATCGCCCAGGCGGCCGGGGTGAACCTGTCGTGGCAGCAGCAGCTGTTCATCCTCCTCACGCTGAAACTCACCAGCAAGGGCGTGGCGGGCATCCCGCGGGCCAATCTGGTGGTGCTCGCGGCGCTCTTCCAGAGCTTCGGCCTGCCGCCCGAGGGACTCGGGCTGCTGCTGGCGATCGATGCCTTCATCGACCCGATCCGCACCAGCGTGAACGTCCTCGGCCATTGCACTGCCCCCGCCCTCGTCGCCCGCTGGGAAGGCACGCGCTTCCCCGCCGCGGAGCCGCCGCCCCCCGCGGCCCCCGCCGCTTGAGGCCGGACTTGCCTTGACCGGAACCTTGCCGCCCTTTGTGCCCACTGCCGGATGAGCCTGCTCCCCCTGTTTGACCTTTCCCTGCAAGGCCGCGCCGACGTGCGCGGATTGGAATTCCTCCAGCCGGACGGCACCGTCGCCACGCGGACCTTCGGGGAACTGGAGGCGGGCAGTAACCGCCTCGCCCACCTGCTCCGGGCGCGGGGCCTCGGGACCGGCGACCGCCTGGCCTTCTTCCTCCAGAACCGGCCCGAGGTGATCGAGCTGTGGCTCGCCGCCGTGAAGCTCGGGCTGATCTTGGTCCCGGTGAACGTCCTCTACCGGGCACGGGAGCTGGCGCACATCCTCACCGATGCGGCCCCGACGGCCGTGGTGACCACGCCCGACCTCGCCGCTCACCTCCCGGCCGGGACGCCCGTCTGGGACGTCGCGGCGCTGGCCGCGGCGGCCGCCGGCGAGGCGTCGACGCGGATCGCGGTGCCGGCCGATGCCGACACGCCCCTCGCGCTGATCTACACCTCGGGCACGACGGGAGCGGCCAAGGGCGCGGTGCTGACCCAAGGCAACTTCGCGACCAACGCCCTCACGCTCGTCACGGCCTGGCGCATCAGCGTGGCGGACCGCTTCCTCTGCAGCCTGCCGTTGTTCCACGTCCATGGCCTCGCCAACGGGGTCCATTGCTGGCTGCTCAGCGGCTGCGTGCTGCGGTTGACGGAGCGCTTTGAGCACGCGCGGGCGGCGGCTTGGTTCGAGGAATTCCGGCCGACCCTCTTTTTCGGGGTACCGGCGATGTTCATCCGGTTGTTGGAGCTGCCGGCGGAGCAGGCGAAGGCCTTTGGCGCCCGGCTGCGGCTGGCGGTGTCGGGCTCGGCCCCCCTCCCCGCGGAGGTGCACGAGCGCTTCCGGCAGCTTTACGGCTCGGTGATCCTCGAGCGCTACGGGATGACCGAGACCCTGATGAACGTGGG
>JAIXQE010000017.1 GCA_027485815.1 Opitutaceae bacterium
CCATTTGCCCGTCAGCGGGAGCGGAAGTCAAGGCGGCCTTATACCCTGAATTCGGGGTAATCAGGGTGTTTGCCACCGGAACCAATCCAGCCCGATCCTTGGTACCTAGCACAGCTAGGTTCGACTGAAATTAGCGCCCGGCGCCTTTCTCAATTTACAATAAACGGCATTCATTAAATGACAACGCTAGTCATACTATCGGCCGTTTTGATTTTCGGTCTCGGAATTGCCCTTTATCTAGGAAATCCCAATCGAAATTCCTATAAGGCATTCTGCCTTCTATGCACCATTCTAGGACTATGGCTGGTTTGCGTATTCGGGGCAATGATCAGCGGGCAACAATCAAACCCCAATCGGCTTTATGCAATAGCGTTCTGGCTAAAAGCAAATGCATTCATATCATCTTTCTTACCTTGGGGGCAATGGGTCCTTCGAGAATCAATCGAAAGCCAGCGGCGAAACCTACTCGGAATAGTTGCCGACACTTTTATATTCTTAGTAATATCCCTCGCCCTAAGCTTAGCCTCATTAAGTGATGGATTCACTAAAGTTATCGATAGCAGCTCGATTTACAGAGGCAATGTCTACTACATACACAACACCCTTATAGTCTCCCTTTTCATCGCCGCATCGATAAAGACTGCGATGAGCATTAGGCGCACGAAGGGAATCCTCAAGATCGAGCTTCAGTATCTAGTAATCGTAACCAGTCTGGGCGGACTACTGATGGCCATATTAAACGGCATCGGGAATCTCACCGGCATCCGTTCAATCAATAGAGCTAGCGTTGTTGTTGTATTCCTAACTTATGTATTCATGGCATGGGCGCTTGCCAGCACGCATATATTCAATGCCCGCCATGTCCTAATTCATGTTAGCCAAAGAGTCCTAACGTTACTACTCATCGGCGTCATCATCTACAGTCTATCTACAACTCTTTCCCCCACCCTCCCTCCCCACGTCGCCTGGCCGTTGAGCATGTTCCTCTGCGGATCCGCGATCTTCTGGCTCGATGCCCGGATGCGGGGGTGGTTCGGGCTGGATGACTCCTCCCGAATCCGCGCCCTGCGCACCGAAGTGCTCGAGGTGGCGATGAAGGGCGGGGACACGACCCGGCTCGCGGCGGAGTTCGAGACCCTGCTCGCCGCCCGGCACGACGCCCCCGCCGCGGTGATCCTCACCCGCAGCGGCGAAGCCTACACGGGCGGCGGCCACACGATTCGCCACGACCGGGCGGCGATCACTGCCCTCCGCGAGGAGGGGTGGAGCACCCCGGAGAGCCTCCAGCGCCGCCGCCCCACCCCGCCGCTGGAGGATCTCGCCGCCGTCCTGCGCGAACTCGGCGCCGGGGCCCTCGTCGCGGTGCCGCGCGAGAGCCCCGTCCCAAACCTCCTCGTCGCCGTCGGCGTCCGCCGCAACGAGTGGCCCTTCACCTATCCCGATGTCGTGCGCCTGCTGCACACCGCCGAACTGATCGACAACATCCTCACCCGTTCCCGGCTGACGGACCAGCTCGCCTTGCGGGCGCGGATGGAATACCTGGCGATGATGTCCCGCGGACTGGCCCACGACTTGAAGAACCTGATCACGCCCGTCTCCTCCTACCTGGTGCACACCGAGGGGCGGGCGCCGGCGGGCAGCGCGGAGGAGGAGGTGCACGGCGCCGCCATCCGCTCGATCGGGGTGATGACGACGTACCTGCGCGAGGCGCTCTTCTTCTCGGACCAGCTGACGCCGCGCTTCTCCTCGATCGAGCCCGCGGGGCTGCTGGAGGGCGCGCGCAACCTGGCGGTGGAGCGCGCATCCCGCCGCGGGATCCGGCTCACGGCGCGCAGCTCCTGCGCCGGGACACTGCAGGCGGACGCGGTGCTGCTGCAGCGGCTGCTGGTGAACCTGCTGAACAACGCGATCGACGCCTCCGCGCGTGGCGGGGAGGTATGGCTGACCGCGGAGGGGCCGGTGGCGGGGATGATCACGCTCCGGGTCATCGACCAGGGGTGCGGGATGGATGAGGCGACGCGGGCGCGGATCTTCGACCCCTACTTCACCACCAAGGAGTTCGGCGAGGAGGTGCGCGGGTTCGGCCTCGGGCTGACCATCTCGCAGCGCATCGTGCACTTGCATCACGGCTGCATCACGGTCGAGAGCCGGCCGGGCGCCGGGACCACCCTGAGCGTCGACCTGCCGGTGGATCCCGCGGCGGTCGCCGTCGTCACCTGATCCGTACCCGTGGCCACCGCCTCCAGCGCCATCTTGCCCTCCCGGATCCTCGTGGTGGACGACGAGCGGCAGATCCACGCCTCGCTGCGGCTGCGGCTGGGCGGGGCGCACGAACTCGAGTTCGCCTTCGACGCCGCCGGGGGGCTCGAGCGCCTGCGGCAGACCCGGTTCGACCTGTGCCTCGCGGACCTGCACATGCCGCGGATGGACGGCTTCGCGTTCATCGAGGCGGCGCGGGCGGTGGATCCGGCGCTCGGCTTCGTGGTGTTGAGCGCGTTCGATTCGGCGGAGAACCTCCGGCGCACCATTCCCCTGCAGGTCTACGACTTCCTGTCGAAGCCGCTGCCGGGCAAGGCGGACTTCGAGGCACGGATCCCCGAGTGGATCGAGCGGACCCGCCAGCGGCGCGTGGACCAGGAGCTCGCCCGCTCCGCGGGGGTGGTGGCGGGGGAACGGGAGGCGGCGCGGCTGGAGCGGGACGTCGAGCTGGTGGCCTCCGAGACGGCGCGTGACGCCCTGCGGCAGACGGCCGGGCTGCTCACCACGGTGCACGCGCAGCTGCTCGCCTCACAGGCGCTGCTGGGGACGCCGGGGCGGACGGATCCGCGGGCGGCGCAGTTCACCCGGCGGCTGGAGGAGGCCCGGCGCACGGCGGAGGCCGCGATGGCGGTCACGGAGGCATTCTTCGACACCGGCTACGGCAGCCGCGACACGTCGCCGGCCGTGGTGGACGAGGGCATCCGCCACGCGGGCGGGATCGCCCTGCGGATGTGCCGGGGGGAGGAGGAGGGCAAGGCGGTGGAGTTCACCCCCGGGGCCGCGGGCCTGCCGGTGCGGGGGTTATCGGGCATCGACTTCCTGCTTTTGATGACCCCGGCGCTGGGCGCGGCCCTCACGGGCGCGCCGCGCCGGACAACGGTGGGGGTGCGAGCGGAGCCGCTGGGCCGGCTCGAGGAGGCCTACCGCGACCCGGCGCTCCGCAACTTCGTATGGTACAACCGCCGCAACGCCCCGACCGGCCAAGCGGCGGTGCTGATCACCGTGACCGGCGCGGGCCCGGCCCTGACCCCGGCGGCGCTGGAGGCGTGGCTGCAGGACCGGTACGATCCGCTGGCGACCATCACGGCCCGCGGCCTCGTCGCCGGCGTGCGGCGCTGCCACGGCGTCATCGGCGCGGCGGTGTCCCCGCAATCCGGCCGCTTCAGCCTCGCGCTGGCGCTGCCCGTGTGACCCGGCAATGATCCTGCTCGTCGACAGCGCGGAGCGCGAGGGGTCCGTCCTGGCGGAGCTCTGCGCCGGGCGGGGCTGGGTGACCGGGACCTGCGCGACGGTCGCCGAGGCCCGGCGGCGGATCCCACGGCTGCGGCCGCGCGTGGCCGTCATCCGACGCACCCTGCGGGACGGCCTCGCCGAGGAGGTGCTCGGGGCGCTGGCGGACGCGCGCTGCCGGCGGCTGGTGCTGGTGCCGGCGGGGACCAGCGGGGCGGTGGAAGCCCGGCTGGTGGCGCTGGGCGCGGACTGCGTCCTGCGGGAGCCCGTGCGCATCGAGGTGCTGCTGGCGTACCTGGAGCGTTTCCGGCGCGAGCCGGGAACGGCGCCGCCGCCCCGCCCGGCCCGGCTGGCGTTCGCGGGCGGGCAGCTCGATCCCGCGGACCGAACCCTGCGCCGCGGTGCCCGGGCGACCACCCTCGCGCCGCGGCAGGTGCAGTTGGCGGAGCTGCTGGCGCGGTCCCCCGGGGAGGTGGTCGCCTACGAGGCCCTCTACGCCGAGATCCTGGGCCGGCCCTTCCGCGGGGACACCGGCAACCTGCGGGTCCTGCTCGGCAAGCTCTGCGCCGCGGCGGCCCGTGCCGGCGTCGACGCGCGCGCCTGGATCGAGGTGATCCCGAAATCCGGCTACCGGTTGCGGCGGGCCGCCGGGCGGTAACGGAAAAGTTACGGCGGACCCGTTCCGGAGCGGGCCGGGGCCGGACACGGTGCGGCCATGGAAACGCACCCCACCGTCGTGATCCTCAAGGCCGACCAGCTCTACGCCGCCACCCTGCGCGCGCACGTGGACGCCGTGCTGCCGGGGGCGCGGATCACGGTGGCGCCGACCGTCGCGGCGGCCCGGACCCTGCTGGAGCGGGCGCCGGTGGACCTGCTGCTGGGCAGCCTGGGGGAGGGCCCCGAGGGGGACGCGCTCGACCTGCTGGCCCAGTCCACCCGGGCGCCGCGGCGCGCCCGGCGGGTGATGGTGGTGGCGCTGCGCTGCACCTACCGGACCCTCTCGGCCCTGCGGACCCTGGCGGTCGAGGGGGTTTTCGATGCCGTCACGGAGGAATCGGAAGCGTTCCGGCCGGCGCTGGAGCGGGTGCTCGCGGGGCAGCGTTCGTGGAGCGCTTCGGTGCAGGGGGAGCTGCGGCAGATCTCCGCGGCGCCGACGGCGCTGTTCCGGCTGCTGACGGACTTCGAGCAGCTGGTCCTGAGCGTGATCGGGGCGGGCTGCGACGACGACGAGGCGGGGGAACTGCTGCGGCTGAGCCCGGCGACCATTTCCTCGGTGCGGCGGGACCTGCACCGGAAGCTCGGGGTGCAGCACCGCGGCGCGCTGATCCGGATGGCGGCGCAGAAGGGATACGTGCGGTTCACGCCGGATGGGGTGGAGCGGCCGGGCTTCGCGCTGTTCGCGGCCGCCTACCGGCCGCGACAGCCGCGGCGGGGGAAGGACGAGCCGGTGGCGGCCTGAGCCGGGCCCGGCCGGGGGGAGCGAAGGGGCGACGTGCGGGTTGCCAAAGGCGCGCGATCCCGCTCACCTTCCCGCCCTTAACGCATGTCGCCCACCGGTCCCGCCTGGTCCCAGAAACTCCGCGCTGAAATCGGCAAGGCCGTCGTCGGCCAGGACGCCGTCGTCGAACGCCTGCTGGTGGCCCTGCTGGCCAACGGCCACGTGCTGCTCGAGGGGATGCCCGGGCTCGCGAAGACCCTGCTGGTCAAGTCGCTGGGTACGGCCCTCGGGGTGCAGTTCGAACGGATCCAGTTCACGCCGGACCTGCTGCCGAGCGACGTCGTGGGCACGATGATCTTCCAGCCAAAGACGGGGGAGTTCACCGCCCACCGCGGTCCGATCTTCGCCAACCTGGTGTTGGCGGATGAGATCAACCGGGCGCCGGCCAAGGTGCAGAGCGCCCTGCTCGAGGGGATGCAGGAGCGGCAGGTGACCCTCGGCGGTCAGACGCACGCGCTGCCCCGGCCGTTCTTCGTGATGGCGACCCAGAATCCGGTGGAGCAGGAGGGCACCTATCCGCTGCCGGAGGCGCAGACCGACCGCTTCCTGTTCAAGCTGCTCGTCGACTACCCGAGCGCGGCCGAGGAGGCGGCGATGCTGCAGCGCTGGGGCCAGGTCACCCGCCAGCCGGCGCTCGCGGCCGTGTCCGGCGGGGAGGAGCTGCTCGCGCTGCGGGCGGAGGTCGACGCGATCCATCTCTCGCCGGCGGTGCAGGGCTACATCCTCGCGCTGGTCCGCGGCACGCGGGCACTGGCGGACGCGGCGGCGCCGCGGCGGCACCTGTCGTTCGGGGCGTCGCCCCGGGCCTCGCTCGCCCTTTACCAGGCGGGGCGCGCCCTGGCGTGGCTGCGGGGCGAGGACCACGTTTCCCCCGGCCTGATCCAGGAGCTGGCGCCGGACATCCTGCGGCACCGGATCGGCCTGACCTACGAGGCCGAGGCCGAGGAGATCACGGCGGACAAGCTGGTGGCGGAGGTGATCACCCGCACCGCGGTGCCGGCCGTCTAGGCGCCCGCCGATGCCCGCCGCCGCCCCCGTCCTCCCGCCCGCCCCGGTGGCCGCCGCGCCGCTGGCGGCATTGCGCCGGCTGGAATGGCGGGTGCGCCACGCGGTGGAGGCGATGCTGAGCGGCGAGTACCGTTCCGCGTTCCGGGGGCGGGGAATGGAGTTCGACCAGGTGGTGAAGTACGAGTTCGGGGACGACGTGCGCGACATCGACTGGAACGTGACCGCGCGCCTCGGGGAGCCGTACCGCAAGAAGTTCGTCGAGGAGCGGGAGGTCACCGTCCTGCTGGTGCTGGAGGATTCCCCCTCGCTCGGCTTCGGGTCCGGGGCGCAGTCGCGGCGGGAGGCGCTGCTGGAGTTGGCGGGCCTGGTGATGCTGCTCGGGGCGGTGAACCGGGACCGGGTGGGTTTCGTGCATGCGGCGCCCGGGGGCAACGTCGTGCGGGAGCCCGTGCGGGGCCGCGGCCGGATCCTGCAGCTGGCGGCTTCCCTGCTCGCGGCGCCGGCGCCCGCGCCCGATGCCGCGGCGCCCACGCCGCCGTGGCGCTTCCTCGCCCGGGCGGCGCCGAAGCACAGCATCCTCATCTGGCTGGGAGACTTTCCGCCGGTCGCGCGGTCGGGCGGCGATGATCCGCGGCCCGAGGGCTGGAGCGTCCTGCAGCGGCGCTACCAGACGATGGGGTTCCGGGTGGACGACCCGTGGGACCGCGCGCTGCCGGCGGGCGAGCCGTTCGCGGCTTACGACGCGGTGGCCGGGCGGCTGGTGACGATCGACGGGGGCGCGGCGGAGCAGGCCGCCCACGCCGCGTGGGTGACCGCGCGGGAGCGCGCCTGGCAGACCCTGTTCCCCGACCCGCTCACGCGCCTGGCAGTCGGCACCGGCGAGAACCGGCTCGACGCGCTGGTGCGCTTCTTCCACGCCCGGATGAACCCGGGGCGGCGCTGACCCGATGGGCCGCCTCACCCTCCAGGACCCGCTCTGGCTGCTGGCGCTGCTCGCGCTACCGCTGGTCGCCTGGCTGCGCGGCCGCCGGCGCGTGCCCGTGCTCCTTGTGCCCTTCGCGGCGGCATGGCACCGGCCCTCCCTCGCCGCCCCCGGGCGGTGGCCCGCGGTGCTGATGTTCGCCGGCCTGGCGCTGCTGGTCGTCGCCCTCGCCCGGCCCCAGCGCGTGGAGGACCGCCGCGAGGTCCGCTCGGAGGGCTACGACATCGTCCTCGCGATCGACCTCTCGACGTCGATGCGGGCCGAGGACTTCGAGAAGGACGGCGAGCGCATCAACCGCCTGCAGGCGATCAAGCCGGTCATCCAGGCCTTCATCGAGCGGCGGCCGACCGACCGCATCGGGATCGTCCTCTTTTCCGGCCGCGCCTACACCATGGCGCCGCTCACCTTCGACCACGACTGGCTCGCGCGGCAGCTCGCCCGCGTCCGCATCGGAATGATCGAGGACGGCACCGCGATCGGGGACGGCCTCGGCGTGGCCCTCACCCGGCTGGAGCAGGCGCGCCGGGACGCCGCGGGCCGGCGCATCGGGGCCTTCGTGGTCCTGATGACGGACGGGGCCAACAACCGCGGCGCGCTGCAGCCGCTCCAGGCCGCCGAGATCGCCAAGTCGCGCGGGGTGCCGATCTACACCATCGGTTCCGGCAAGGAGGGCTACGTGCCCGTGCCGATCTACGATGATCAGGGCCGCAAGGTGACGTACCGCCGGATGCTGTCGGACCTCGACGAGGGCACCCTGCGCGAGATTGCGAACCAGACGGGCGGCAAGTTCTTCCGGGCGGCGGACACGGGCACGATCGAGGCGGCGTTCCGCGCCATCGACCGCGCGCAGAAGATCGAATTCCAGGCCAAGAGCTACCTGGTGACGACGGAACTCTTCGCGTGGGCCGCGTGGCCGGGTCTCGGCCTGCTCGCGCTCGGGGCCGCGGCGGCGCGCCCGCCCTTCCGCCGGGAGGTGGCCGCATGACCTTCGCCCTCCCCCACCTCCTCTGGCTGCTGGCCCTTCCAGTGCTCCTGCTGGTCCTGGACCGGCGCGCGCGCGCGGCCGCGGGCGTTGCCCGACCGCGCATCCTTCGGGCGGAGGCGGGCGCCGGCGGGCTGCGCCTCGCGCCAGCGGACGCCCCGCCGCCGACCGGACGCCGCCCGCGCTGGTGGCTCGCCGCGGGGCTCACCCTCGCCGTCCTCGCCCTCGCCCGCCCGCAATGGGGCAAGCTCGAGGAGCCCGTCTTCGACCAGGCCCGCGAGATCCTCCTCGCGGTCGACCTCTCCCGCTCGATGCTCACCCCCGACGTGAAGCCCTCGCGGCTCGAGCGCGCCAAGCTGCTGATCCAGTCCCTCCTGGAGAAGCTGGCGGGCGAACGGGTGGGTCTGGTCGTGTTCGCGGGGACCGCGTTTTTGCAGGCCCCGCTCAGCGCGGATTACGAGATTCTGCGGGAGTTCCTGCCCGCGCTGAGCCCGGACTTCCTGCCCCAGGGCGGGAGCAACTACGGAGCGCTCCTCGAAGCCTCGCTGCAGGCCTTCGGCGCCACCGCCGCGGCCGACCGCTTCCTGGTAGTGCTCAGCGATGGCGAGGCGACGGATGAACGCTGGAAGGAACGCGCCGCCGAACTGGCGAAGAAGGAAATCCGCGTGCTTTCCCTCGGCATCGGCACCGCGGCCGGCGGGATGATCCCCGACGGCGCGGGCGGGCTGGTGAAGGATGAGCGCGGCGCCGTCGTGATGTCCCGCCTCGAACCCTCCACCCTGCAGGAACTGGCGCGCGTCACCGGTGGGACCTACCGGGACGCGAGCGCGTGGCTGGACCTCTCGGCGCTGCTGCGGGAGACGGTGGAGCGCGGCCAGCGCGGACGCTTCGCGGAGCGCAAGACCGTGCGCCAGGTCGAGCGTTACCAGTGGCCCCTCGCGCTCGCGTTGTGGTGCCTGCTGGTCAGCTTCTTCACCGAGTTCCCCGTGCGCCCGAAACCCCGCGCCCTCCCCCTGCGGCCCCCGGCCCCGCGGTCCGCCGCGACCCTCGCGCTCCTGCTCGCCCTGCTCGCCGCCCCGGCGCCCGCCCCGGCCGCGGCCCGCCGCGAGGATCCGGCCCCGCCCCCGCCGACGCCCGCCGCCTCCCCCGCCGCCCCCAGCCCGGTCCCCGCTCCCGCGGCGGAGGCGCCGCCGCCCTCGCCACTGTCCCGGATGGTCGGCCGCCTCGCGGCCACGACGGAGCACCGCGCGCGCGACTGGGCGGAACTCGGGCGCGAAACCGTCACCTGGGGCTCGCAACTCAAGTCCGGCGGCCAACCGGTGCCGGAAGGCCCGGTGCGGGACGCGCTCGAGGCGGTCGCCCTCGGGCAGAAGCTGGAGGCCGGGGCCGCGGACTGGTCCAAACTGCGCGCGGAGCTCGAGGAGTTGTTGCAGACGCCGCCGGAGAAGCCGCCGGAGGAGAAGCCCGACCAGCCCCCGCCGCAGCAGGACAAGGACAAGAACCAGAAGCAGGATTCCCCCCAGCAGCAACCGCAGTCCTCCCCCGGCGAGCCGCGGCCGGGCGAACCGCCGCCCGAGGGCGAGCAGGGGCAGCCGCCGCCGGACCAGCAGTCGAAGCAGGAGAAGACGCCGGGCCAGGACTCGCCGCCCGGCGAGGCGCCGCCGGACCAGGATCCCGCGCTCGGGGATCTCAACCGCGAGGAGCCGCCTTCCCCGCCCCCCGAAGCCACCCAGAAGGTCGGCGGCCAACCGGAGCGCAAGGAGGGCCCGCCCCCCGAGGCCGCCAACCCGGCCCTCGCCCTGCCGCTGCAGAAGCTCGACCAGCTCCGGGCGCAGGATTCCCCGGCGCAGCTGTTTCAATTGATGGAAGGCGAACGCAAACCCGCCCGGAAGACGGGCAAGGACTGGTGAACCGATGAGACCCCTCCCGCCCCTCCGGACCGGCCCCGGCCGCCGGCTGCTCTGGATGCTCCTGGCCTTCGCCGGGGCGGCACTCGCCCTGCCCGCGCAGTCCGTGCGCTGGGAGGCCGGGGACTCCGGCCTCGGCAACTCCCTGCTGCTGATTTTCGAGAACTGCGAGCCCGAGGGCCAGCCCGCCCTGCCCGCCATCTCGGGTGTCACCTTCACCCCCGCCGGCCGCTCGGAAAGCACCAACATCGTCAATTTCTCGGTCTCGCGGACCATCGCCCTCTCCTACGTCGTGCGGGGCCCGCAGAACCCGCCCCTCCAGATCCCCGCGTTCACCGTGCGGACCTCGAAGGGGGACCTGCCCGTCGCGGCGTTCAACGTCGCCGCGCCCGCCGCGCCGCTGGATTCGCTGGCCCGCGCGCGGCTGCTGCCGGCCCGGCCGACCGTGTGGGCCGGCGAGGTGTTCGGCCTGACCTACGAACTCTCCGCCGCCCGGCGCACCAATCCGCAGATCTCGCCGACCTTCGACTGGAACCCCGCGCCGCTCGCGGCCGAGGACTGGTCCAAGCCGGAGGTCACCGAGGCGGTGGCGAACGGCGACCGCCGGGTGAACGTGACGTTCCGGACGCGGGCCATCGCGAAGGTCCCGAACCGGCTCAAGCTCGAGGCGGCCAGCCACCTGATCAGCATCCAGACGGGCACGATCGGCTTCGGGATCATCTCCCAGCCGCGGATGGAGCAGGTCGCGGTGCCCTCCGATCAACCGGTGCTCGAGGTGCGGCCCCTGCCGTCCGGGGCGCCGGCGGGGTTCGGGGGCGCGGTGGGGCAATTCAAGCTCGTTTCCCGCGTGGTGCCGGAGCGGGCGGCGGTGGGCGAGCCGGTGACGTGGACGCTCGAGTTGACGGGCACCGGCAACTGGCCGGACCTCGGCGGGTTGCCGGCGCGCACGGTCTCGCAGGATTTCCAGGTCGTGCAGCCCAAGGCGAAGCGGGTGAACGTGGAGGGCAAACTGTTCGACGCCACCCTGACGGAGGACGTGGTGCTGGTGCCGACCAAGTCGGGCGAGTACGCGCTGGGGCCGGTGAGTTTCAGCTACTTTGACCCGCAGGCGGGGGCGTACCGCACGATCACCGCGCCGCGGACGACCCTGACCATCGCGGGGGCGCCGGTGCCGCGGTTCAACGTCACCCCGCCGGACCCGGCGAACGACCCGGCCTCGCCAGCGGTTGCCGCGCCGCCCGCGCGGGAGGTCACGCCGGCGGCCGCGCCCGCGGGCATTCCGCGCGATCCGCTCGCCGGCGAGGCGCGCGCGACGATGCCCTTCACCGCCCGCAGCCTCGGCTGGTCGCTCGCGGCGCCGGGGCTGGCCGTGTTCGCCTGGTGGCTCGCCCTCGCTTACGGGCGCGCCCGGGCCAGCGATCCGCTCCGCCCCCGCCGCGAGGCGCGGGCCCGGCTCGCCGGACACCTCGCGGCGCTCGCGCGGGCTGGTTCCGGGGAACGGCGCGGGCCCCTCCTCGCATGGCAACAGGACACCGCGCGCCTCTGGGGCCTCGAGCACGCCGCCCCGTCCAGCCGCGCGCTGGCCGCGGCCGCGGCACCCGGCGACGGCGGGGCCGAGGCCTGGCTGCGGCTCTGGCAGGAGGCGGACCAAGCCCTGTACGGCCCGCGCCCGGAACTGCCCGGGGACTGGCTCGATCGCGCACAGACGGCCCTGGCCGCGCGCCGCGTGCCCGGTTTCCGGCCGTGGACCCTCCTGCGGCCGCGCAACCTGATGCCGTTCGCGGCCGGCCTCGTCGTTTGGGCAGGCCTCGCCGGCTCGGCGCTGGAGGCCGCAGCGACGGCCGCCGCCGACCCCGCGGGGCTCTACCGCCGGGGGGATTTCGCGGGGGCAGAGAAGGCGTGGCGGCGGGGGGTCGAGCAGGCTCCCGGCAACTGGATCGCGCGCCACAACCTCTCGCTCGCGCTGGAGCAGCTGGACCGGAACCCGGAGGCGGCCGCGCACGCCGCGGCGGCGTTCGTCCAGCAACCCGGGCACGAGGCGGTGCGGTGGCACTTCGCGCACACCGCGGGCCGCGGCGGGACGGCTCCCGCGGAACTCGTTCCCTTCCTCCAGCCCGACCTCTGGCGCGGCTGGGCCCGGCACGCCCCGCCGGCGGTCTGGGAATGGGCCGCGGTGGTCGCCGCGTGGCTCGCCGCCGGCGGCCTCGCCGGGGTCCTGACCCTCGCCTACCGCGGCGGCGGACCGCTCGGCCGCCGGCTGGCCTGGGCCGGCGTCGCGCTGGGGCTGGTCAGCACGGGCTTCGCGCTGGCCGGCAGCCTCGCGTACGGCCCGGCCGCGCATCCCGCCGCCGCGATTGTGGCCCGCGCGACCGTGCTCCGCTCGATCCCCACCGAGGCGGACACCACCCAGAAGACGACATCGCTCACCGCGGGCGGACTCGCCCGGGTCGAAGGCAACTTCCTCGGCTGGCGGCGGATCGCCTTCCCGAACGGGCAGACCGGCTGGGTGCGCCGCGAGGACCTGGTCCCGATCTGGCGCTGACGTCCGGATCCGCTCCCCTGCTCAGCGGGAGCGGAACACCTCGCTGGCGACGGCCGTGAGGACCAGCGTGCGCAGGCCGTAACGGTCCCGGCGGACCGCCTCGAGGATTTGTTCCACCACCGGCTCGTCCACGGGCTCGAGGTGACGGCCGGTGCCGTAGCTGAGGAACTGGCGGATGAGGTGGCGCGTGAAGACGTCGCGCCGGTCGCGGGCCAGCAGGGCACGGAATTCCGGGAAGCCGGCGTAGGTCTCGCCGGAGCTGAGCTCGCCGCTGGCGTCGACCGGCGGCGCCGGGGCGTTGGCCTTCGGTTTCGGGTAGGCGACACGCCAGCGGCCGATGGGGTCGAAGCTCTCCAGCGCGAAACCCAGCGGGTCGATCTTGCGGTGGCATTCGGCGCAGGCCGCGTCCGCCCGGTGGCGGGCCAGCCGTTCGCGCAGGGTCGTGGTGCCGTTCACGTCGGGCTCGATCGCCGGCACCACGTCGGGCGGGGGCGGCGGGCGGATCCCGAGGATGTTCTCGGAAACCCAGACGCCGCGCGTGACCGGGGAGGTCTCGACGCCGTTGGCGCTCACCGTGAGGACGCCGGCCATCCCGAGCAGGCCGCCGCGCTGCGCGTTGCCGGCGAGGCTCACGCGCCGGAACCCGTCGGCGAGGCGGAGCGTGTTGCGCTCGGGCAACTGGTAGAGGCGGGCGAGGCGTTTGTCCGCGAAGGTGTAATCGGCCTCGAGAAAGTCGGCCACCGGCCCGTTGCCGCGGAGCAGGTGGAGGAAGAAGAGGCGCGCCTCGGTCTTCATCGCCTCGGGCAGGTTCTCGGCGTAATACGCGCGGGCCGTCTCGCGCGGCGGGGGCATCCCGCCGAGGTCGCGCAGGTGGAGCCAGCCGTCGAGGAAGCCCGCGGCGAACGCATCGGCCGCCGGGGAGGTGAGCAACCGGGTCGCCTGGCGGGCGAGTTCCGCGTCGTCGGCGAGGCGGCCGGAGTCGGCGGCGGCGCGGAGCTCCGCATCGGGCAGCGTGGCGGTCAGCGCGTACGCGAGGCGGGTGGCGAGGGCGGGGGTTCCGAGGCGGCGGCCGGCGGCGCCGGTCTCCTCGTCAAGGTAGAGGAACGAGGGGGAGCAAAGGATGAACTTGACCGTGTCGAGCGCGGCGGCGCGGGCGGTAGCGCCTTCGCGGAGGCGGCCGGCGTACACGTTCGCGAGGGCGGCGCGGTCCTCCGCGGTGAGCGGCCGGCGGTAGGCGCGGGCGGCGAAGGCTTCCAGTTGCGCCGCGGCCTGGTCGGCCTGGAACCCGTCCGGGCCGAACACCGCGACCTCCTCGGCTCCGCCCCCCGGCTCGGGCAGCGGCCCCTCGATCGTGATCTCGCTGATGCGGATGTGCGGCAGCTTGCCCTCGCGCAGCAGGTGCGTGCGGCTCACGCCGGCCTTCGCGAAGCGGCCCTGGAAGTCATCCGCATAGCGCCGGTTGATCTGGAGCACGGAGGCGCGGGACTCGTGCGGACCGTTGGGGAAGATGAAGCGCGGGGTCTGGCCCTGTTCCAGCCAGACGCGGAACCGCAGCCAGCGCGGCTCGTCGTCGGGCACCACCGCCTGGCCGAGCAGCGGCTCGATCGTCTGCGGGTAATGGATGTGGTTGCGCGAGGCGTCCCCCGGCACCACGCCGAGGAGGAACGGCTCCGTGAGATCGATGCCGAAAATCGCCGGGTCGTAGTGCGTGTCACGGTGGAGCGCCTGCGCGAGGACCGCGATGTCGTAGAGCCCCGAGGAAGGCACGCCCTGCAGGAAGTCCTCGATGTGGCCGTAACCGCCCTGGCGGGTGTCGGTGTTCGGCTGCTCGTACAGGCAGAGGTAGCGGAAGTTGAACGCGGCCTTGTGCGGCCCCTGCAGCTCCTCGTACTGGACAAAGTTGCCCGCGAAGCGCCAGGTGCGCGGGATCGGCTCCGGCCGGCCCAGCCGCCGCTCCACGAGCAGGTGCGCCGCCTGGAAGTACTGGTCGAGCAGGAAGCCGGAGGTGACGAGCGAGCGGCCGATGGTGTCAAGGCGCTCGCTGGCCTTCTCCTTGGGGAATTCGGCGGTGAGGCCGAGCGTGTCGACCCGGCGGCCGAACAGGGTGGCAAGGGTGTGCTCGTATTCCCGGTTGGACAGGCGGCGGAGGACGGTGCGGGCGCCCGCGGCCGCGCCGCCGTCACGGGCGTCAGCGATCCCGGCGCGCAGGGCGCGGATGACCGCGAGGCGCTCGGCGTCGGAAGGCTGGGGCTCCTCGCGGGGCGGCATTTCCCCGAGGGTAAGCTGGTCGATGATGTCCTTGGCCTCGATGAGCGCCGCGGCTCCCGTGAGGGGCAGGCGGAAGGCGCGGAAGTCGTGGTCCGCCTTCTGCTTTTCCGCGCCGTGGCAGCGCAGGCAGTGGCGGCCGAGGAAGTCGGTGACCTCCGGGGATGCCCCCGCCGGCCCCGCCGCGAGGGCCCACCCGAGGATCCACGCCCGCCATCCGCCGCCGCGCCACCGCATCGGAGTCAGCGTTTCAGGCAAAGCGTCCGGTGCTGGTGCCGAAGGCGCCGGTCTCCAGCCCCATCCGCTGCGCGATGTCGACGAACAGGTTGCAGAGCGGCACCTTGCCGGGGCCGCTGGCGGGCAGGCGCTTGAACTCGCCGTGCCGGTAGCCGCCGCCGGCGAGGATCACGGGCAGGTCGGAATTCTTGTGGGTGTTCGCATCGCCGATGCCGCTGCCGAAGAGGACCGTCGTGGCGTCGAGCAGGGAGCCGCCGCCGTCGCGCAGGCCTGCGAGGCGGGTGAGGAAGCGGTTGAACTGGAGGATCTGGTAGGTCTCCAGCGTGAGCAGGTGCTGGATCGCGGACTCGTCGTTCCCGTGGTGGGAAAGGCCGTGGTAGGACTTGTCGATGCCGAGGTTCTGCGGGAGGAAGTCGCCGCCGATCTCGAGCGTCGCGATGCGCGTGGAATCGGTGTGCAGGGCGAGGGCGATGAGCTCGTACAGGAGCGGGAGGTCCTCGACCTTGTTGCGGTTGACGGGCCGATCCAGGGGCGCCGCAGGCTTGGGCTGGCTGGCCCAGCGCTGCCGCAGCTGCAGCCGCTGCTCCACCTCGCGCACGGAGGTGAAGTACTCGTCCAGCTTCGCGCGGTCCTCGCGGTCGACCCGGCGCGCGAGGCGGCCGGCGTCCTCGCGGACGGCATCAAGGATCGAGGCCTGGAGGCGGTGCTCACCCTGGCGGCGCGAGCGGCGGTCGGGGGCATCCTCGACGAAGAGGCGGTCGAACAGCTCGGCCGGGCCGGAGATCGGCGGCACGCGCACGCCGGCCTTGGTCCACGAGAGCTGGCAGCCGCCGTGGATGCCACCCTCCGAGCCGACGGTCAGCGAGGCGAACCGCGTCTCGGGGCCGATCTCGTCGGCCATGAACTGGTCGAGCGTGACGTTGCCGGAGGGGCGGTTCTGGGCCTCGGAGTTGAGGACGCCGGAGAGAAAGGAATGGACCGCGAAGTGGCCGCCCTTCACGCCGTGGTCGAGGCCGCGGTAGAGGGTGAGATGGCGGCGGTTCTCCGCGAGCGGCGCGAGCAGGCGGGTCGATTCGTACGCGGCGCCCGTGGTGGCGGGGAACAGGTGCTTGGTCTGGAAGCCGAGCAGGTTCCCGATCGCGACGAACCGGCGGGCGCCGGTCCCCGCGCCCTTCGCCGCGCGCAGGGCGGAGCCGCCGTCCGCGGCGCGGGCGACGAGGGAGGGCAGCGCGGGCAAGGCAAGCGAGGCCCCGAGAGATTGGAGCAGGAAGCGGCGGCGGTTCATCGTGGGGCGGACCAAGGCCTTGGGGGTGACGGGGCCCTGCCAGCACACCGCGCGGCGACGCTGGCGGCGAGGAAAAAACCCGGCCGCTCAGCCCGCGGCGGGCCGGGCCCACGCGGGCACGACCCCGAGTTCCACGTCGAAGACAAGGCGCCCGAGCAGCAGGACGAGGCCGACCAAAATGGGCACCAGCAGGACGTTGAGCCACATCCCGGCGCCTGCCATCTGCGGCAGGGTGACGTGGCCGCTGCCGAACACGATGGCATTGGGCGGGGTGCCCACCGGCAGCATATAGGAACAGTTGGCCGCGAGGGCGGTGGGGATGAGGAACAGCAGCGGGTTCTCACCGACGCTCACGGCCAGGGCCGCCGCGATCGGCAGGAACGTCGCGGCCGTGGCCGTGTTGCTCGTGAGCTCCGTCAGCATCAGGATGCCAAAGCAGACGACGCAGACGAGGGCCACCGTGGGGATGCCGCCGAGGCCCGCGCAGAGGTCGCCCAGGTAGCGCGAGAGGCCGTGCTTCTCGATGTTGCCCGCCAAGCTCAGGCCGCCGCCGAACAGCAGCAGCACGTCCCACGGCAGGCCCTTGGTCGACTCCCAGTTCATCAGGAACTCACCGCGCCGCGGATGGACCGGAATGAAGAAGAGGGCCAAACCGCCCGCGATGGCAATCGTGGTGTCCGTCAGCAGCGGCAGCGCGCGGGCCAGCAGCGGCTGGAAGATCCACGCGAGCGCCGTGAGCACGAACACCCAGAGCACCCCGATCTCGCCGCGGGACCAGGGCCCCAGTTCCGCGCGCGCGGCCCGCAGGTGCGCCGCCAGCCCCGGAATCTCCCCGCGCTCGAGCCGGAAACTGACCCGGGTGAGAATCAGGTACACCACCGGCAACGTCACCAGCATCACCGGCACGCCCAGCAGCATCCACTGGCCGAAGCCGATCGTGATCCCGTAGGACTTGGCCACGTAGGCCGCGAGCAGGGCATTCGGCGGCGTGCCGATCAGGGTCGCCATGCCGCCCGTCGTGGCGCCATAGGCCACCGAAAGCAGCAGGGCGGTGGCGAAGGCCCGGTGACCGCCCGAAGCATCGCTTTCCCCGGGTGGCAGCAGCTGCACGATCGAGATCGCGATCGGCAGCATCATCAGCGCGGTGGCCGTGTTGCTGACCCACATGCTGACCGCGGCCGAGGCCAGCAGGAAACCGCCGACGAGGCGGTCCGGCCGCGTGCCGAGCACCCCGATCAGGTTGATCGCCACCCGGCGGTGGAGGTTCCAGCGCTGCATCGCCAGCGCGATCAGGAATCCGCCGAGGAAAAGGTAGATCACCGGATTGGCGAACGGTGCCGCCGTCTCCCGGATGTCCCCCAGACCAAGCGCGGGGAACAGGATCAGCGGGAGCAAGGCGGTGACCGGGATCGGCACGGATTCGCAGATCCAGAAGATCGCCATCAGCAGGGCGGCACCGGCCGTCCGCCAGCCCTCCGGGCTGAGGCCCGGCGGCGGGGGCAACACGAGCGTCAGGATCAGGGCGCCGGGGCCGAGGATCCAACCAGAGAGCTGGCGCAGGCCGAGGGCGGACGGGTGTTCCAAAGCGTCGCGCACCGGGGAAGGGGTCGAACTCAAGCGTGGGCGGGATTACAGGGTTTCGGGGTGAAGCGGTTACGCGGGGCGAGACCCGCTGAACCCGTCAGGCAAACGATTTCCCGCACCCGCAGGTGCTCTGCGCGTTGGGGTTGCGGATATCGAAGCCCTTCCCATGCAGCCCATCGTCGAAATCGATGGTCGAACCCGAGAGGTAGGCGAGGCTGGTGGGGTCGATCAGCACCGCCACACCCTCGCTCTCCAGGCGGGCGTCATCGGCCTTCGGCTCGTCGAATGACATCCCGTACTGGAACCCGGAGCAGCCCCCGGTCTCGACCAGGACCCGCAGCTGCTTGGCCGGGTCGTTCAGCTCCGCCTGCATCGTCCGCACCTGCCGGGCCGCGCGGGTCGTCAACGTGATCATGATCCGACCGTGGGCCCGCGCGCGGCGCTGTCAAACCCCCGCCCCGCTGTTTCGTGCAGCAGTTTTCAGGCCGGTTTCGCGTCTCGACTCTTGCCACGGTTTTGCACGGGGCGTTGACTCCGGGGGATGGCGGATCTCACGCACCTCTTCGACCACCTGCGCTACGAGCTCACGCGCAAGATCGCCGAGGGCGGGATGGGGGTCGTCTACGAGGCGCGGCAACTGGGCGCCGGGCATTTCCGCAAGGTCGTCGCGATCAAGGTGATCCGGGAGGAGTATTCGGCGCTCGAGGACTTCCAGAACAACTTCATCGGCGAGGCGCGGCTGGTGGCGGACCTCATCCACCCGAACATCGTCCAGACCTACCACCTCGGCCGCGCCGGGGGGCAGTACTTCATGGTGATGGAATTCGTGCGCGGGCTGAGCCTCGAGCAGTTCCTCGAGCGCCACCGGGAGCAGGGGCGGCCGGTGCCGGTGGACCTCGCCGCGTTCATCATCTCCCGCGTCGCCAGCGGCCTCGCCTACGCGCACGCCCAGCGCGACGCGGAGGGCCGCCACCTGAACCTCGTGCACCGCGACATCGGTCCGAAGAACGTGCTGCTCTCCTTCGAGGGTGACGTGAAGCTGACCGACTTCGGCATCGCGAAGGCCCTGAACCTGATGTACAACGAGGAGGGCCGGGTGATCGCGGGCAAGGACGAGTACCTCTCCCCCGAGCAGGCCAGCTACGCCGTCACCGACGCCCGCGCCGACCTGTTCCCCTTGGGCATCGTGCTCACCGAACTGCTGCTGGGGCGAAACCTGTTCCGCTCCGCGGACCGCGCGCAGTCGCGGCGCAACATCCTCACCCTGCCCATCCCGCGCTTCGGCAGCCTGCGAGCGGACATCGCCGCCCCGCTCGAGGCGATCCTCCAGCGGATGCTCACCCGGGACCGCGACCGGCGCTACCAGGCGGCCGGGGAGATCGTCCGCGACCTCGAGGAACACCTTTACGGCGGGCGCTTCGGCCCGACGACCCGGACGCTGTCCGACTACGTAAAAGTCCTCTGGGGCGTAAGTGAATCCGGCGCCGCTCCGGTGGTGCCCGTGGCGGCCCGCGCCCGATGATCCCGGCTTCGTCCTAACCACATGAGTGGAGCCGCCTTCAGCAACGATCTGCGCCAGCGCCAGACCCAGACCCAGGTCCTGGCGCCGCAGCTGCGCCACTCGCTGAAGATCCTGCAGGTGGCCGCCCTCGACCTGCGGACGGTGATCCAGGAGGAGTTGCAGGCGAACCCCACCCTCGAGGAACTGCCGCTCGACGGCGTGAGCCTCGACGCGCCCGCCGACGCCCCCGAGGGCGGGGGCGAGGACGGCGCGGCGGAGCGCCCTGCCGACGCCGGCGAGGGCGAACCGCGGCGCGACGAAATGGATTTCTCCCGCGACCGGGAGTTCGAGATCCTCGGCAAGCTCGACGAGGACTGGCGGGACCACATGGCGAGCATCGGCGGCGCCCAGCCAGCGACCGCCGAGGACGCGGAGCGGCGCCAGCACCTGTTCGACTCGCTGGTCAGCGAAACCTCCCTCCAGGAGCACCTGCTGCGCCAGGCGGAGCTCGCGGACCTCGCCCCCCAGGAAATGGCGGCGATGCGGCATCTGGTGGGCTGCCTCGATGACGCCGGTTTCCTCACCCAGTCGCCCTCGGACGTGGCCCTCCAGGCCGGGCTGCCGCTCAGCGCGGTGCAGGAGGCCGTGGCGTGCCTGCGGACCTTCGACCCCCCCGGCATCGGCGCGCAGGACCTCGCCGGCTGCCTCATCCACCAGCTGGCCGCCAAGGGCCGCTCCGGCAGCCTCGCGCACCGCATCCTCGCCGAGCAGTTCGAACTCCTCACCCGCCGGCGCATCCCGGACCTCGCGCGGCGCCTCGACGCGGACCCGGAGGATGTGCAGGAGGCGATCGAGGAGATCGGCAAGCTCGACCCGGCCCCGGGCCGCCGCTTCGCCGACGACAGCAACCGCGCGGTCGTCCCGGACGTGATCATCGAGCGCGACGGGGACGACTGGAAGATCACCCTCAACAGCGACTACATCCCCCGCCTGCGCATCTCGGGCGCCTACCGCGAAATGATCGCGCGCGGGACCCTGTCCAAGGACGAGCGCGAGTACCTCCGCGAGCGCATCCGCTCCGGCAAGTTCCTCATCGACTCCATCGAGCAGCGCCAGCGCACGATTGAGCGCATCACCCGCGAGATCATCAACGTGCAGCGCGATTTCTTCGAGCGGGGTGTCTCGGCCCTGAAGCCGCTGACGATGACCCAGGTCGCGTCCGTCGTGGGCGTCCACGAGACCACCGTGAGCCGGGCGATCGCCAACAAGTATGCCCAGACCCCGCACGGGGTCTTCGAGCTCAAGTACTTCTTCACGCCCGGCTACCAGGCCGAGAGCGGGGCGGCGGTCTCCAACACCAGCGTGAAGGAGATGATCGCGGACCTGATCAACGTGGAGGACGTCTCGAGCCCCCTCAGCGACCAGGACCTGGTGGGCAAGCTGCAGGAGCGGGGCATCACCATCGCCCGGCGGACGGTGGCGAAGTACCGCGAGGAACTCGGCCTGCTGCCGAGCAACCTGCGGCGGCAGTACCGCTGAGCCGGCGGGCCCGGCGGCGACGGCGGGCGTTCCGCGGGCTTGCCTCGCCCGGGCAAGCCCCTTCTCCTCGCCGTTTCGATCCGGACCCGTACCCGCCATGAAAAAAGAAACCACCTCCCCCGCCGCGTTCCCCCAGGCCGAAGTCGGCCGCGAAATGAAGGGATCCGACTGCGTCGTCGAGTGCCTGATCCGCGAGGGGGTCGACGTGATCTTCGCCTACCCGGGCGGCGCCTCCCAGGAGCTCCACCAGTCACTCGCCCGCACCGACAAGGTCCGCGTGATTTTGCCCCGCCACGAACAGGGCGGCTCCTTCGCCGCCGAGGGCTACGCCCGCGCCACCGGCAAGGTCGGCGTCTGCATGGCCACCTCCGGCCCGGGCGCCACCAACCTGGTGTCCGCCATCGCCGACGCGTTCATGGATTCCATCCCGATGGTGGCCATCACCGGCCAGGTGTACTCGAAGTACATCGGCAAGATGGCGTTCCAGGAGACGGATTTCTACGGGATGACGCTCCCGATCGTGAAGCACTCCTACCTGGTGCTGAACGTCCACGACCTGCCCCGGATCTTCAAGGAGGCCTTCCACCTCGCCCGCAGCGGCCGCCCGGGCCCCGTCATCATCGACATCCCGAAGGACATCCAGCAAGCGAAGTTCCAGCCGGTGTTCCCGCCCGCGGTGGAGTTCCGCAGCCCCTACGCCAGCGCGACGCCCCGGGCCAACGACGCGACCCTGCAGCAGGTCCTCGCGCTCATCGCCGAGGCGAAGCGACCGATCCTCTACGCGGGCGGCGGCATCATCTCCGCCGAGGCCCACACCGAGCTGAAGGCCTTCGCGGAAAAGACCAACATCCAGGTCGCCACCACCCTGATGGGCGTCGGCGGCTTCCCCGAGTCCCACCCGCTCTCGCTGCAATGGTTCGGGATGCACGGAGCCGCCTACGGCAACTGGGCGGTCGACCAGTGCGACCTCCTCCTCTGCGTGGGCGCCCGGTTCGATGACCGCATCACCGGCGACACGCGGCACTTCGCCACCCAGGCGAAGATCGTCCACATCGACATCGACGCCTCCGAGCACCACAAGAACAAGCGCGCCCACCTCGCGGTGGTGAGCGACGTGAAGCACGCCCTCGGGCGGCTCGTCGAACTCGCCACCGCCGCCCGCTTCACGCCGCCCGACACCTCCGCGTGGCTCACGCAGGTCGCCGCGTGGAAACGGGACCACCCCTTCGCCTACGAGGACAGCCGCCACATCGTGCCCCAGGAGGCCGTGCAGGTCCTCTTCGAGCTCACCAAGGGCGACGCCATCATCACCACCGGCGTCGGCCAGCACCAGATGTGGGCGGCGCAGTTCTACCGGTTCAACGAGCCCCGCCGCTACCTCAGCTCCCTCGGCCTCGGCGCGATGGGCTTCGGCTACCCCGCCGCGATGGGCGCGAAGGTCGCCTGCCCCGACAAGCAGGTGATCGACATCGACGGCGACGGCTCGTTCGTGATGAACGTCCAGGAACTCGCCACCTGCAAGATCGAGGGCATCGCCGCCAAGGCGATGATCCTCAACAACCAGCACCTCGGGATGGTCGTGCAATGGGAGGATCGCTTCTACGGAAGCGTCCGCGGCAACACGGTCCTTGGCGACGAATCCAATGTCGGCAGCCCCGACAACCCCGCCGCCCTCTACCCGGACTTCGTCAAGATCGCCGAAGGCTTCGGGGTCAAGGGCCGCCGCGTGATCCGCAAGAGCGAGCTCCGCGCCGCCATCCAGGAGATGCTCGACCACGACGGCCCCTACGTCCTCGACATCATCGTCCCCTACACCGAGCACGTGCTGCCGATGATCCCCGCCGGCAAGACAGTGAAGGACATGCTGCTGAAGTGAGCGCGGCCCCCCAGCCCCCGGCCCTCCGGCACGCCTTCGTCACCGGTGCCGCCGGCTTCATCGGCTCCACCCTCGTCGACCGCCTGCTGGCCGACGGGGTCCGGGTCACCGGCTGGGACAACCTCTCGACCGGCCAACGCCGCTTCCTTGAGGGCGCCACGCGCCACCCCGGATTCCGCCTGCTCGAGGGCGACAACCTCGACCTCCCCGCCCTCCGCGCCGCGATGGCCGGGTCGGACTTCGTGTTCCACCTCGCCGCCAACGCCGACATCAAGGACGGCTGGTCGCACCCGGAGAAGGACCTCCACCAGAACACCATCGCGACGTTCAACGTCCTCGAGGCGATGCGCGCCAACGGCGTGCGCCGCATCGCCTTCTCCTCCACCGGCTCGGTCTACGGGGAGGCCCTCGTCACGCCCGACCGCCCGACGCCCGAGGACGACGCCTTCCCGGTGCAGACCTCGCTCTACGGCGCCTCCAAGGCGGCCGGCGAGGGCCTGATCGCCGCCTACGCCGAGGGCGGCCAGCTCGACGAGGCCTACCTCTTCCGCTTCGTCTCGATCCTCGGCGAGCGCTACACGCACGGGCACGTCTTCGACTTCTACCGGCAACTGCTCGACCACCCCGACCACCTGCGGGTGCTCGGCGACGGTTCCCAGCGCAAGAGCTACCTCTACGTTCAGGACTGCATCGCGGCCATCCTCCACGTCGCCCGCCTCGGCACCGCCCGCGGCGCCCGCCACCGCACCCAGGTCTACAACCTCGGCACGCCGGAATTCGTCCAGGTGAAGGACAGCATCCGCTTCATCTGCGGCGCGCTCGGCCTCAACCCGCGGCTCGACTTCACCGGCGGCGACCGAGGCTGGATCGGCGACAACCCGTTCATCTTCCTCGACACCCGCCGCATCCAAGCCACCGGCTGGAAGCCCCGCCTGACGATCGAGCAGGGCGTCGTCCAGACCCTCCGCTGGCTCGAGGCCAACCGCTGGGTCTACGAGAGCCGGCGCTGACCGGCCTTCCCCGATGCGCGTCCTGGTCACCGGCTCCAGCACGGGCATCGGCCGGGCGCTCACCCTCCGGCTGCTCGACGCGGGCCACGCGGTCTGGGGCTGGGCGCGCTCCGACCAGGCGGACCTCGCCGCGGCGCGGCCGACGTTCCGCGCCACCCGCGCCGACGTGGCCGACTGGCCGGCCGTGCAGGCCGCCGCGGCGGAACTCGCGGCCGCATGGGGCGGACTCGACGCCCTCGTCACCTGCGCCGGCGTCCAAGGCGAGATCGGCCGCGCCCTCGCCGCCGATCCCCTCCGGTGGAGCGAGACCATCCGCGCCAACCTCGACGGCACGTACTTCACCCTGCGCGCCTGCGCCCCACTGCTCGCCCGCGCGGAACGGCGGGCCAAGGTGGTGTGCTTCTCCGGCGGAGGCGCGACCAAGCCGCGACCCCACTTCTCCGCCTACGGCGCCGCCAAGACGGCCGTCGTGCGCCTCGTCGAGACCATCGCCACGGAGGAATCCGGCCGGCCATTCGACATCAATGCCCTCGCCCCCGGCGCGATCCATACCCGGCTGACGGAGGAGGTGCTCGCCCTCGGCCCCGCCGTCGCGGGAGCCGCGGAATTCGCGGCCGCCCAGCGCCAGCGCGCCGATGATCCCGCCCCGCTCGCCCGCGCGCTCGACTGTGTCGAATGGCTGCTTTCGCCGCGGAGCGACGGGATCAGCGGCCGGCTCCTCGCCGCCCCCTGGGACCCGTGGCCCACCTTGGCCGCCGCGGACCTGGCGGGCGGGGAAACCTACACCCTGCGCCGGGTCGTCCCGCCGGGCGCCTGAGGCACCCGTCCCCGCTCACGCGCGCACGAACGGCAGGTACCGCGGCCGCAGCACGGGATGCGCCGGCCGGCCGCGCAGCGCGAGCAACCCGTTCGCCACCTCCTTGCCCGAGCGCACCGCGGACTCCATTCCATAGTGGTAGGGCCCGGTCGTGTAATCGCCCGCCAGCCACAGTCCCGGGATTCCCGTCGCCGCGGTCCGGGGCACGCGCGACCAGTAGCCCGGACGCGTGCCGCAATAGGTCCCGGTCAACCGCAGCACGGTGGCGTCGATCGGCCGGACCCCGCGGCAACCAGGGAAGAACCGATCCAGGTCGGCGACCGCCCGCGCGACGAGCGCCTCGTCCGCCAAGCCCGCCACATCGTCCGCCGCATCGATGAGCACCTGCACGATGCTGCCGGAGGCGGCGAGGCCCGGCCAGTCCCGCCAATGGTCCGCCTTGTCGGCGACGGCGTCGAAGACCGGCCCGTGCCGGCGGTCGCGGTTCGAGATGTAGACGTTCCCATCCGGCAACACCCGGCGGTCATACCACAACGTGAGCGTCACGATCGGCGTCTCGTGCAGGCCACGCAGGCCGGCGAACGGCGGCTGCTCCCGCCAGGCCGGCGGCAGCAGCGTCGGCAGCGCGTGGCCGGGCACCGCGGCGACGACGTGGTCGAAGCGGCGCACCGTCCCGTCCGGCAGGCGCACGCCGGGACCCTCGGGCTCCGCCTCGATGCCGGCGATGGCAGACCCGAGCTGGAGCCGGCCGCCGCGCGCGCGGATGAAGGCCGCGAGCGGCTCGATCAGGGCATCCCCGAGGGGCGCGCCGAAAAACGCGGTGTCGAAGCGGCCGGTGCTGCCGTACATCGTGCGCAGGAACTTCAGGAAGGAGGTCGCCCCCGCCTCCTCCGGCCGCAGGCCCTGGATGGTGACGGCCGCGAGCGCCAACTGCCGCGCGAGCGCGGGCGTGGCGCCCTGCGCCGCAAGGAACTCGGCGACCGTCTGGCCATCGTGGGCCTCCGCGGCCGCGTCATCCATCCGCAGGATGCGCCCGATGAGCCGCGCCAACTGCCAGCGCTCCCCCGGGGTGAGCCCGGGAAAGGTGGCGAGGCCCCCGAGGGTCTTCAGCACCGACTTGCCGGCGAGGAGGGTATCGACGCGGCCGGTCGCGCCGTTGCAGACGTAGTAGTTGCCATCGGTCTCCCGCAGCGGGAGCGGCCGGCCGATCGCCGCCGCGAGCGCCGCGAGGTTGTGGTACCAGGGAAACGCGAGGTGGATCCCGGTCTCGAGGGTCCGCCCGCGGTCGTCCCGCCAGGAGGCGCATTGGCCCCCGGGGAAGGGCGCGGCCTCGAGGATCTCGACGGTGAAATCGTCCGGCGCCGCCAGCAGGAGGTGAGCGGCGGTGGAGAGGCCCGCCAGGCCGCCACCGATGATGCCGACGCGCAGGGGCGGGGGGACGCTCGAAGGGGAAGTCATCGCGACGGCCACGGTGGCCGACGTTCCCCGCGTCGTCGAGCGGCGACGCGGCCCGGGGCCGGGCCGGCGGAGGCAGGGCTCACGGCACCTCGTAGACCTCGACGAGCACGGAACCGGTCGCGTTGGGCGGAACGAAGTTCGCCGGCGGCTGGACCGGCAGCGGCGCAGCGCCCGCCTGCAGCGTGTAGCTGCCGGGGGCGAGCGCGCTGAGCAGCGCCGCGTCGCTGGCCGCCCGGAGCGGGAAGGCCCCGACCGCCGGGAACGCGGCGGTCAGGGCGGCCCCGTTCACCTGCGCCCAGTTGTTGCTCACGTCGACCGTCTCGCTTCCCGCCAGCACGGAGACCCGCGCGTCCCCGAGCACCGCGTCCTCGGGCAGGCCGAAGTCGCGCAACCCCTGCGCGACCGCGCGGATCAGGAGGGCGCGGGGGCTGTTGCCGGCGATGACGATGCCCGGAATCAGCAGGTCACCCGGGGCGTTGATCCGCGCGAGGGTCGAGAGGTTCGTCAGCCGCGTGGCGTTGCGGCTGACATCGTAGATCTCCGCCAGGACGTCGCCGGTCGCGCCGCCCACGCCGCGGATGGTCGCGGTGTAGGTGCCCGGATCGAGCGTGATCAGGAGGGCCGCATCGCGCGCGCCCGGCTCGAGCGGGAATGCGCCCACCGAAGCCGCGGCCGCGGCGATCTCCGCGGCGGAGGCGGCCCCGCCCAGGCGATCCCAGCCCTCGTTGGCTTGGAGGACCGTCTGCCCGCGGTTGAGCTCCAGTCGGGCCGCCGGCAAGGCGCCCGCCAGCCCGAACTTGGCCAGCGCGGGTCCGATGCCGCGGACGAGCAGCGTCGCCCGCGCCGTGCCCGAGACGTTGAAGCCCAGTGCGAGGGAATCATCGAGGGAGACGAGCGCGGACCGGGTGGACAGGTTAACGAGCCGTCCCGGGGGCGCGACGGGCGTGTCGGCCGCGCGCGCATTGAGGAATGACACGACGCGCGGGTTGGCCTCGCTGAAGAATTCCCGCTCGGCCGCGGCCACCGCGATTTCCGCGGCGAGGTCCGCCGTCCGGGAGCGCAGCGCCTCGGGCAACGCGGCGCTGAGCGCCGCCCGGGTGGGCAAGGTGCGCACGTAGCTGTTTTCATCGACCCAGCCCGCCCCCCGCAACGCGGTCCACGCGGCCTGGGCGTCGGCGGCGGTGAAGGCGGTACCGTTGACGGCGAGCGCGCGCAGCCGCGCCGGGTAGAGCGGGGTCACGGGTAGCGCCACCGCGGCGGAGGCGATGCCGCGGCCGAGGAGCAACTCACTGCGGTCGCGGGCCTCGGCCACGCCGGCGGCCCCCTCGACGTCGTCGTTGGCCGCAAGGGCGAAGAATTGCGGCACGCGCGAGGTGACGCCGAGCGCCTCGAGGCCGGGGTTAAGGTAGGACACGGCGCCCTTCACCGGACGCGCCGGCGTGGCCGTCGCGAGGAAGTCGGCGTAGCGGATCGCCGCCCCGCCGCCGTTGCCGCGCCCGAGGAGAAACACCGGGCGGCCGGCGGCGATCGCCCCGTCGGCGACCAGCCGCGCGTGGGCGGCGGCGTGGTTCAGCGCGTCCAGGTTCGCCGCCAGCGTCGCCTGCGCGGCCCAGACGCCCGCGTTGCGGTTGAGGCTGTTCAGGGCAACGACCCCGTAGCCGGCCGCAACGAGGTCGCGCGCGAGCAGCAGCGGCTGCGGCCGTTCGAACCAGTCGGCGCCGGAGCCGCCCGCGTCGTGCAGGAGAAACACCAGGCCGGCGGCATTCGCCGGCACGAAGTGGCGGACGGTGGTCGCGACCGTCGTGGTCGTGTTGTTGGGACCAGCCTGCGGCTGCGGATTGAAGTTCTCGATCACGCGCGGCGTCCACGTGGCCGCGGCGCGGTAGGTGGCGGTCAGCGTGGCCGCGCCGGCGGGGACGGTGATCGTCGCGCGGGGCAGGGAGACCGCGAGGGGGGCATTGCCGAGCAGGGCCACGTCGCCGGTCCAGCGGTCAAACACCTGCCCGGGCGCGGGCGGGTCGGCGATGACCTCGACCCGGGAGCCGCCGGGGTACGTGCCGCCGCCGGAGCCCGCGTTGACCGTCAGCGCCACCGGGGCGCCAGTGCCGGCGGCGACGAGGTAGGCGCGCAGCGGGACGTTGACGAGGTTCCGCAGGTTTACCGTGCAGGTGACCACCTTGAGCCCGGCGGCGCCGGCGCGGAACGTGATCGTGTTGGTGCCCTGGCCGCTGAGCAGCGTAGCGCCGCCGCCCAAGGTCCAGCGGAAGGTGCGATCACCATTCTCGGCGGGCGGGACCGAGGCCGTGACCGGCGCGTCGCCGGCGGGCGCGGTCGCGGGGACGGTGATCGCCCCGGCCGCGGCGCCGGCCACCGCGGTGACCTCGAGCGTGGGGTTCACCGTGTTGCCACCCACGGTGACCACCACGGCCAGGACCACCGGCCCCGGGGCCTCGGCGACGAACTGGGCCCCCGCCGCCCGGGCATCACTCAGCAGGCGCGCCCCGGTGACGCTCCACTGGTAGGTCGCGTTGGCGCCGGCCTGTCCACCCCCGGCCTGCCCTAGGTTGACGGTGGCTCCGACCGGCACCCCCACGAGCACCCCGGAGGGCGCGATGATCGCGGGCTGGGCCGGGACGCCCACGCCCCCACCTCCGCCGCCACCACCTCCCCCGCCACCAGGAGGCCGGACCTGGGCGTGCGCGGCCAAGGCGAGCAGCATCAGGGAGCCGAGGAGCCACGGCGCGCGGCGGAGGCGGAAGGAGAGCGAGTTCATCAGGGGGAATGGGGCCAAGGAGGGACGCGCCAGCCAGGCCGGAGGTTAAGGAAATTCGCGCGGCCAAAGGGCCGGCGCTGAGTTCACGACCGGGGGGCGGGCGCGATGCCGGCGCGGGCGAGGAATTCCCGCACGAGGGCAAGCCGTGTCTCGTCGTAGAATTCCCGGCCCCCGTGCTTTGCCCCGTGCAGGGGGACGAAGCGGACCGTCAGGCCCGCGTGCTCGTAAGCCCCCAGCAGCTCGAGCGACTGCGCCACCGGCATCTGCGGATCCTGGTCCCCGTGCAGCAACAACAGCGGCGGGTCCCCCAGCCCGACATGCGCAACCGGGCTGGCCAGCCGCGCCAGGGCGGGCTGATCCGCGGGCTGGCCGCGCAGGAGCAGTTGCAGCGCGGGGATGCGGACCCCCAGGCCATACGGCGTCGACTGGGCGAGGATGGTCTCAAGGTTCGAGGCCCCGTAGAAGCTGACGATCGCCTGCACCGCGCTCGACTGGTCGCGGTGCTCCCCCACCTCGCCCTCGAGCTCCCGATGCCCGTTGGTGACGCCGACGAGGGCCGCCAGGTGCGCGCCGGCGGAGGCTCCGGCGATCGCGATGCGTTCCGGCGCAAGGCCGTGCTCCGCGTGTCGGGCGCGCAGGAAACGCACCGCGGCCTTGAGGTCGTGGACGTTCGCCGGGAAGGGTGCAACGGGGGTGAGGCGATAGTCGACGCTGGCAACCGCCCAACCCCGGGCGACCAGCGGGGCCAAGGGGTGCTCGCTCCGCGAGCCGCGACTCCATGCCCCGCCGTGTACCCAGACGATCAGGGGCGCAGGGTTGCCATTCGTGGCGGGCAGGTGCAGGTCGAGCCGCAGCACTTGTTCGCCCACCCGCGCGTACTCCAACTCGCGCCGCGTCGCCGCCGTCGCCGCGGGCAGGACCCAGGCGAGGGCAAGCAGGAGCAGGAAGGCGGGGCGACCGCGGGGCATAGGGCCAACATCCCCGGGGAAACTCCGGCAAGTCCAGCGCGGAACGCGTCGCCGCGGTCGACGGAGCAGGGCTCAGGGGCCCTGAGGCCGCGGATGCTCGCGCAGGAAGCGCGCGATCAGCGCCGGTGCCGCCGCCGGGAGCGCGTGGCCACCCTCGTGCACGAACGCGACCACCGGCGCACCCACGGGCGACGGATGATAGGTGCCTCCCGGTGGCCACGGCTCGCCAGGACCCGCCCGGTTGACCTCCCGCACCCGCGCGATCGTCCGCTCCTGCGCCGCGAACGACACGAGGGCATCCGCCCGCCCCGCGACGTGCAGCACCGGCCGGGGCTCAAGGCGATCACGCGCGGCGGGGAGCGCCGCCCCACCCGCGGCGGACGGCGCGAACGACGCGAAGACCGCGCCCCGCTGCGCCCAGAGCAGGTAAGTGAACCCGCCGCCATTGGAGTGTCCGGTCGCGTGGATGCGGCGCTCATCGATCCGCCGCTCCCGCCGCAGGCGCGCGAGGATCTCGTCCACCAGCTTCAGATCCCGGTCCCCCTGCTCACCCGCCGCGTGCTGCCAGCCCGGGCGCCGGCCCTCGGGGTCCGTCAGCCGACCAGGCGTGTTCAGGCCCTGCGGGTAGACGATGATCGCGTCGGGCCAGTGCCGGTGCAGCGCGAAGGAGCGGGCCGCGTTCCGCGCGGTGCCGCCGTGGCCGTGGAACACGAGCACCACGGGCGCCCCGGTGGAGGGCGGGTTCTCGGGGAGCACCTGGAGCCCCTCGCGGGCCACGCCGTCGACGGTCCACGTCACCGGCGCGGGCTCCGGCACGGCGGCGACCCGCGGACCGACCCAGCCGGCGGCAAGGATCAGCGGGAGGCGGAGCCAGAGGACGGGGCGAAGCAGCGCGACCACGCCCTACGCTGCATCGCCCAAGGCTCGACGGCAAGACGACCTCGGCGCGCTCCCCGCGCCGCCGCCTCAATGGTTCCAAGGCTGCTTCACCCGCGACTCCGTGAAGCGCCGGCTGGCGTCCGCGTGCGGATTCGCACCGGGAATCTCGGCGGGGATCGCGCGGATCCACGCGTGGAGTTGCGCGCTCATCCGCGCGGCCCGCGCGGGCTCCGCGGCGGCCCGGTCCTCGGTCTCCCCCACGTCCGAGGCGAGGTGGTATAACTCCAGCCGACGCCCCGGGCGGTAACTCAGGTCGGACGCAAACGAGTCGCCGAAGTGCTCGATCAACTTCCAGTCGCCCTCCCGCACCACCGCGCAGGGCGTCGCGGCCCAGCGCAGGTCATACAAGGGCAGGTACCAGTGGAGGGCGCGCGCCGGCAGCGTGCCCCCCGTGAGCGCCGGCCGCAGGTCGATGCCGTCCACCACGTGGCCTGCGGGCGCGCGGGTCCCGGCGGCGGCCAGCAGCGTGGGCAGCCAGTCGATGACGTGGATGGGCTCGCTGCTGACGTGGCCCGCGCGGGCGACGCCCGGCCAGCGCACCAGGCAGGGCACGCGGATGCCTCCCTCGTAGGGCGTGCCCTTGCCGGAACGCAGCGGGGCCTGATCGTACTCCTCGAGGCGGACCCGGAGCGGGACCGAGCCATCGGCGGGATCCCCACTCATCGCGGGCGGCCCCCAGCTGGTGTCGACGCCGCCGTTGTCGCTGGTGAACACCACCATCGTTTGCTCCCGCTGGCCCAGCGCGTCGAGGCCGGCCAGCAGGCGGCCGACCGAGGCGTCGAGATGCTCGAGGGCCGCGAGGTAGGTCGCATGGTGGAAACCGGCCTCCGGCGCCCCGGCCGCGCGGTGCTTCGCGACCAAGTCGGCCGGGGCCGAGACCTTGCCGTGGAGGGTGTGGTGCGCGAGATAAGCGAACCACGGGCGATCGCGATGGCGCGCGATGAAGCCCAGCGTCTGGTCCGTGAGATGATCCACCCACTTGTCGCCCTCGTTCTGCGTGCCGGGCCCGCGCGGCGCCACGAAGTCGAAGCCGTAGGCGGGACCCGCTTCGGGCCGGAGTGACGTGTAGTCTCCGTCAGCCCCGGTCGTGAGATGCCACTTGCCCGCAATGGCCGTGGCGTAGCCGGCCGCCCGCAGGCCCTTGGCGAGGTTGAAGCCTTCGCGCGGAAACTGCTCGCGAAACGCCGGCTCCCGGACCGGCGCCCACGGCGAGCCATACCAAGGGATCACGTGCCACATCCCGTTGCGCGCACTGTGCTGCCCGCTCAGCAGCGCCGCCCGCGTGGGCGTGCACTGCGGCATCACGTAGGCGTCGGTGAAACGCACGCCGTCGCGCGCAAGCGTGTCGAGGTGCGGCGTCAGGACGCGCCGGCCGCCGTAACACGAGAGCGACGCCCAGCCCTGGTCATCGGTGAGGATGAAGAGGATGTTGGGCGGGCGCGGCGCCGGGGTCGGAGTCGGGGCAGCGGGCGCCGGCAGGGCCGGCAGCGCCACGAGGAGGAGTCGCAGGGGAAGGGATAACCGGCGCATGCCCCATGCTGCCACCCCCCGGCCCGGGTTGTCACGCCCGGCTCAGCCGCCGCGCTCGGGCTCCGTGAGCAGCGCCAGCAAATCCAGCGACTGCCGCCAGCCGAGTTGACAGGCCGCGAGGGGAATGACCTCCGGGATCCCCTCCTGAACCGCCCGCAGTTCCGTCCCGCTCGCCACGGGCCGCAGCGTGAGGGTGGTCTGCATCTCCTCCGGCAGTGCCGGATCGTCGAAGCGGGCGGAATACCGCAGGCGTTCCCCGGGAACGAGCTCGAGGTATTCCCCGCCGAAGGAATGCGCGTCCCCCGTGGCGAGGTGGACGAACGTCATCCGGTAGCGGCCGCCCACCCGCACCTCCATCTCCTCGACCCGCGCCGCGAACCCGTGGGGCGGCAGCCACTTGGCCCACGCCTCCGGCAGCACGAACGCGCGATAAACGCCCTCGGGCGTGGCGCGGATCATCCGGTGAACGACCAAGGTTTGGGTGGGCATCGGCGGGTCCTGAGACCCTCCCGCGTCCAGCCCGGAGCGTCGACTGGATTCCGGCGGCGCACGCTCGGGGAGCTCGTTAGCCGCGCTCCGCCCCATCTCCCGGCTCCGGCCGCACCACGATCCCCCGCGCTTGCTCCGCCCGCTTCCGGTGTTTCTCCACGCCCAGGGCGTCGAGACCGTGCGCGTTGGCCACCGCCAGCACCGTGCCCACGCCGCAAAAGGGATCGACCACCACGGGCGCCCGCCCCAACGCCGGCGCCACCACGTCCCGCGCAAACCGCACCGCGTGCCCCGCCGCCCGCACCCCCATCGCCCGCACCCAGAGCTGCTCGCCGGGATCCACGATCACGTCGGGAATCGGCAACACGTCCGGACATTGCAGCGCGCGCGACACGGCCAGGAAGTGCGTGAAGCCCGGCCGGCCCGCCGTGAGCGCCCCCGGGGGCCGCCGGCAGACGATCTTGTGGAACAACAGGGTTGCCCCCGCCGCCTCGGCCGCGCGCAGCACCAACGCCGCCTTGTCGATCCACGCGCCGTCGCGCTTGATGTCCGATTGGAAGAAGAGTGCCGCCCCCTCGGCCGGCGCCGCCTCCACTGCCAGCCGGGCCGCCTCCACGAACCACGTCCGCCAGGCCGGCAAGGCGAGGCCGACCTCCGAGACGTCCGGCAACGAGGTGATCACACAGGCGCCGGGGATCGTCCCCCGCTCCCGCAGCCACGGGATCGCATCCGCGCACACCACCTCCCGCTTCGGTCCATCGGTCATCCCGGCAGTGCACGTTTCGGGGCGCACCGAGGCAAAGCTATCCGTGGACCCGCGGGAACTCAGCCCCCGCATCGTCCGGGAAGTGCAACCGCGCGCGGTTGCCGCCGCGTAAGCGGGAGCGGCATCCGCACGCCTGCGCGATCCAGCGCGAACCCGATCCTCCCGCCGGAACTACGGGGCCTCGACCTTCTTCTTCCGCCCCGCCCGGCCCGCCGCCTTGGCGGCCTGGCCCACGCTCGCGTCGACGACCGGAACCTTGGCGGCCATCGCCTGCTGGACCGCCCGCACCTCGGGCCGACCCGCCAGATTGGTCCACTCGTGGGGGTCGTTCACCGCATCGTAGAGCTCCTCCTGGCCATCCGCATAACGGAGATAGCGCCAACGCGCGCCGGTGATGGCATAGTTGCCCGCATCAAAGGTGGTGACCACGTGGCGCTCGGACGCGGCGGCCGGATTCCGCAGCAGCGGCCCCAGCGATTCGCCCGCCAACCCCGGGCGCGCCGCCACCCCGCACAGGTCGATCAGGGTCGGGTAAAGGTCGATCAGGCTGACCGGGGCGGCGCAGACCACCCCGCGCGGCAAGGCCGCAGTCGCACCCTCCTGCGGCGGCGCCACGATCAACGGCACGCGGGTGGAACGCTGCCAGCCGGTCCACTTGCCCCAGTGCTCCTTCTCGCCGAGGTGCCAGCCGTGATCCCCCCACAGGACGATCACCGTATTACCGGCGGCCGGGCCCTCGTCGATCGCCGCCAGCAGCTTGCCCACCTGGGCGTCGATGAAGGAGACGCAGGCGAGATAGGCGGTCACGGCGGCCTTCCACTGGCCGTGCTTCACGACGGAGGCGTGGGAGCCCGCGGTGACGGGATCGCGGGCCCAGCGGCGACCCGTGTCACTCAGGTCATCCAGATCGTCGGCCCGGACCGCGGGCAGCTGGATGTCGAGGCCGGCATAGAGATCGAAATACTTCCGCGGGGCGAAGAGCGGGATGTGGGGACGGTAGAAACCCACGGCGAGGAACCACGGCTGCGTGGGCGTCTGCGCCTGCTCGCGGATCCGCTGCACGGCCCAGTCGGCGATCTGGCCGTCGCCCATGTCGGCATCGTCGACGTCGAGCGGTCCCCAATCGAAGGATTCCCCGTTGGGCGAGTCCGCGGCGCGGTCGCTCGGCATCCGGTTGAGCGGGAGCACGACGGGGCGGCCCTTGAGGACGGTGTGGTGCTGCGGATTGGCTGAACCCTTGGAGGGCAATTCCGCGGCCGTGTAGGTGGTCGCCTCGGGGGCGAAGGGGCTCCAGCGCTGCTCCGGGTAGAACTCCGTCTCATACGAGCCCGTGCCCTTCTGGTGGAGGAGTTTTCCGGTGCCGAAGGTGCGGTAGCCGGCCTGCTGAAAATGCTGGGGCAGCAGCACCAGATCGGGCCGCGCCGTGCGGATGGCCGCCCCGTCGTTGGCGAGCACGCCGGTCTGGAAGGGCTGGAGGCCGCTGAACACCGCGGCCCGCGAGGGATTGCAGAGCGGGGCGGCGCAGTGGGCGTTGGCGAAGGTGACCCCACGCCGGGCGAGGCGGTCGAGGTGCGGCGTCTTCACCTGCGGATGGCCCCGCAGCGGCCCGATCCAGTCATTGAGGTCGTCGACCGCGATGAAGAGGACGTTGGGGGGCGCGGACCGGCCGGGCGCGGCGGCGCGGGCATCACCGACGACGGCCAGCAGGAGCAAGGCGGAGGCGGCGCGCCGCCAGACGGGGAGGTTCATGGGGAAGGAGCGCGATGAAACGCCTCCCGGCGCAACCTGCAATGGCAGAGGCCCCCTCCCTACCGCCTCCTCTGGGTACTCCGGAAAATCGAAGCCATGGGCGCTACGCCGCCGGGCCGCGGCCCGGCCGGCGCGGAGCTTTACGAACCGACCGCGAATCCCCATCAACAGGGCAACCTCGACGCCGACCCGCGCTCCGCGGCGGCGGCGATCCCCCCGCATGACCCCCACCCTGCCCCGCTTCGCCGCCCTCCTCGCCGCCTGCGCCGTCACGGTCGCCGCCGCCGATCTCGCCCCTTACCGCAAGCTCCAGCTCAGCGACCAGTTCCTCGCCGAAGGCGCCACCTTCGGCGACTTCAACCGCGACGGCACGATGGATGTCGTCGCGGGCCCCTACTGGTACGCGGGACCCGACTTCCGGCAGCGCCACGAATTCTACCCGGCCGCGCCGTTCGATCCGCTCCGGTACTCGGACAACTTCTTCGCCTTCACCCACGACTTCAACGCGGACGGCTGGGCCGACATCCTGGTGCTCGGCTTCCCCGGCGTCGACGCGTCGTGGTACGAGAACCCCGGGGCCAAGGGCGGCGCCTGGCGCCGGCGGGTCGTCTACCTGCCGGTCGACAACGAATCGCCGACCTTCGGTGACCTGCTCGGCACCGGCCGGCCCGTGCTCATCTGCTCCAGCCTGATGCGCCTCGGCTACGCCACGCCCGACCCGAAGGACCCGACGCGCCCGTGGACCTTCCATCCGATCTCGCCCCCCGGCCAGTGGCAGCGCTTCACCCACGGCCTCGGCTTCGGCGACCTCAACGGGGACGGCCGCCCCGACCTGCTCGAGAAGGACGCCTGGTGGGAACAACCCGCCTCCCTCGCCGGCGACCCGGTCTGGAAACGGCATCCGTTCCCCTTCGCGCCCGGCCGCGGCAGCTCGCAGATGCTCGTCACCGACGTGAACGGCGACGGCCTGCCGGACGTAGTCTCGGCCAAGGACGCCCACGGCTACGGCCTCTCGTGGTTCGAACAGGTGCGTGCGGCCGACGGCGCGATCACCTTCCGGGAACATCCGATCACCTCGACCAAGGCGGACGAGAAGCTCGGCGGCGTGCAGTTCTCGCAATTGCACGCGGTGACCCTCGCGGACCTCGACCGCGACGGCCTACCCGACCTTGTCACCGGCAAGCGCTGGTGGGCGCACGGCCCGAAGGGCGATGCGGAGCCGAACGCCGACCCGGTGATCCACGCCTTCCTGCTGCGCCGCGAGGGCGGGCGGGTCCGCTTCGAACCGCGGCAGATCGACGCCGCCTCGGGCATCGGCGTGCAGCTCGTCGCGGCCGACGCCGACGGCGACGGCATCCCCGACCTCGTGAGCGCGAACAAGCGCGGCACGTTCGTCTTTCTCTCCGGTCCGCCCAAGGCCGCCCGCTGAGGCGTCCCCGCACGGCTTCCAGGACTCCGGACCCAACGCCCCCGCGCCCGACGCCGGGGTGCCCGCCGGACCGTCCGACGAAATAGTCCCGTGCCGCGGGGCCCAATCGTTGACCCACATCCCCAACGTCGATTCCCCTCCCCTCGCATCCCGCGTGCGGCAACCCCTGCCCCGCCCCCTGAACCGCCCTGCCCCGCCATCCTCCATGCCTCCAACGACCGCCCCCACCCGGCTCCCGCTCACCCTGCTCGCCGCGACCGCGCTGACTTCGCTCCTGCCGGCCCAAGTGGCGCCCGCGCCCACCCGGACGGAAGCCGGCAGCGCCACCCCGCCCGTGGTCGCCAGCACAGGCGCATCCCGGACCGGCGGCGACATCGTCGAGCTCAGCCCGTTCACCGTCGTCTCGGAGGCCCGGGGCTACTTCCAGTCCAACACGATGTCCGGCACCCGCCTGAATTCGAAGATCGAGGACCTGGGTCAGTCCATCACGGTGATGACCAAGGAGCAGATGCAGGACTTCGCGATGCTCGATATCAACGACGTGTTCGACTACCTCGCGAGCACCGAGGGCACCAACTCGTACTCCCAGTTCGACACCGACCGCACCGGCGCCGTGGTCGACCAGGTGAGCCTGAATCCGAACAACGCGAACCGCGTCCGCGGCATCGGCAACGCCAACATCGCCTTCAACAACATCCAGACCTCCGGGCGCGTGCCGGTGGACCCGCTCTGGATGGATTCGCTGGAACTCAGCCGCGGCCCGAACGCCAACATCTTCGGCCTCGGCAACGCCTCCGGCACGGTCAATCAGGTTCCTGCAACCGCCAACCTCTCCCGCGCCTTCACGCGGCTGGAATTCCGCGCCGACAGCTACGGCGGTTGGCGCACCGCCCTCGACCTGAACCGGCAGCTGCTCAACGGCAAACTCGCCGTCCGCGCCAGCTACGCCAACCAGCACACCGCCTTCCAGCGCAAGCCGTCCGGCGAGGACGCTCGCCGCCTCAGCTTCCAAGTGAAGGCGCAGCCGTTCCGCAACACCACCTTGGCCGCCTCCTGGTACAATTACCGCAACGCCTCGAACCGACCGAACTTCACCACCCCCCGCGACTATTACACGGACTGGCTCCGCGCCGGAAAGCCCGCCTGGAACCCCGTCACCCGCCTCGTCACCCTCGCCAACGGCACCGTCCTGGGCAACGGCAACGTCCCCGGCAGCACCACGCCCTACACCGCCAATCCGAGCTTCTTCACCGGGGGCGCGGAGAGCCGCTCCCCCTTCCTCATCGGCGCCCCGGGCGAGGCCCCCTATTGGACGATGGCGCGCTACACCGCCAACCCCGCCACCCCGGTGGGCAACACGTTCTCGGTGACCGATCCCTTCGCCGCCTCGGCCGCGGGCATCGGCCTGCTCACGATGGGCCCGGCGGAAACCTACACCGCTGCGCAGCAGCCGCTGTACAACGCGGTCGCCCGCCCGATCAACGACCGGTCGATCTATGACTGGACGGACATCAACCTCGCGGGCAACGGCAAGGCCTGGGACGACGTGGACACCTTCATGGTCCAGCTCGACCAGATGGTCCTGACCACGCCCAAGCACACCCTCGCGGCGCAAGTCACCTTCATGCGTGAGCAGGCGAAGCGGCTGGAAAACCAGCCGATGGGGCCCGCCAGCGTGAACAGCAACGTCGGCCAGCTGCAGGTCGACGTGAACCAGGTTTTCCTCGACGGCACGCCCAACCCGTACTTCGGCCGGCCCTACCTGCGGAGCAGCGAGCCCTTCCTGCGCAGCAAGCCCCTGGAGTGGGACACCGCGCGCGCCCAGACCGTCTACCGGCTCGACTTCTCCCAGGACAAGGGCTGGAGCAAGTGGCTCGGGACCCAGCAGCTCCTCGGGTACTATGAATACAAGGACCAGAAGAACTACAACTGGACCTACCGGCACACCGCCCTGGGCACGGACAAGGGCTGGCAGCAGAAGTACGCCGGCACGCCGCTCGCCCTGCAGACCGTGACCAACACCGATCCCCGCTACCTGATCAACGGGACCGCGATCGTGCCCGGCAATTACGGCCGGCTCAATGAGCAGTACTACGTCGGCAGCACGCCGGGGGGCGGCATCCAGTACGCCCCCAGCCTGTTCCCGGAGGGGGTCAGCCTCCCGTTCGTCTGGGGCCCGGCGTCGAACGCGATGCTCAAGGACGTGTCCGCCGTCGGCTTCACACCCGGCCAGGGCGGCGGCCTCAACAACCTCAACTCGGTGGTGAAGACCTCCGGCGGCGTGCTGCAGAGCACCTTCCTCACCGGCAAGCTGGTCGGCACCTTCGGCCTGCGCGAGGATCAGGTGAGCGTCCGCAATTCCCCGCTCGCCCTGCTGACCCCGAACCTCCGGGAGTACGACTTCGCAGCCTCCAGCGGCTGGGTCGGCCCGTGGCGCGTGGCGGAGGGGAAGACCCAGACGGCGTCGGTCGTGGCCCGGCCGTTCCGCGACCTCGCGGCCTTCCGGACCGAGGGCCGCACCGGCGTGGGCCGGTTCCTCGCCGAGGCCGTCAGCGGCCTCAGCCTCACCTACAACCTCTCGGACAACTTCATCGCGCAGGGGCCCGCGTACGACCTGTTCCTCAAGCCGCTGCCCAACCAGAGCGGCAAGAGCAAGGACGTCGGCTTCTGGCTGACCCTGCTGGAAGGCCGGCTGTCGATCCGCTACACGCGCTTCGACACCAAGCAGCTCGACCTCCGCAACGGCGACATCTCCACCATGGCCCAGCGCATCCTGCGCTACGAGGGCTTCGTCGCGAACGATTCCTACAACCTGCGCAGCCAGACCACCGCCTGGCTGAGCGGCCTCGGCACCGGCGGCACCGCCACCAACGCGCAGGTCGCCCGGGCGATCCAGATGCCGGTCGAGCAGTACGAAGGGCTCCAGGCGATCGCCACCGCCGCCACCTACGCCGCCGTCAATGACGCGCGCTCCAAGGGCCACGAGGTGGAGGTCAACTACAACGCGAGCCGGTTCTGGACGATCAGCGGATCGGTCACCCAGACGGAATCGATCAACACGGCGGCCGGCGCCGCGGTGGACCAGTACATCGCGGCGCGGATACCGTTGTGGACCTCGCTCGAGGATCCCCGGTTCACCCGCACGACCCAGACGATCGGCGGCGTCACCACGCCCTACGCGACCGGCCCGGTGAATCTCCCCGTCGGCCCGACCGGGCACCTGCTCTGGTGGCACATCAAGGGTGCGCCCTTCAACACGGTGGCCGGCTACAACGCCACCCAGTCGGCCGCCGACAACTTCGCGGTGAACGTCGACGCGCCGATGGCCGTGTTCCGCGCCCTGATCGGCCGGCCCCGGCCCCAGATCCGCAAGTACTCCGCGAAGTTCAACACGCGCTACCAGCTCGCCGGCCTCACCGAGCACCGCATCCTGCGGAACCTGAGCGTGGGCGGCTCGCTCCGCTACGAGAGCAAGGGCTCGATCGGCTTTTACGGCCTCGGCTACACGCCGGGCCTCGATCTCACCCTCCCGCAGAACAAGATCCTGCAGCTCGATCCGAACCGGCCGATCTACTCGGCGGAGCAGGTCTACGTCGACCTGTTCGCCAGCTACCGGCTGCGGCTGCTCCGCGACCGGGTCCGGGCGAACGTCCAGTTCAACGTGAAGAACGCGCAGGAAAGCGGGGGCGGACTCCAGAAGACGCAGGCCTTCTTCGACGGCCGGGCCGCGACCTACCGCATCATGGACCCGCGCCAGTTCATCCTGAGCGTCGCCTTCGAACTGTAGCCGCGGGCCCGCGCCCGGGGATCGAACGGCCGACACCCCCGGGTGCCGGCCGTTTTGCTTGGCCGCGGTGGCAGCGGCCTCACCCATCCGTCTTGCCGCCGGTTCGCCGCCGTCGTTGCCTCAGCTCGCCCCCATGCCCGCGCCGGCCCGCCCCGCTCCGCCCGCCTCCCGCCGTTCCGGCGTGGAAACGCCGCGGGACGCCTCGGGGGCGCTCTTCTGGCTGCTGCTGGCGGCGACGCTCCTCGCCTACGCGCCCAGCCTGCCGGGCGGATTCCTCTGGGACGACGCCGGCCACGTGACCAGTCCCGCGCTGCAATCCTGGGCGGGGCTGGCGCGGATCTGGACGGAGCCGGGCGCCACGCAGCAGTACTACCCGCTGCTGCATTCCGCGTTCTGGCTGGAGCATCAGCTCTGGGGCGATGCGCCGCTCGGTTACCGCCTGATCAATGTGCTGTGGCACACGCTGTCGGCATGGCTGCTGATCCGGCTGCTGCGCCGGCTGGCGGTGCCCGGAGCCGCCTTGGCTGGCTTCCTTTTCGCGCTCCACCCGGTGGCCGTGGAATCGGTCGCGTGGATCGCCGAGCAGAAGAACACCCTCTCCACGCTCTGCTCCCTCGCGGCGGCCCTCGCGTGGCTGAGGTATGAGGAAGACCGCCGTCCCGCGCGCTACGCCGCGGCGAGCGCGTGGTTCCTCGCGGCGCTGCTCACCAAGACCGTGACGGCGACGCTGCCCGCGGCCCTGCTCGTGATCGCCTGGTGGCGGCGCGGCCGGCTCACGTGGCGCGACGACGTCCGGCCCCTCCTGCCCTGGCTGGTGGCGGGCGTGGCGGCCGGGCTGTTCACCGTCTGGTTCGAGCGGAACGGCATCGGCGCCCAGGGCGCGGGGTTTGAGCAGGGGTTGCTGGCGCGGACGCTGCTCGCCGGGCGCAACCTTTGGTTCTACCTCGGCACGCTGCTCTGGCCCGCGAACCTCGCGTTCCACTATCCGCCGTGGTCGGCTGACCCCTCCCGGGCCGCGCACTACCTGCCGGCCGGCGCGGCACTCCTGCTGCTGGCCGGGCTGGCCTGGCACGCCCGGCGGCAACGCGGACCGCTCGCGGCGGCCCTGCTTTTCGGCGGCCTGCTGTTCCCGGCGCTGGGGTTCTTCAACGTCTACCCGTTCCTCTTCTCGCCGGTGGCGGACCACTTCCAATACCTCGCCAGCCTCGCCGCCTTCGCGCTCCTTGCCGCCGGCCTGACGCGGGCCGTCCACGGAGGGATCCGCACCTGGAGCCGTCCCCAGGTCCTGACCGCGGGCACGGTGCTCGTCGCGGGGCTCGGAACCCTGACCTGGGTGCAGAGCCGCCACTACGCGGATTCCGTCGCACTTTACCGCGCGACCCTGGAGCGCTCCCCCGACAGCTGGATCGCGCAACACAATCTGGCCGTCGAACTCGCCGCCCGGGGTGACCCCGGCGCGGCGTTGCCGCACGCGCGGCGCGCCGTCGAGCTGAAGCCCGACTTCCCCGCTGCCCTGAATAACCTTGCCGACAACCTGGCGCGGACCGGCCAGCCGGCCGCGGCGTTGCCCCTGGTGGAACGCGCCCTCCAGCTGCAACCGAAG